>JADGEK010000024.1 GCA_016744395.1 Gammaproteobacteria bacterium | reverse complement strand
AAGAACTCTTAACTTCTTGGCGCTTCTACTTTATCAAGAATATTTTCCAGAACTCGATCAACATGTACACCTTCTAATTCCATTTCAGGAGAGAGGACAATACGATGTCTCATTGCAGCCAAAGTGATTTTTTTAACATCATCAGGCGTAATAAAGTCACGCCCATCAACCACCGCATAAGCCCTGGCTGCACGAATCAAGGCAAGGCCGCCTCTTGGCCCCGAACCAATAGAAATACCAGGCCACTTTCGTGTCGCTCTGACAATATTTATCGCATATTGAACCACTTGTTCATCCACTTCCAATGAAGCAGCATGTTGTTGCAGCTTTGAGATCGCCTCTGGCGCAACGACCGTATTTACTTTCGAAACATCCAGCTTATCACCGAGTTTCTTATCTGTAATATGCTGCACTAACTTTAGCTCTTCTTTATCATCTGGATAATCAATAAGTACTTTGAACAAAAAACGATCCAGTTGTGCTTCAGGCAGTGGATAAGTACCCTCTTGCTCAATGGGATTTTGTGTTGCTAAAACCATATAAGGCTTTGATACAGACATCGAACGTCCTTCCAGAGTCACCTGTTGCTCCTGCATCACTTCAAGCAATGCAGCCTGCGTTTTTGCTGGCGCACGATTAATTTCATCGGCTAATAACAAATTGGTGAAGACAGGTCCTTTTCTCACTTTAAAACTTTCCGACTTCATATCATAAAGCACATGTCCCGTCACATCACTGGGCATAAGGTCAGGGGTAAATTGAATACGTGCAAAATCACCACTAAAAGTCTTGGCCAAAGCCTGAACTAATAATGTTTTTCCAAGACCTGGAACACCTTCAATTAACACATGTCCACTGGCAATTAAGGCAATGAGTATTTGTTCAATCACTTCAGTTTGACCAATCACAGCATTTGAAATCTCTGCCTTAATTGACTGGCAAATCTGGGTTATTGTTTCTGTATTATCCATTTTATTTCCTGAGTAAAGATTGTTGTTTTTTTCTCTTCCACCCTTAGCAAGAAAATGGCTCGCTGAGTGATGGAGAATGTGCTTTGTATTTGTCTTACGGGGCTTTTAAGCCATGGATGGCGCAGTTGAGCGTCACATGGATGTGCTTGAGTGTCCCCGCAAGGCAAATACAAAGCACATTCTCCATCACGCATTCACAGCTACCCATTCCCGAGCAACCTTTTAAAGGTGTTTTCTTATCGCCTCCAACATCCTAATTCTTTTTACAAATTCCTGCTCATTCACCCTATCAACAACCATCAATGCTTGTTCTATCAAGGATTCTTTTATACCCGTAATATCTTCCAACTTAACATAGGCCTGCTTGTGGTTTTCACGTCGTATATCAGGATGGATTTTTTGGATCTTATTCCATAAGCTATCTTGTACTTTTGCTAATAACTGGCCAGACTGATCATTATGCCAGCGATAATACCCACTGGCCTGGACATGTTCCATGAGACTGCGGCGTGCCATGGATGCATCATTTAATTGTGGACCAAAACGCAGCGGTGCTCGCCATAACCACAAAAGAAATAAAAGACTCAGAGCGAACATGGCATTCCAGGCATTTTTCCAGAGCCATTCCCATAATGGCGGCATATCATCAACACGAATCAGCCAGACCCCCATATCATGCCTGGGTTGTTGTACCAGATGATGTAGAAATCGAGCATGATCATGATCTGCAATAGAATCATTATTAAATATAGATGTCGATGTTAATACGGTTATGAGGCCTTGTTCTAACGGGAGTTGTATTAAATACTGGCCGACATCATCCTTGACCAACCATGAAATATCTGCTTTAGAAGTCTCTTTTTCCAGCGAGATATCATAGGGGAAATTCACTTCAACCTCTGTACTTGGAGAAGAATTTAAAGAAAAAACGACAGGGCTATCTTCCTCTTTTGAGCTTTTATCATCTGAATCTTCTTTCATTTCATTTTCAAGCGAATTTTCAAGAAAAGCATCTGTATCTTGACTCTTTTCATCATTACACTCACAAGTACTCGTATCTTCAGAAAAAATCATGAAGGGTTCAAGTAGAGGATCATCAATAATTGAATTTCCATCTTCATCCCGTTCTATATTTCGAGCTTCCACAATCAGATGACCACCTGAGCGTACCCAGGTTAATAACTTTTGGCTAAGCTCTTTATTTAGAGTTTCTCTTTGAGTGGCGATTAATAGTGTATGCTGTGATGATGGGAGATTACGAAACGCCACCAGGCCATTGACCTGTTGGACATTAATACCCATTTTTCTGAGAAAAAATTCAGAAGCCAGCAATTTATTAGTCTTCGCAATTCCTTGAAAGCCTACTTCCTTTTCTTCATTAACCCATTCAAAATTATTATAAAACCAATTGGCTGTGGCTAGAGATATCAATAACAGAATAATGTAGAGTAAGACTTGTCCAGAGTTATTCATCATTTAGTCCTCTGGAATTATTTGTCTGTGAATCGACTCTTTTATCATAAAATCGAGACCAATCCTGGCATAAACGGGCCATTTGTTCTTCTGGAACAAAACGATGTGCGTAAGCCGTTAATTGCCAGGCTCTGGTTAATTCAGCAAAGTATTTTTTTTCCAATTCTATTGATTCTATCTTTGACGACAGCCTGGTTTCTACCCATTTCAAACAATCCCCTTCTGTGGCCCCCTTGGCCAGAGTAAATTCATAGTTATTCACCAGATAAGCAAGAGTTGCTCGATAAAGGAGAGCTAAAGAGGCACGATAGTCTTTCTGTTGATAAAGTGCCATTGCTTGTGCAGCAACATCATCAGGAAGAGACTCTTCTCTGACATCCAGGCCAAATAGTATTTCAGGTATTGGAGTACTTTTCTCTTTAGGTTTAAATAATTTTCCAAAACCAAATTGTAAGTGTTGGTGATATTTTACGAGTAAAAAAATAAGTATTAAAGCAATGCACCAGAGAATAATTTCAAACAAAAAAGCCAGAGTCTTTCCGATGCTTTCAAATATATCTGTAAGCCATGAACTGCTCAGATCCAAATCATCCTGTTCTTCCTTTTTCCCCGTATATTCCAAAGTGTCCACCTGTTTGAAGCGGTTAAAAGCTGGAGACTCCATTGTTTCCTTTATGCTTTCAGAAGAGGCTTCTGGTGGTAATTTTTGTGCTGAAACTGGCGGGAGAATTTTTTCATAAGCAGTGGATGCATTTTGTGAAAGTGCCTGTGCATTTTGAGGCAAGCCATTTCCAGCAAGAAACAGACTTGAAGAAAATAGAACAATCAGGATGGATTGCACCTTACTCTTTAAAAGTGAGCCTTGAACTAAAGCACCTTCCTGCTGTTTTTGTAATAAAGCTCTTTTGGAAAGTTTTCTAAACACCAGTTCTATATCCCAGCCCTCTAAAATGGTGCGACGATTTAAATACAGAACAAAGCCACCTGAAACATATAATGTTTCAACAATCATCATCACAAAAAAATATAAAACCATTGATAGAATGTTAGAAAGCAGTCCTGGATCCTCACCTGTAAAAATAGTTTCTACACTTTGAAAGGCCATATCAGTTGGCAGCATCATTAATGCCAGTCCTATCAGACCCAGTGAAATCAGTGATTCCAGATGTGCACACAAAATAAAAAATAATACTTCACGATTGTTATAAGCCCGACCCAACGTATGCATTCTCTCTCTTCTACTCTTCCCTTTAAGTCCTTCCAATTGCCTGACAGGCAAACCAAATGAACGACTGGGATCCAAACGATAGAGAGTCAAAGATGAAAAAACTCCTGTTTTAAAAAAGGCTGGAACCGCATTTAGCACATCTCTCCAGGAAGTCTTCTCAGAAAAGATAACTCTGGATAAAACAAAAAGGGGAACACGATCATAAAGTGGCTTTAAGAGCCAAACAATGAAAAAAGCCCAATACGGATACTCTTCCAATAAAATAATATTAATCATTAAAAATAAAGGAAAAACAGTTATCATCCAGCTGGATAAGAGTAATCGCCAATGAGTCACCGCAAGGCGGACGGCAACGTCCATTGATTCCCATGGTGTCCTTGGCCTGACTTCTAGAGTTAATGATTCGAGCTTCATTTCTCCAGTTCCTTTTTATGAGCCTTATGCTTAATAGACTGATTTTTTTCTTGACCCGAAAAAGTAAAATAGGAAAAAACCAATAGCCACATTGCAATGCCAACCGCATATTTAACATTCGATGCAATCGTTTGAGATGATGACCAAAATGCTTCAATAAATGCTGCAATAAAAAACATCACCGCTGCACCTGCCATAATTTTCACGGATATTTTTGCAGCATCCAATAGAGACTGATAGCGACTTTTTCGTCCAGGAATTAATATTGAAAATCCTAATTTCAATCCTGCTGCACCACTGAGTGCAATGGCGGTCAGTTCCATTGCACTATGGCCTGAGACAAAAGGCCAGAAAGTACTGCCATAGCCAATTTGGGTTAAGTGACCTGCAACAGCACCAATATGCAGACCATTAAACAAAAGAGTCATCAGGCTTCCAACGCCAAACATCAAGCCTGTCGCAAACGTACGGAAGCCAATGCCCGTATTGTTCAAAATATAAAAACCAAACATTTTACTGTCTGAATCTGAACCTCTCTCACGCCCAATATGATCAGCCTGAGGATCATACATGCTTTCCATTCCCATCACCTGATCAGGTGACATAACGCTATAAACGAACTCTGGCCAGAACTGTACTAGCACAATCATAAAAATCAATGGCAGATAAAAGACCGCAGAGGATAACCACACCCATCGACTCTCACTACGAACGGTTTGTGGAAATTGATGAGTAAAAAAGAATATCAATGCAGCAAAAGCACTTTCACTATGAATATGGCTTTGTCGATAAAACACCTGATGAGCTCGATCCACCAAAGAACTTAAATGTTCAATCAAATAGGGACTGTAACGTCTGGCTTGTGCCAAGGATAAATGGTGACACATCTCCCGATACAATTCAGGGAAGTCAGCATTCAGAATTGATTCTAATTTTAGTGCTCTAATTTTTTTCTGGTATGGCGTAATGATTATTTTCTTTTTATCTTTACGTTTTTTTCTCCATTGCTTGAACCAACTTAAATCTGACCTTGTTTCTTCCTTCATATCTTTAAGCAGGACGGGATCAAGCAGCACTTCCATAATAAGCCATTGCTGCTCATGGGCACAAATAAATTGCTCCTGATTCATCTGCGCCCCATAAGATAATTAGCAATGCCAAGCAAGCGATCACTGGCAGGAAATTCTGAGTGATTCACGCGATCATCTAATGATTGCTTTGACTTTACAGGGAGATCATTCAACAAGGGAGTTGCCAACAAGGCCAGTTCTTCCGCTCGTTCTGGAGATAATTTATTCTGGCGTTCTGCATAACTAATGATGGTCTGCTGTTCTTTAGCACTTAAAACAATCTCAGGCGCATAAGTCTGAGCCTGTGCATCAAGTATCTTTTCATCAAGAAACAAGTTATCTTTTAGCTCACGTTTATAAACCACTACTGTATTTGCAACCAGATCCCCCAGACGACGGAAATCTCGACTCATCAGCATTGTCATGACACCAAGAGCATAAAAGAAAGGCAGAAAATCGACAGTTCTTAGAAGATTTCTAAGCAGTGATGCTCCCCAGGTGACCATGGTGCCATCAATCAGCAGCACTTGAATTTTCATTGCTTTCTTACCTGGTGTCTGTCCTTGAAAATAGACTTCAAAAAAAACGGGGTACAACCAATTTAAAAAGAACATTCCGATATATAATAGCCCCAGACCAAAATCCCCTAATCTGGGTAAGATAAATAGGAACAGGATGATGATAAAGCCTTGAATAAGAATATCAAGCAACCATGCAACACCACGCGCATAAAAACTAACGCAGGTTAATTTAAGCTCCACACCCTCAGGCGTTTCTGCTGTTTTTACTGTATCAAGCATGTCACCTCCTTTATGTGAGTGTGCTTAACATGGATTGAAATTCCATATGGAAAACCTTGGCTATTTTGTCATAAAAACAGGGGGTATTGTAGCGCAGAGACATTATAAAAAATGATGACAAGGTAACAAATATTGCAGAATCAATAAATAACAACAAGTTACAGGTAACACCTGACAAATAGATTAGAAAATTTAATTAAGAATATAATATATATAAGATTAAAAAATACTTCATGCTTTTCAGAATTTCCCTACATCAATGCTCGGATACTGTCTGTATAGTTCACCCATCAAATATATAAATTTATCGAAAACAAGAGAACTGAAATGAAAAAAATAATAACCATTCTCACCACAGCGACTTTTTTTGCTATTGCTTGTTCTTTAATTGACCAATTTGTCTGGAATAATGATTTTTATTGGATGAATGCAATGGTTGGCTTCATTACTGGTGCTATCCTTGCCATTTTAAGTAAAGCGCCAGTTCAGAAAGCTGGTACAACAGTTTAATTCACTTCTAAGTTTTATTTTCAGCCCTGTCTCCTGCTTCAAAAAAACAAATAAACCTGGCTAAAGATTTTAAATCAGTCAGGTCTCTCAATTCCTAATTTCTTCATTCTTGAACGCAATGTACTTGATGGTACATCCAGTATTTCTGCAACCCCTTTTTTACCACCAATCACCCAGTTCAAATCATTCAATAAACGGGTAATGTAATCTTTTTCATTTTCTGCCAGTGTTTTATATTCACAAAGACGTTGGGGAATTATTCCATTATTCTCAGTATCCAATGATTCCAGATCCTTTATCTCCAATTTAACCTGTTCAATTGAAATGGGAACCAGGGCATCATCCACTTCAATAATTTCAGTTTTGGATAAAATGGCTGAACGCTCTATCACATTTTGCAATTCACGAATGTTTCCAGGCCAATGATAATCCATCAATAACTCCATACTGACATCGGAAATACCTTGCAACGATTTTCCCAACCTTTTAGTTAATTGATCAAGAAATTTGGCTATTAACAAAGGAATATCTGATTTTCTTTCTCTTAAAGGGGGCACCGTTAGAGGAAAAACATTCAAGCGATAAAATAAATCCATTCTGAAAGTACCCTCATCAACCATTTTTCTCAAATCACGATTGGTTGCTGCAATAATACGGACATCAACATTAATCAATTCACCACTGCCCACCCGTTGTATTTCTTGCTCTTGTAATACACGTAATAATTTAACTTGGACATCTAATGATAATTCACCAATTTCATCAAGAAAAATAGTCCCTTTGTCCGCCAGTTCAAAGTGCCCTGTACGGTCACTAATTGCACTGGTAAATGCCCCTTTAACATGTCCAAAGAGTTCACTCTCTACTAACGACGAAGAGATTGCACCGCAGTTAACCTTAATTAATGGACGGTTTTTTCTTGGGCTGAACTGGTGAAGGGCACGGGCCATTGATTCTTTACCTGTACCAGATTCACCATTGATCAGTACCGTCGTATCTGTCACAGCAACCTGTTCAGCTTCTTCCATTGTTTTTATCAATGCACGACTATTACCAACAATCTCACCATAGTTTTGCTCACTGCGAATTTCTTCCTGAAGATAGGAGCTTTCAGCTTTTAGATAAGTATTCTCAACTTGTAATTTTTCTCTCAGTTCTTCTACTGTCTCTAATGCCTTACTTAAATCTTGTTCACGATTTTTTCGTTCTGAGATGTCCTTAAAAACAACACAGGCACTGCTAATATCTGTTTTACCTTCTATGGCAGTCACCGTATATTCAACAGGAAAAGACTGCCCATTTTTATTCCAAAAGATATCAGTGTCACTCTGCCTCACTCTATGATCACGCAGTGTGTTAAAGATATTATCTTTTTCTATAGGGTTACGTTGGCCGTTATCATCCGTATGCATAAAAAGATCATGGAAACTCTTAGTCAAAATTTCATGTTCCAGCCAACCCATTATCTCTGAACCTGCAGGGTTTATAAAGGTAATATCACCTTGCTTATCAACACCGAGCAACCCTTCACCCATTGATTCCAGGATCAATGTATTGTCTTCTTCAAGTTGCTTATTTTTTTGTTCCAGTGTTTTTTCAAGTTGTTTGATTTTTATATGGGTTTCTACCCGGGCAATCACTTCTTCTGATTGAAAAGGTTTTGCCACATAGTCAACTGCCCCCAAATTGAAGCCTTTAACTTTATCTTTCACATCATCTAATGCGGAAAGAAATATAATCGCAATATCGGATGTTTCCTGTTCAGATTTAATTTTTTGGCAAACCTCATATCCATCCATGCCAGGCATCATAATATCCAGTAAGATTAAAGCAGGATGCACTTTTTGAGTAATATTTATCGCATCTTCGCCATTTTTTGCCAACAGTAATTTATAACCATGACCTTCCAAGGTTTGATATAGAACTTGTAAGTTAGTTGGGTTATCATCCACCAACAATAATGTTTCCTGAAAATTGTCATTCATTACTTTTTTCCATTGCCCCCAATCATATCCACATCTGTTTCAGCGACATCAAGCAATATTTCTTTAATAATATTTTGAATTCCCTCAAAATCAAATTGCTTTATCATACCATTGAGTTTTTCATTAAATTCATCTTGTAGTACACAACTCTGACTGATTGCTTTATAGAATGATTTTATCTGACTAATATCTCCCATCTCACTGGATTTTTTTATCTGTACCAGATTATTGATAAACTCTTCTATAGGCATTTCTTTTTTACTTTCTAAAGACGAGTTCATCTGAGGTATTGCCAATTTATGATGAAGTGCTTCTCGTTCGAACTTGAAACCCATATGCTGTTCTATTTTATTAAATATCTCTGATATCTTAAAAGGCTTGGCAATGAAATCATCCATTCCAATCTCTACCACCTGTTCTTTAAGTTTAGGAAACACACCTGCCGTTACCGCAATAATAGTAATATCCCAGGCTTCTTGCTTTTCTGATAGTTTTTTACGAATGAGCTGAGTGGCACTAATGCCATCCATTTCAGGCATACGAATGTCCATGAGAATCAATGGAATTCTGTGCCTGAGTGTGAGTTCTACCGCGTCTTTACCATTATCTGCTTCCAGCGTCTTAAAGCCAGATGCGACAAGAAGCCGTTTTAATATATCTCGATTGGTCTGACGATCATCCACAATTAGAGCAGTAATTTCAAGATATTCTGGTAAACTCGGAATAAAAGAATCATCATAAATTTCATTTCGCGGAATCAGTAATTCATCATCGCTTACTTCAATCAATGGCAAAGAGAATGAGAAAGCACTCCCTTCGCCATAACTGCTTTCAAGCTTTATTTTTGTGCCACCCATTTCTTGTATTAGTCTTTGGCTAATCGCAAGCCCAAGTCCTGTACCCCCCGCATCCATACCATCTTTTGCTTGTTGAAATGCATCAAAAATCGACTGATGTTTTTCTTCTGGAATACCAATGCCCGTATCTGCCACAATGAAACAAATTGAACGCTGGACTTTATGAGTAGGATCAACTATCTCATCTGTTTTTCTTTCACAATCTTCCATAACATGCAGCGCAATCGTACCGCTATGGGTGAACTTTACCGCATTACCTAACAAATTAACTAAGATCTGACGCAATTTAGTGGCATCCGTTTTAATACCACGAGGCAAACCATCTTGCATCATCAAATCAAGCTTGATACCCTTTGCCGCAACCCGATGCAATACCATATCGTAAACACCCTTGATGAGTTCAGATAAATCGACTGGCGAAACAATGAACTCCATATTGCCTGATTCAATTTTTGATAAATCCAGTACATCATTAATCAGAGTCAATAAATGATGGCCACAGCTTTTAATCGCATCCAGACTTTCCATTTGATCTTCCGTGACCTGTTGATCATTTTGTAAAATTTGGGCATAACCTAACACACCATTAAGTGGAGTTCTTAATTCATGAGACATATTTGAAAGAAATTCACTCTTTGCTTTATTAGCCTCTTCCGCAGCTTCTTTCGCATTGATAGTTTCCTGTTCCGTTAATTTCCTTTCCGTTAAATCTTGTAAAAGACCAATAAAAACAGGCTGCTCATTCATTGTGGCAGCCGTTAAGATAATTTCAGCAGGAAAAGAAGAACCTCCAACCCTCTCAAACATCAATTCATATTGCTGATACCCGACTTCAATTGCCTGGCTCATTAAAAGATTCAACTTATCAAAAGACGCTTGTCCATCAGGTTGTATAGCCTGAGTCAAAGAATATAGATGTGAACCAAGCACTTCTTCTTTTCCACGAAAGCCAAAAAGGTCTAGAAATGCGTTATTACAATCGAGTATTCCTTCATCTGAGTACAGCAGGTTTGCCTGGGATGAACTCTCAAATAAAACCCTGAATTTTTCTTCTTCTCTTTTTCTTTCTGTAATATCGTGTGCCATGCCTTCCAAAGCTATGATGTTGCCACCTTCTCCTTTGACGGGCACCTCAATCACTTCAAATCGAAGCAGTTCACTATTCCTGGCAACGAGCTCTAATTCAAAAGCCTCTTGCTGCTCGCCACTAAATGACAATTTAATTTTTTCAGAGGCTTGTTCATTTAAAGGACTTTCGACAAAATACTGTTTGAAAAAATTTTGAAATTCATCGGGTGTATAGCCAAGAATATCTTGTACTGATGGACTGACATAGGAAATTTGCCCTTTTTTATCATGAGTAAAATAAAAATATCGGCCTTTGAGTCCCTGAACAATTCGACTAAAACCTTGTGAGCGTGCTTCTCGAATATCAAGCTCACGCTTACTCAGCTTTGCAGCCATATCAGTAAAACTTTGTGCTAACAAGCCAATTTCATCATTGCTTGTCACCTCAACCGTCGCATCTAAGTTACCCGCAGCAACTGATTTAACGCCAGCAGTTAATCGGGCTAAAGGTTGAGTAATTTTACCAATGACCAACCAAACAGTGATAATAATTAATAGTAGAGAAAAGAGTAAAACACCTGCAATCTGGATCCCTTGTTTTCTGACCTGTGCCAGTACCACTTTTTCTGGGACTCTTAAAGCAATACTCCACTCAGTATTGATTATGGGGTAGAATGCAACCCATTGTCGCTGATTGGTTTCCCAGGCGCTCAACTGGACGATACCGCGCTTTCCTGAAGTCATTTTATCCGCCAGAGCCTTAATGCCTGCCTGCTGGTATTTTTCTGCATCCCTGTAAATTGAATTGGTCATGATTTGTTTTGGATCAGGATGATAAACATATTCACCTTTATTCGTCACTATCAATAAATCTAAATCCGCATCAATACCCTGATTAACCGTTTCTTCGAGAATTTCTAACTGCAAATCAATCGTTGCAACACCTTTGAACTGTTTTTTATAAAAGAAAGGAACAGCATAAGTAGCCATCACAATATCCCCCACTCCTTTATCAAAATACGGGTCCGTCCAAATTGGATGCTTGGCCCGTTTAGCTTTATCCCACCATTGCCAGTGGCCTGTTGTGTAGTCGGTAATATCAGCAATGTCTAAGGTTTGAACACGACCAGAGGTTCGATAAGCGTAGGGTGCAAACAATTCGTTGTCATACTCAGGATCGCGTTCAAAAGCAATCGCACTGCCATAAACAATTCGGTTATGTCTTAAGTTTGATTTTACCTGAGCATAAATCTGGTGATCGGGAATTTTAGGGTTTTGTTCAATAATTGCGGCTGTAGAACGGGCGATCTGAGCAGATTCATTCATAAAGCCTGAAAAAATACCCGCATAGTGCTGAGTTAAACGCCTCATTTCTTCTTCAACATCCGCTCGAGAATGTATTTGGATTTGATAAACACCAAAACCAAAAATAAGAAGATAAATCAAAGCAATAGGAATAACAGTCAGTAAAATGATTTTAAATCGTATGGAGGCACGCAATCAATTTTCCTTATGGCCACTGTAAAGTAATCATTAGCATAATCCTAAAATAATGGTTAAGCTTTTAAGAAGTATACAAAAGCACCTAGAGTGGTGCAAATTTATGCTAATATAGTGTCATCTTTATTTTGTACTTTTTTACTAATCAGGGCTATGGAAACAATAACGATGAAAAGCATCACAGACTACCCACTGACAGAATTAAAGTTAATCTATAACCTACTGCATGCTAATGTTCAGTCACACTTTGAACTAATGGATTCTGAGCTTTTATCTGATCTACAAAAGCATCTACAAACATCAGCAACATTAGAAGGAGTCGACGTGACACATCATGCTCAATGGAAAGCCTGGCTTGACAATCAAAGCCCTTTTCCACTGGATGAAGCCCCAGGTGATATTGGTGCTTAATTGTTCGCTTTAATGCTCATCGATATGGCTGTATTAATTCAGATATTTTGATAAATAAATTTTGTCATTACTTAATCAAGAGCATCTGTTGGGTAAGATAAAAATCCATCAATAAAAAAAGGGGCTTTCAGCCCCTTTTTTATTTTTCTACTTTTTCTTTTTTTGCACCACTTTTTTCTTTGCTGCGACCTTTTTCTTAGGTGCTACTTTCTTCTTAGGTGCTACTTTCTTCTTCGCTGCGACCTTTTTCTTAGGCGCTACTTTCTTCTTCGCTGCAACCTTTTTCTTAGGCGCTACTTTCTTCTTTGCTGCGACCTTTTTCTTAGGCGCTACTTTCTTCTTCGCTACGACCTTTTTCTTAGGCGCTACTTTCTTCTTCGCTGCAACCTTTTTCTTAGGCGCTACTTTCTTCTTCGCTGCAACCTTTTTCTTAGGCGCTACTTTCTTCTTCGCTGCAACCTTTTTCTTAGGCACTACTTTCTTCTTCGCTGCGACCTTTTTCTTAGAGACTACTTTCTTCTTCGCTGCAACCTTTTTCTTAGGCGCTACCTTCTTCTTCGCTGCGACCTTTTTCTTAGGCGCTATTTTCTTCTTCGCTACAACCTTTTTCTTAGGCGCTACTTTCTTCTTCGCTACAACCTTTTTCTTAGGCGCTATTTTTTTCTTCGCTACGACCTTTTTCTTAGGCGCTACTTTCTTCTTCGTTGCGACCTTTTTCTTAGGCGCTATTTTCTTCTTCGCTACGACCTTTTTCTTAGGCGCTACTTTCTTCTTCGCTACGACCTTTTTCTTAGAGACTACTTTCTTCTTCGCTGCGACCTTTTTCTTAGGCGCTACTTTCTTCTTCGCTGCGACCTTTTTCTTAGGCGCTACTTTCTTCTTCGCTGCAACCTTTTTCTTAGGCGCTACTTTCTTCTTCGCTGCAACCTTTTTCTTAGGCGCTACTTTCTTCTTCGCTGCGACCTTTTTCTTAGAGGCTACTTTCTTCTTCGCTGCGACCTTTTTCTTAGAGGCTACTTTCTTCTTCGTAGCAGCCTTCTTCTTAGGCGCTACTTTCTTCTTCGTAACAGCCTTCTTCTTAGGTTCTGCTCCCTTATCTTCCAATACTTCCACTGTTTCAGATGTTTTCACTTCTTCCACCTCTTGAGTCGCTGACTTTTCAACTGGATTTTTAACCAGAGGATCCAGTACATTAGTAATGCGAGTAAATATCTCGTCAATATCTCCAGAACCATTAATTGCAACATTTTTAGTTTGTTGTTTATAGTACGAAATCAGAGGTTCAGTTTGTGAACTGTAGATCTTGAGCCGATGACCAATTGTTTCTTTGTTATCATCCGCTCGTTGAATGAGTTTGCCACCGCATTTATCACAGACTTCTGTCAGAATTGGGGCAGAGGTGAAAACATTATACATTTGCCCACAATCTGCACAGGTTCTTCGTCCTGTCAGGCGGTGCATGAGTGCCTCAAGATCCACATCAATGAGTATTGTTTTTTCAAGTGGTTTGTAAATAGTATTAAGCATATTATCCAATGATTCAGCCTGAGGTATGTTTCTCGGAAAACCATCCAGAATAAAGCCGTAAAAAGCATCGGGTTCTTTCAGTCGCTCTTCAATAATTCCAAGAACGATATCATCGGTGACTAATTCACCTGCTTCCATTGCTTCTTTCGCTTTTACTCCAAGAGGTGTTTCGTCCTGCACTGCAGCACGCAATAAATCACCTGTTGAGATTTGTGGAACACCATATTTTTCAACCAATTTTTTTGCTTGTGTACCTTTACCTGAACCTGGAGCACCTAATAAAACAATTCTCATTTTTTTCTCACTGGATAGAATGATATAAACAACTTTTTATACCGTTCTTAAATCGCATCAAGACAGAAAACTGACTTATATCTCAATTTAAGCATGGCATGAAAAGTTACTAAAATAGATAGGTAGCACTTAATCAATGCACATTTTAGTTACAACCCATGAAAGGCTGAACATAAATAAACCCTTATTAAGATATTCTAACTCAGAGTTTAATAAAGTAAAGTTTTGACCTGATATATATGCATTTTATTCACATTTTTTTCAATATATCTTTTATATCATATAAAATGATGTCTTAATCTCATTATTTTTCAAAAATAAAAACATAATACCAGTCTCATTTTATTCATAAACAGTTATTAAACTGCTTTAATTATCTTATTTACTGTGAAGCGATTGTATCTTCAAACCGATAGATGAGCTAAAATACTGACTGATTAAATCAAGCCCTAACTGTGTCTAAATAGCGATTTAATGCTCACCCATTAAGCACCGATATTTAGCACAAAAATTTACCTTTTTACTTTGCTTCCTTGGTAATGATAAATAACCATTGATAATTTTATAAACTGATGGCTCTTACTATGAATGATGATCAATTACTTCGTTACTCACGACAAATTATGCTGCCTTATGTCGGCATAGAGGGGCAAGAAAAATTACTTAATTCTCGAATCTTAATCATTGGTATGGGTGGTTTAGGTTCCCCGATAGCCATGTATCTCGCTTCTGCAGGCGTAGGTCATTTAGTGATTTGTGATTTTGATGAAGTCGATTTATCAAATTTACAAAGACAAATCATCCATAGTTCACATCAACGCATTGGAACCAATAAGGCTGACTCCGCTAAAAAGACTTTATTACAGTTAAACCCTGAAATTCAAGTCACAGCATTAAGCAGTAAACTGAGTGAATCCAGTTTGGCTGAACAAGTAAAACAAGCTGATGTCGTTATCGATGGCACGGATAATTTTGACTCCCGTTTTTTATTAAACAAGGTTTGTTTTAGCACACAAACTCCCTTAGTGTCAGGTGCAGCCATTCGGATGGAAGGGCAAGTTATCGTCTTTGCAAATCAGGGGGAAGGCCCATGCTATCGCTGTTTGTATAAAGATGATGCAAATGACATTGCAACCACTTGTTCTGAAAATGGCGTGCTATCTCCAGTTGTTGGAATTATTGGTAGTGTTCAGGCCGTTGAAGCAATGAAAATTATCCTCTCAATTGGCAAACCACTCTACTCACGATTACTATTACTTGATGCATTCACTATGGATTGGCGCACTTTAAAATTACCTGCCGACCCGCAATGTCCTGTCTGTTCTCATTAAACAGACTCATTCACGATGAAAATAATCTTAGCGCCAATGGATGGTTTGACGGATGTTTATGCACGAGAACTGCTCACAGGCATTGGTGGTTATGATTTATGTGTGACTGAGTTTCTACGTGTCACTGATACTTTATTTCCTAATCGTGTTTTTTACCGTCGTTTTCCTGAGCTAAAACGGGAGTTAAAAAATGAATTTAATGAAGACAAAAAAGAATTAAGTTGCACAAAATCAGGCACTCCAATTTTTTTACAGCTATTGGGCAGTGATACTATTGCTATGGCAGAAAATGCAGCTAAGGCCATTGAATTAGGAGCCAAAGGCATTGATCTGAATTTTGGTTGCCCGTCTAAAACCGTCAATAAAAGTAACGGTGGTGCCAGCCTTTTAAAGTACCCAACTCAAATCAATCAAATCGTCAGCTCTGTACGCCATTCTGTCCCAAAAAATATTCCTGTGACGGCTAAAATGCGTCTTGGTTATGAAGATCAATCACTGGCCCATGACAATGCCTTGGCCATTCAAGAGGGTGGGGCCGAATGGGTCACCATTCATGCAAGGACCAAAAAAGACGGTTATCGTCCACCAGCCTATTGGGATGCCTTAGCCCCTATATCAGAACAACTTCATATCCCAGTAATTGCGAATGGCGAAGTCTGGAGTGTTGCAGATTATTTTGCCTGTAAGGAACGCAGTCGATGTGAGAGTGTGATGTTAGGACGAGGAGCAATGGTCACTCCAGATTTAGCATTACAAATAAAATATACTCTTGAAGATAAAGACATTATCACTTTTAGTTGGCAGGATGTCTGTCTGGTTCTGGACAATTTATACCAGTTAATGATTAATAATCCCCAACTCAATGAGCGATATGTTGCACCTCGCCTTAAATTATGGGTAAAGTGGCTAATGCCAAGTTATACTCAGGCTGAAGAAATTTTTACTCAACTTAAACGGATTAAAGATCCACATCAAGCCATCCAGCTTATAAAAATGAGTTGTCAATAAGTCTGCGCTTTAGAGCGAATGGCTCGCAATTTTAAGCCACACCGACATAAGGCAGTGTAATGATAACATCGGTCCCTTTTTCAACAGAAGATGTGATTCTTAATTGACCACTATGTGCATCCACCATACGTTTTACAATACCCATCCCTAAGCCTGTACCACGATTTTTAGTAGTAAAGAAAGGCTCCCCAATACGCTTTAAAATATCTTCAGGAATAGCTTTTCCCTGATTATTAATGGTCATTGTCACGGTATGAGCTTCATGATCACTTAAAAATAGGCATTGTATTTTACTGTCATCATCAGCCGCTTCTATGGCATTTCGATAGATATTCAATAAAATTTGGCTCAAGCGATCGGTATCAGCTCTCACTTTTATTTGGTCATCATAATGTTCTTTTTTTCGAATGCATTCAGGCATTTCGAGGTCAATATTTTTAGATTCACCAATTGCTTTATTGGTGTGAATAAATTCATTCAAAAAATCCAGAAAATTGATGGTTTTCAAATTCAACTGGACTGGTTTTGCATACAGTAAAATATCTTCAAGTAAACGCCCCATTCTTTCAGATTCACGATTTGAAATTTCAGCCCATTCATTGCCATCTTCATCAAGCTCAAGACGTCCAAAATATTTTAAAGCCAGGCCAATCGTCGTTAAAGGATTTCGAACTTCATGCACGATACCTGATGTAAATTCACCAATAGCAGCTAAACGTCTTTGTTCTGCCATTTTCACTGTTTTACCAAAACTATGAGTAACAAGATGAGCAATATTGTTGAGTAATTCAATGTGTTCCTCATTGTATGCATTCTCTTCTCTTGAAGCAAAAATCAGCATCCCTGGCACTTGTGTCGCTTCAGTTAAATGTAGAAAAATGGCACTTTGCATACCTTCTTTAGCCAACAAGCGCAAGAACACATATTTTTTATTATTAGCTGCCACCTCTTGAAGATTTGATATTAATAAAGGTTTTTCACTATTAATGGCTTTTTCTAATAATGTGGCTTCTAAAGAAAAATGAATTCTAGGTAAACGATGAGGCTTGCCATCAATATAGGCTTTTTGTAACTCCAACATGGTTGCATTGCCATTATGCAGAAGCACGCTGGTCCAGTTTATTGGCAAAATGGAAGAAAATTGTTCAGCAATAAAACCTAAAGTAGAGTCCAGATCATCACCTTGCTGAACTCGGTGTATCAACTGAAAAATAGAATTCAGTCGTAGTGATAAATGATTAAAACTTTTTGCAATGGATGCAATTTCATTGTCACTGCTGATCACAACCTGATGACCAAAATCCCCTTTTGCCACCCGATTAAAACCTTCAACTGCTCTATTGAGTGGAATGATCACTTTAATATAAAAACCAATGAGTGTCATGAGTGCAACCACAAAGGCAGCAGCTAAAATCATCTTATTAACAGAGCTAATCCAGTTAATCCGTTTTTTCAAATCATGCTGTAATTGCTTAACGACCGTTTCCTCAAGATTTTTTATACGGCTCTGATTATCGGTAATATATTGTGCCGCTGCCGCTAATTTGGGGTGCTCATTTCGTTGACCTAAGGTATCATTTAATTCCTGATAATAAGTATTCCAGGTTTCTTGTAAACGATTCAATGTTTTTTTAGTGTTATCATCTAGATTTAAATCGATACCACTGTCCATATCCACCAGCTCTGCAGTCAAATGCTCATCAGTAAAGCAGGTAATGATGTCATTTTTATTATCAATCTGACCTTTTAAATCATCGTAGTACAAATTAATATCACGTTGGTAGGCATTAGTATTCTGGGGGGCATTTTTTAAATAGTTAAAGCTCTGTAAATCCATATAATTAGTGATTAATTGCAAGCGATTAATTAAATGCAACGCCGCCATTTCTTTTTCTCTTTCATTAATATTATAAAGAGTATAGGTAATGGCAAATGAAAACAGTGACAATAAAATAGCCAGGACTGCTGTGATTTGAAATTTAAGTGAATGAATCATTTTTTTTGACATAGTATTTAACTAAATATTTTTCTATTTTGTGAGCTAATGACATGGTAAATACAAAATAAGAATGTGTATTTCTATATAGAACGACTTTTTGACCACAATATTACATAAAAGTGCTATTGAAAGTTTATCAATAGACTCTATTTTTAATTGTTCTAGTTCATAAAAAAGTTTGGGAGAATCATTGTTACTTTAAAATATATTTTGTGATCAACAAGTTAAGATCAAACAAAATCTCTCTCAACGCTTTTTTATTAAAAACGATGACCTGAATCTCAACTGAAGTAAAGGCCAAACAATTAATAATAACTGAGTTTCCTTCGGTTTCTACATATTGTAAATGACAATCTGCTCAACGATAATGGGTTCAGGTACTGTTAGGGTTTTACAACGTTTGTGTCTTAAACCTTGAGAAATCATTATCCTGGTAACCGTACTGTAGATAATATAACTATATTAAAAGAGCCTTCTAAAGCATGAACTCTATGTATCAACATAAAATAGAAACTGCCCAACAAAGCTTATTAGAAAGCCTGCCAGTGGCGATATTGATTGTCGATAAAAGTGGCATAATACATTATTCCAATCATGAAAGTCACCGACTGTTTGGCTCAAAACTCACATCAACCAATGTAACAGACTGGTCAGACGATCTTAATGAGCATGCTTTTCTTAATGTCATCAGTACTCTCAATGATAAATCACAAGCGGTAAAATTCAATATAGCGCTTAAACATAATAAACACACACACTCATTTGAAGTAAAAGTGATTATTAATCCTGAAGATAAAATAACAGGACCTAATGAGTTTTATTTAATGACATTTCACCTGATTAATGACTCCCTTAACGGTATAAAATCAGCAAGCCATCATGGTTCATCTTCATTCAAAAAAAATTTCAAAGAGTTAAAACAATTTTCACGCCTGAGCGCGATGAGAGAAATTTCCAGCTCTCTGGCAGATAAGTTAAATCAGCCTTTAACAGCAATCTTATCTTATACTCAGGCCATGCAACGTCTGTATCAAAATAATGCACCTTCTGAGGAAATCAATGACGCAATGGAAAGAGTGGTTGTCAATGCTCAGAACGCAGGAAAAATTATAAAAAAAATACGCGCCCAACTCAACGTTAATACTTTACACTCTGAAAATATTTGCCTGAATCACCTCATCCAGGAAGCAATTCATTTAACCGAATTAAACAGCCTTGAGTCACCCATCCATTTTGTAACTCAATTAGAACCCTCATTTATGTCATTCTGTGTTGATAGAGTTCAAATGAGGCAAGTGATATTTAGCTTACTCAATAATGCGATTGATGCAGTTATGGATAACTCAAGCCAATCACCTGAAATTACTTTAACAACTCGCTTAAAATCCTCTAACTCTTTCACACAAAAAAGTGCTCCCAATGAGAATCCCGATGATTTGTGTTATGAGATAGAAATTTCAGATAATGGAGCGGGATTTCCTGAAGAAATTCAGGATAAAATTTTTGAACCATTTACCACAACAAAAGAGAATGGTATTGGCATTGGCTTGTCAATGTGCCATCATATCATCGACTTACACCATGGCAGTATTACAATTGCATCCCCTGCGACAAAAGCAGCAACGGTTGTCACAATATGTCTGCCATTAATTTCAAATCAATGTGCAAAGAATAATTTGATTGAACCCCATAGTAAATAAAGCCTTTAGCAGACAAAAGGCCTCTAGCCAATCTTGAAATTTATGGAGATAGACTTGCCAAATCAAACATCTAATTCTGCATCCACAGGTTCTGATAGTAATAATGAGACACAAACTGTTTTCGTTGTTGATGATGAGCCAGATGTCAGGGCCGCTCTCCGTTTACTGATTAAATCAGTCGGTTATACCGTAGAGTGTTTTGAATCCGCCGATTTATTTTTTAATCAATTT
Organism: Gammaproteobacteria bacterium; assembly: GCA_016744395.1. Taxonomy (GTDB): domain Bacteria; phylum Pseudomonadota; class Gammaproteobacteria; order GRL18; family GRL18; genus GRL18. The sequence goes on along the minus strand of JADGEK010000024.1, from coordinate 35,521 downwards.
GCTCCTGACCGCAAGGGTTGTCTTATCCTTGATGTTCGTATGCCTGGTATGAGTGGTATGGAGTTACAGGAAAAGCTCTCCAACATGGAGACATTACTTCCCATTATTATGATATCTGGCCATGGAGAGATACCCATGGCTGTCAAAGCTGTACAAAATGGAGCAATTGATTTTTTACAAAAACCCTTTAGTGATCAGCAGTTATTGGATCGCATATCACAGGCAATGGAAATCAATAGCAAACGCCATGATGTTCATGATGTCAGGCAGGACGCCCAGGATAAATACGACTCATTAACCCCGAGAGAAAGCGAGATATTCACAGAAGTCGTTGCAGGAAAGTTGAATAAAGTCATTGCATACGAATTGAACATCAGCACGCGAACCGTTGAAATCCATCGTGCAAAAGCAATGGAAAAGATGGGTGCCAAAAACTTATCCGAACTGATCAATCTAGCCCATTTAATCAAATCATCTGAGTAAAAATTAATAGAGTGGCAGAGCATTTATTCAAATTAATACTCTGTTCCAAAAAAGCATTATATTTCTTTATCTTCACGAAAGGTGGCGACATCGATCACTGTTCCAGTTTCATCATAACGAATAAATTCACCCTCTTTGTTTCCAGCACTATAATTTCCAGTCTCTTTTAAAGAACCATCTCGAGTATAACTGGTCATAATACCTTCCGATTTTCCATTGGCAAAATACATCTCAAAAGAAAGATTGCCACCATCCTCACAAGGATGACAGAAGATTACACGACAATAATCTATCGTGCTAAAGACTAAGATTTATTCTTTTTTGCTGATTTTCGATGACTGAAATTGGCAATGTCTCTCACAATATCACCATATGGGAAATCAGCATATGAATCGTATTGTTTTAAAATTTCTGCTGAAATATCCGTGACACGAGGCAGTTCTTCAGATTCTGGCTCCAGCACTCGCTGCATGCCTTCCATGCCACCACATTTAATTTTCATATATTGCTGATGAGTTAAGGGACTCTCATTATTACTGACGCCCAGAATAAATTGAGTATTCCTTTCCAATTCTGCGACTAACTGCTGGCATAGCTCTAAATGATTATCAGGATGCTGACAGTTCATTTTTCCAGCACAGCGATCAGACAGACTGGCATATTGGCAGCAGCACCATTTCCCAATAATTGGCTTAGAAAATGGGCACAGTTTTTCATCTTTATTCATAATATTTACGTTTAATGTCTTTAAGCTAAATATATGGATTAAAAGGTAAAAAACAATGCTACAATTTTAATGGTTAAGCTTAATAAGCCATCACCTTACAACAACAATCAAAAGCCCTTAGCCAAAAAATTTAGCGACCATTATTGTATTAATATAAAATCTCAAAATTATGCTTGTTAAATTTTTTGTTAGTTAGAAGAGTAATAACACATATGTCAGACTTAACATTAATCATCGGTAATAAAAATTACTCCTCATGGTCTCTCAGGCCATGGTTTTGGATGAAACAAATGGGCCTTTCTTTTGAAGAAAAAAGAATTCCACTTTTTACCGAACAGACCGATGCTCAATTAGAGCAATATTACTCTAACTATAAAGTACCTGTATTGTTAGATGATGAATTCATTGTTTGGGATTCGATGGCTATTTTAGAATATTTAGCGGAAAAATACCCACAACATAATGGCTGGCCTGAATCGTTTGAAGACAGGGCAATGGCACGTTCTATGTGTGCAGAAATGCACTCTGGTTTCACAACCATAAGAAATGAACTGCCAATGAATTGCAGGAAAATACTTTCTTTAATTCAGCTTTCAAAAGAAGCTTCTGAAGACATCGACAGGATCACCAGTTTATGGCGCTATTTTCGTAAACGATATATGCATGAAGGTCCTTGGTTATTCGGTCAATTTTCAATTGCCGATGCCGTGTATGCTCCTATTGTCCTGAGATTTAAGAGTTATGGCATTAGTCTGGGGAAAATCGAACAAGAATACCTGGAACATGTCCTATCTCAAGAAGCAATTATTAAGTGGTGTGAAGCAGGAAAAAAAGAAAGTGAAATAATCCTGATGAATGAAATCACACACACTTTTTCAAAAATCTAAGTCATTATTTGAATTGGCTCAATCTTCATCATCCAGATCTTCGTATGCTTCTGGAGGTAGCTGAGCGATAAAAGCCTTAATCATTTGAACATGTTCGGCTTCTTCATCACGCAATTCTGTAAATAATGTTTTTACCTCAGTGTCATTCACATAGGATAGCGCTTCGCTATAAAAATCAAAGGCTTTTTCTTCAGAAGCTAAAACAATTTGAAAGGCTTTAAATGGGGACATATTCCAGCGAATAGAACCCACTTCTGGTGCTTCCACATCGAACAATGCATCTTTATTGACCACAACAGGCGAATCACCAAATAATGCTTGCCGTTTCTTAGAGAGTTCATCTCCGTGCTTTTTTTCACTCTCTGCCATTTTTCTGAACACATCAGCAGCATCCTCTGGATAGCGGTGTCCAAGTTGTTCAGTAAACAGTGTGTATCGCTCAAAAGCTTCCATTTCTACAAAAATGGCAATATCAAGGGCATCTATGAGCTTAAGTTGAGAGAAGTCGATTGTTGGGAACATGATATCTCCAGTAGTTAATGATGTCTGAGTTTAATTTATCACAGATATCAAAATATTAAAATTTTAATTTTTCCATTCAATAAATTCAATCTCCTTAACTGAGCAGTATTCTGTTAAGGAGTATTCAGGGTCATTTATTTCTGTCACAAGCCATGACAATACAAGAGTCCATTGGATGAGATTTTGTAATATAGCCACTATGAAGAAAAACATTTAATAATTGTTCATAACTCTTGGTACTTATCTCGGTATCTGCCCTCCAGGTACCCAGTTTTTTATAAGCATCAAGCGTGATCACTAAAACATCTCTATCTATATCAGGTAAAAAATTATGGATAATCTCGGCAATTTTTTCAGCAGGCATTTCTATAATGTCTAGCATTGCTTGTTGATAAGCGGCTAGAAAAACCTCTGCCATCTCTGTTTTTAACCAGTCACGAGTTGCACATAGACTGCTAAAAGCAATGGGACCAATTGCTTCACCAACAGAAGCAACCATTTGCCCAAAGCCATCCGCTTCTAGTTGCTGTGGTGCTGGCCCCTGTTGATGCACAAAAGCACCTTGCCCTAAACGAAAGGCCTGATCCATTTGCTCAACACTGCCTGCATTGATAATTTTTATTTTATCAAAATCAGCTCCGTTTAAATGCATGGCATAACGAAGTGTTGCATAGGGCTGAAATAAATGATCCACCAGAACTTCCTGCCCTTCCAAATCAGACCATTTAAAGTGTTCACTGGGTTCTCTGGCAGTCAGATAAAAACCATCACGATTGTTAATGGATGCAAAATGAACAATATCAATTTCTTTATTATTTTCTAGTGCTTTAAAACTCACTGCAGGTGCAGACTGCGATAAGTGAGCAGTACCTGCATGCAAATTTTTATCAATAGGATTATCAGGAGTCGCAATACTATAGGTGGGGTCAAGTCCATGCCTGGCAAGATAGTCCCCGTTAATGGTCATTAACAGGGGTGCATAAAAAGCACTATGGCGCAAGGCCATGATATTAATCGTTGCCATAGATTAAGCCTAATTTATTTTGATGGGTTTTAACAAGTAACGACCATCTTTCATTTTGGAAAAATAGTTGTCAAGAGAAGGGTGATTAATGGGGCGACGATCAATGTCACTTTCCAGATTTTGCTCAGCAACATAGGTGGTTTGCCGCTGCTTATCCACCATGACATGGTACCAGGGTTTATCTTTTGGTGGTCTGGATTTAGCCACCTGGTCATACCATTCATCTGGTAGTTGCATCGAATCATCCACATTAAAGATGACACCACGATAATCAAAGCGTTTATGATGAATGATTTCACCAATTGAAAATTTGGCTTTTGACATTTTATTAAACCTCTATACAATCATTATTATCAACTATAAGTGTCTAATTCATATCTAAATGATATTGCTTATACTTTTTGAGCAGCTGTCTGGCTGGTTCACCATGACGTTTAATCCATTGTTTTAATACCATGGTGCTCATTTGGGAACCATTTTGCAAATGGTTTTCAAGGCGCTGTAAACCTTCGTCAGAGATTCTTTCTTCCCTTGACACTCCAGGCTTGGGTATTTTATTATTCATAGCTTATTTGGAGTACTTCTTACCTTAATGCTTAGTTGAAGGATCAGATGGTTGTGCATTGTCTGTATAGATTCCAACAATATCAATTTCATCAAATTCATAGGTTTTACCACAAAACTCACAATCCACTGAAATATTACCCTGTTCTTTAATAATATCACTGGCATCCTGATGGCTGATTGAGCGCAACATATTGGTAACTTTGTCTCTGGAGCAACTGCATTTGAAGTAAATCGATTCAGGATCAAATAAACGAACGTCTTCTTCATGATACAGTCGATGTAATATTTCTTTTGCATCCAGGCCTAACAGTTCTTCAGATTTAATGGTGCTCCCCAAATGAGTCACACGCTCCCAACTATCCGCGTCATCACTCTGTCCAGGCAATTGCTGTAAGAGTAAACCACCCACAGCATTTTCATCTGAAGCGAGAAATATCCGTGTTTCTAATTGCTCTGAACGCTGCAAGTATCCTTCAAGAAAGTCGGACATACTATTGCCATCAAGAGCAACAATTCCCTGATAGCGCTCTTTGCTTTTAAACTGCTCAATAGTAATGATCAGAGTGCCATTACCCAGAAGGTCTTTAATGTCCGTTTCATTAAGTTCTTCATTGAAGAGTGATTCTTGATATTTAGCAACACCTCGTACACCGAAGTCGTTTCTACATTCAACCACCATCAGTGTTAAGGCTCCATCACCATTTGCCTGAATCGTCATTGACCCCTCAAATTTTAAGGTCGCTGATAGCAACACCGAAGCCGCAACCACCTCCCCTAAATACTGTCGAATAATATCAGGGTAGTTGTGATTTGACTGCATGTGCATCCAGACGTCATTTATGCAAGTAATTTCGCCACGAATATTAGCTTTATCAAATAAAAAACGATGAATTTTGTCTTTGTCACTTTTCATTACAAAATCGGTCATTTTTTTAATTTCTGCATAAGAAGTTGATTCACTTGACCTGGGTTTGCTTTGCCTTTTGATGCTTTCATGACCTGTCCAACGAAGAAACCGATCAGCTTGTCCTTGCCTGACTGGAACTCAGCGACCTGACCAGGGTTATTTACAATCACCTCATCAATAATTGCTTCAATTGCACCTGTATCGGTGATTTGTTTCAGACCTTTTTTATCAATAATAGCATCTGCATCACCTTCACCCTCAAACATCGCAAGGTAGATGTCTTTGGCAATTTTACCTGAAATCGTATTATCTTTAATGCGTTTCAAAAGGCCGATTAATTGTTCGGCACTCACAGGGCAGTCTTTAAATTCCAGACCCTTTTTATTGTTCAGAGCCGAGATATCACCCAATAACCAGTTAGCAGCCATCTTGGCATCATCGATTGATTGCTGAACCTGTTCATAATAGTCTGCCATGTCCCGATCAACGGTTAATGCCTTAGCATCTTTTTCTGGCAAACCGAGCTCTTCCATAAAGCGTGTGCATTTTGCTTCAGGCAACTCAGGTAATGTTTTGCGAATGGCTTCAATTTCTTCAGCTGAAATTACGATGGGTAATAAGTCAGGATCGGGAAAGTAACGATAATCATTGGCTTCCTCTTTACTGCGCATAGACCGTGTTTCATTTTTCTCGGCATCATACAAACGCGTTTCCTGAGTGACGCTGCCGCCCTCTTCAAGAATTTCCATCTGACGCTCAATCTCAACATTAATGGCTTTTTCAACAAAACGAAAAGAGTTAATGTTTTTTAGTTCTGCACGCGTACCAAATTCTTCCTGGCCTTTAGGACGCAAGGACACATTGGCATCACAACGGAATGAACCTTCCTGCATATTGCCATCAGAAATACCCAGATAACGCACAATAGAGTGGATCTTACGCATATAGGCCACCGCTTCCTTAGCACTGCGCATATCGGGCTCAGAAACAATTTCAAGCAGCGGTGTACCTGCCCTGTTCAAGTCAATACCCGTTTGATTTTGGAAATTTTCATGCAAGGATTTACCCGCATCTTCTTCCATATGGGCACGTGTTACGCCAATGCGTTTTTGTGAACCATCTTCCAAATCAATATCAATATGACCTTCACCTACGATCGGATAATACAATTGGCTAATCTGATAGGCTTTTGGTGAATCAGGATAGAAGTAATTTTTACGGTCAAAGACTGAGCGCTCATTAATTTGTGCACCAACTGCCAGACCAAACATCACTGATTTATTAAGTGCTTCACCATTAAAGACAGGTAATACACCTGGCAGACCTAAATCAACAGTGCAGGCCTGAGTATTTGGTTCAGCGCCATAGGCTGTTGAAGCACCAGAAAATATTTTTGATTTGGTGGACAATTGAACATGGATTTCCAAACCAATAACGACTTCCCATTGCATAATATTTGTTAACCTCTCAGATGTCTCTTTTAAAAAAAGTTTCTTGAAAAAGAGTTTTTAATAATAAAAACAAGCCCCTCAGTCCCCCTTCTAAAGAAGAGGGAGGATAAAGAGTTAAGTACTATTTAAAAGCAGTTGGTGCTTTTAAGTGCCAGTCCGTTTCTTTTTGAAACTGGTGCGCCACATTCAATAATTTTGCTTCCGCAAAATGTTTACCAATTAATTGCAAACCAACAGGCATATCGTTCGAAAATCCTGCTGGAATGGACATACCAGGAAGACCTGCAAGATTCACTGCAATGGTGTAAATGTCCGATAAGTACATAGTAATGGGATCATCGGTTAATTCACCAATGTTAAATGCTGTTGAAGGCGCAGCAGGTCCCATGATGACATCAACCTCATCAAACGCCTGATTAAAATCATTACTAATCAAACGACGAGTCTTCTGTGCTTTAACATAATAGGCATCATAGAAACCTTCAGATAAAGCGTAGGTTCCCACCAGAATACGACGTTTAACTTCAGGGCCAAAACCTTCGCCACGAGAACGGATGTATAAATCACTTAAATCTTTGGGGTCTTCACATCGATGTCCAAATCGAACACCGTCCATGCGTGACAGATTTGAAGAACATTCTGATGGTGCAATGATGTAATAAGTGGGCACAGCCAGCTTACTGGTTGGTAAACTGATTTCTTTAATGATTGCGCCCATTTTTTCATATTCTTTCACGGCCGATTCGATGACTTTGGCCACTCCATCATTCAAACCTTCGGAAAAAAATTCTTTAGGTAAACCAATTTTCAAACCTTCAACTGATTCATTTAAATCTGCTCTGTAGTCGGGCACTGCAACATCAACGCTTGTGGAATCTCTCAGATCATGACCCGCCATGACATTAAGCATCAATGCAGCATCTTCAGCAGTACGAGTCATTGGCCCAGCTTGATCCAAACTAGAAGCAAAGGCAATCATGCCATAGCGTGACACACGGCCATAAGTCGGTTTTAAACCTGTAATACCGCAAAATGAAGCGGGTTGGCGAATCGAACCACCTGTATCCGTACCTGTGGAAGCAGCCGCCAAACGCGCAGCCACTACAGCGGCTGAGCCTCCCGAAGAACCACCAGGAACCGCATCCGTATTCCATGGATTTTTGACGGTGCCGTACCAGGAGGTTTCATTGGATGAGCCCATTGCAAATTCATCCATATTGGTTTTTCCCAACATGACCGCACCTGACTCATTGAATTGACTGATAGTGGTCGCATCATAGGGTGAAATAAAAGGCTCAAGCATTTTTGAACCACAGGACGTTTTCACACCTTTAGTGCAGAAAATGTCTTTTTGAGCCAAAGGAATGCCATTTAAAAGACCGACGTTGCCTGCCGCACGTTGTGCGTCTGCATTTTTTGCCTGCTCAAGCGCAAGTTCCGGGGTCATGGTAATGAAACTGTTTAATTGTTTATCCAGTAATTTAATTCGATCCAGATAAGTTTGGGTCAATTCAACACTTGAAAATTCCCCTGCTTCGAGTCCAGCACTGAGTTCAGTAATGGTTTTGTTATGCATCATTCTCTTCCAAAATAACTCTTTCAAAATAAAGAGTTGTCAAAAATAAGTCATTCTATTGTGCCCCCTTGTTTTTAATGAGGGCCCGCCGATTATTCAATCACTTTAGGCACCAGATACAAACCATCTGATATCTCTGGCGCATAGGCCTGCAAATTTTCTCTGTCATTGACCTCAGTCACAACATCAGCACGTAAACGTTGTACGGCATCCAGAGGATGGGCCATTGGTTTGACACCGTCAGTATCTACTGAGTCCAATTGCTCAACCATATCCAGAATATTGGATAGATTAGTTGCATACTCAGGAATATCCTGTTCATCAATACCAAGCCTTGCTAAAAAGGCTATTTTTTCAACATCACTTTTATCCAACTTGGACATCAGTAACTCCTACTCATTTTTCTAAAAATTCATTTTTTGACTATAAAGTGAGTGATTTTCACTCTGAAATCAGTTTAGGGGTGCTAAGTTACCACAAATATGTGAATTTTTGCAGTGATTCACAAATGAAAATTGGACATTTTTTATTAATATTCCTAAAATACTCTGTTCTATACTTGAATTGGGTTTTATCCATAAAATCCAATCGAATTAATCTACTTCACTGACACTGAGTAACTTCGACATCAAATGTATAGTTAAACGAATAATTTTTAACGATTTATAGTCCAGGTATCGTCTTTATTTTCTTTATACTAAAGACAGAACAACTGGAAAGAGTGCCGTGCCAGAATACTCCTGAGCCCGGTTTGAAGTTACCATAAATTTTAAGGGAAACCCGCCAATTATGTTTGGATTCGGTCGTTTACGTGGTGTTTTTTCTAATGATCTCTCGATTGACTTAGGAACAGCCAATACACTGATTTACATCCCAAGACAGGGAATTGTTCTCAATGAACCTTCTGTTGTTGCCATTCGCCAGGAACACTCAACCAATGAAAAAATGGTTGCGGCGGTTGGTGAAGAAGCAAAGCTGATGCTGGGTAGAACCCCAGGTAATATGGAAGCCATACGTCCGCTCAAAGACGGTGTCATCGCTAATTTCACTGTCACTGAAAAAATGCTGCAGCATTTTATCCATAAAGTTCATGAAAATCGTTTTCTAAAACCCAGCCCAAGAGTCCTGGTGTGTGTTCCTTGTGGTTCAACTCAGGTTGAACGACGGGCCATTAAAGAGTCTGCTCTTGGCGCAGGTGCCCGTGAAGTTTATCTTATTGAAGAGCCCATGGCGGCAGCAATCGGTGCAGGCATGCCAGTAAGCGAAGCCAGCGGTTCAATGGTGGTTGATATTGGCGGTGGTACAACTGAAGTCGGTGTTTTATCTCTAAGTGGTATTGTTTACTCAGAATCCATCCGTATTGGTGGCGATCGTTTTGATGAAGCCATTATCAACTACGTTCGACGCAACTACGGCAGTTTGATTGGTGAAGCCACAGCTGAACGCATTAAGCAGGAAATTGGCTCTGCCTATCCTGGCAATGAATTATTAGAAATTGAAGTCCGTGGTCGAAACTTGGCTGAAGGTGTACCCCGCAGCTTTGCTCTGAACAGCAATGAAATTCTTGAAGCCATTCAAGAGCCACTATCAGGTATTGTCGGCGCAGTTAAAATTGCGCTGGAACAAACTCCTCCTGAGCTGGGTGCTGACATTGCAGAAAAAGGGATGGTCTTAACGGGCGGTGGTGCTCTTTTACGCGATTTGGATCGCTTATTGTCTGAAGAAACAGGCTTGCCTGTGATGATTGCAGAAGATCCTTTGACCTGTGTGGCGCGTGGCGGTGGACGTGCTTTGGAAATGATGGATGAAGTCAGTACTGATCTGTTCAGTGTTGAATAATTCGTATTGAATTAATCGTTGATTGAGTAGTCAACTATTTTTGAGCGGATGTGAACTGAAGTCAGTCCGCTTGATTCAATTTTTCATTTGTTTAAGAAAGTCATGAACTGTTGTGAATATTTCTGCCTTGAATATGCCATTGAGCTAGATAAGAAAGAATTAAGCAGTTCTCTGTCGGAGCCCATCCTATAAAACAGTTATTTGACGAAGATTCCTCCTATCTGGCACGCTTAATTTTTGTAGTGGTATTGTCCATTATATTAATGAGTGCCGATCACCGAACTCATATGCTTAGCGGTGTCAGGAGTCTATTCAGCCTTGTTATTTATCCATTGCAGACCATTGCCAGCATTCCAACTGACATGGGTCTTTGGCTGGATGTCCAATTCAATTCCCATCAGTCTCTGATTACTGAAAATGAAACTCGTCGCACTGAGAATTTATTACTCAAAGCCCAATTGCAAAAATTTACTTCTCTACAGGCTGAAAATATTCGCCTGCGTTCATTGCTGAAATCATCTCGAAAATTAAGCGACCAAATGCTTATTGCCGAAACCATCGCCGTTGATCTTGACCCCTATAAACGTCAGATAGTGATCAATAAAGGGCAACGGAACAGTGTCTATTCAGGCCAGCCTATTCTGGATGCCTATGGTATTATGGGGCAAGTTATTCACCCGGGCATTCCTTCCAGTACCGCGATTTTAATTACCGATCCTTCTCATGCCATTCCCGTTCAAATTAACCGCAATGGCTTAAGAACAGTACTATACGGCACTGGGGCTGCCAATTATCTGGAAGTGCAAAACCTGCCCAATAATGCCGATATTGAGCTGGGTGATTTATTGATTACTTCTGGTCTTGGTGGACGGTTTCCTGAAGGTTACCCAGTTGCTGTGGTCACCAATATTATGCGCGACCCAGGGCAACCTTTTGCTAAAATCACAGCAGAGGCATCTGCCCATCTTGAACAAAGTCGCGAAGTGTTATTAGTCATGGCTCAGGAAAATGCACCTCAATTGCTCTCTGATCAAGAACAGGATGAGACTCAAGAGATTTCTCAGCAGAAGGGTTTACCTGTTTTATCGCCACGAGAGGAGTCATCAACACATAGGGAGTCGTCAACACTTAAGGAGGCAACAGCACATGAGTAGACCTGTTTCCCATGGTGGTATCATCATTCTGGTCAGTTTTGCCGTGGCCTTTATTCTGACCATGCTCCCCGTTCCAGACAACCTTGAAGTTTACCGGCCAGAATGGATTACTCTGGTGCTCATCTATTGGTGTATGGCTCTGCCTCATCGAGCAGGTATTTTTACAGGCTGGACAGTGGGGTTTTTACTGGATATACACACAGGCAGTCTCTTAGGATTGCATGCAATGACTCTTTCAATTATTGCCTACTTATCCTATAAATTACACATCCGTATTCGACTATACCCTTTGCTTCAGCAATCTCTAATCATTTTGTTATTAGTGACTTTATCGCAAATTATAGTTCTATGGATTAATGGTATTACTGGACATGCTCCAAATGACTGGTCTTACTGGTTACCCTCTTTAACCAGTATGCTTGTTTGGCCATGGCTTTTCTATTTAATGCGCGCAATCCGACGCCTATACGGTGTTAATTAAAAAAAGTGTAAACTTAAAGATGAAGATAAGCTAAAAACCCTCATGGTACAAAAACAGCATTTTAAAGATCACTTTATCGAACAGCGCATTTTTCATAATCGCAGTCTCGTCGCTCTATTCTTTACTGTGATTTTATTTGGCATTCTGACTTTTCGTCTGTTTGTTTTACAAATTAATAATCATGAACATTTTACAACACTGTCACAAAATAATCGTGTCTCCGTTCAAGCACTCCCACCCACCAGGGGACTCATTTATGATCGTAACGGCATCATTCTGGCAGAAAATCTACCTTCCTACACGCTGCAAATCATACCCGAGCAAACCTCTGATATTGATAATCTACTCAATGAATTATCCCTTTTAGTCAACCTACGTGACATCGATATTAAAAAATTCAGAAAAGAAGTGCGCCGTAAGCGACGTTTTGAAGGCATACCTTTACGCTTTCGTTTGAACGATGAAGAAGTGGCCATTATTTCAGTCAACTTACATCGCCTTCCTGGGGTCGAGATTAAAGCCCAATTGAGTCGCTTTTATCCCTATGGTAAAGAAACATCTCATATCGTAGGTTATGTCGGCCGCATCAATGAAAAAGAATTGAAAACATTACCTGTGACTAATTACAGTGGTACTAACCACACAGGCAAGCTAGGCATCGAAAAATCCTATGAAGCATTACTGCATGGTCAGGTTGGTTATCAAAAAGTTGAGACCAATGTCCGTGGCCGAGTTTTGCGTGTACTGGAGCGTAGTAACCCCGTTCCTGGTAATGACCTCTACCTCAACCTTGATATTAAGTTACAAAAAGTAGCCATTGATGCTTTTGCTGATAAGCGTGGTGCACTGGTGGCTATTAATCCTGAAAATGGTCATGTACTCGCAATGGTGAGTATGCCCGATTACGACGCAAACTTATTCGTTAACGGTATTGATTCAAAAACTTATAAGGCATTGAACACCTCATGGGAACGCCCTTTATATAATAGAACCATTCTGGGAGGCTATCCACCTGGTTCAACCACAAAACCTTTCTTTGCGCTTGCTGGTCTTGAGACCAATACCATTCAACTGGACCATGAAATCTTTTGCCCTGGTTACTATCAGCTAAAAGGGAAAGCCCATAAATATCGCGACTGGAAAAAATGGGGACATGGTAAAACTGACATTAGTAAGTCCATCATTCAGTCCTGCGATGTATTTTACTATGATCTCGCATTTCAGCTAGGCATCGACAAAATGCATCAATTCATGACCTCTTTTGGTTTTGGTCAACGTTCAGGTATTGACATACTGGGTGAGCGCAGCGGCTTAATGCCATCCAAAGAATGGAAAAAAAGAGTGCGTAAACAGGTCTGGTTTCCAGGTGAAACCGTTATTGCAGGTATAGGACAGGGTTATGTATTGGTAACTCCCCTTCAGCTTGCTCTTGGCACGGCAACCCTGGCAAATGGCGGCCAACATTTTAAGCCTCAACTGGTCAGTGCCATTCAACGAAAAGTCGATCCTGTTCCCCGTCTGGTCAACCCACAAATGGTGCGTAAAATACCTATAAAACGCCAGGAGAACTGGAACGAAGTGTATCATGGAATGAAATCAGTCATTCACAGTGCCCGAGGAACAGCCAGACGGCTTAATAAACCTGATATGCGATATGAAATTGCAGGTAAAACAGGTACAGCTCAAGTCTTTTCAGTGGCTCAAGATGCTACTTATAAAGAAGAGGAACTTGAAGAACGCCTGAAAGATCATGCCTTGTTCATGGCTTTTGCCCCAGTCAAAAACCCTAAGATAGCCATTGCTGTTGTGGTTGAAAACGGTGGTCATGGTGGCTCTGTGGCAGCTCCTATCGCAGGTAAAGTCATTGAAGCTTACCTCAACCAGTTTAGCGACGAAGAACTCAATAACCCAACACCCATACCACCAGAAGAACCGATAAGAAAAACAACACCAATACCTGTGGTTAAACCTGATAGCACAGCTTCATCTCAACAAAAAGGACATGAGGATCACCCACATGGCTAGTCGAGCCTCATCACAAGGACTTTTTTTCCGTCTGCACATCGATTTAACTTTATTATTGGGATTGATTGCTTTGATCGCCATAGGCCAGGTCATTCTTTATAGTGCCAGTGGAGAGAATGTGGCGTTAATGCAGCGCCAGGGTATTCGTCTGGGCATTGCGTTTGTTGTCATGATAATAATTGCCCAGATATCACCCGATGCCATGCGTCGCTGGTCACCCATTTTATTTATCATTGGTAGCACTATGCTCGTTGCAGTATTGCTCATAGGCACCAAAGTCTTAGGTGCTCAACGTTGGTTGGATCTTGGTTTTTTTCGTTTTCAACCTTCAGAGATGATGAAACTGGCAGTCCCTATGATGCTGGCATGGTATCTGTCTGGCGGGCATATTCCACCGCGTAACAGGCACCTTATCATTTCTCTGATTATTTTACTGCTTCCCGTTTTATTGATTGCCAAACAACCTGATTTGGGGACATCTCTTTTGGTGAGTAGTGCGGGCTTATTTGTTATTTTTATGGCTGGTGTTTCCTGGCGATTGATTTTAGGTTTTGCCTTTGCAGGTATTGCTTTCACAATACCGATGTGGCTTTTTCTTATGCGAGATTATCAGCGTCAACGAGTACTCACAATGCTGAATCCCGAATCTGACCCTCTGGGCAGTGGCTACCATATAATTCAATCTAAAATTGCCATTGGCTCTGGTGGTACTTTTGGCAAAGGCTGGCTGAACGGTACTCAATCACACCTGGAATTTTTACCTGAGCGCCATACCGACTTTATTTTTTCTGTCTTTGCTGAAGAGTTTGGTTTTAGTGGTATTTTGTTACTTCTTAGTATCTACCTGTTTATTATTTTTCGGGGTATTTACATCACCACTCAGGCTCATGGCACATTTGCCCGTTTACTTGGTGCCAGTATTGTTTTAACCTTTCTGGTGTACATATTTGTTAATATTGGCATGGTCAGTGGCATATTACCTGTTGTGGGAGTACCACTACCTCTGGTGAGTTATGGTGGTACTTCTATTGTGACTTTAATGGCAGGCTTTGGTATTTTAATGTCTATCCACACTCATAGAAAGTTATTAGCTCATTAGTAAGTTTTAAAAATTTATTTCTTAGAGTCACTTATCCTGATGATGAGTGATTTACGGACAAACTGGTACTAAATACTAAGTATCAGAATGAGTGATGTTAAATAAAGACTACTCATTATTTTGAAACAGCAATTTAATGAGTCCTAAAGATTGATACTCTAGCGTTACTTATTTTTAACTCTTTTTTTAAAAGATAATAGGACAGGAACATTTTTTATGTTGTCAGGACAAAGAACTTTTTTTACCACTCTAAGTCTATTAATTTCTATGCTCATGATCATGGGCAATAGCTCTGCAGCCACTTTGGATAAAAATCCTGATGTTCAAGTTTTTATTAATGAAATGGTCAAGAAACATAATTTTAAGAAAAATGAACTTGAGTCATTATTCTCACAAGTTAAAATTAAGCAAAAAATTCTTGATGCCATCAGTCGTCCAGCCGAAAAAAGTAAAGCCTGGCATGAATACCGAAAAATTTTTCTGACCTCAAAGCGCATTAATCAGGGTGTCACATTCTGGCAGGAAAATAGCGACATTATTGACTATGCAGAAAAAACCTATGGTATTGCTCCAGAAATCATGGTGGCTATCATTGGTGTTGAAACTTATTATGGTCGCCTGCAAGGTAGTTATCGAGTCATGGATGCCCTATCCACCCTGGCATTTAAATACCCAAAACGAAGTAAATTTTTCCGCGGTGAATTAAAACATTTTCTCATTATGAGTCAGGAACAAAAATTTGATCCTCTGAGCAAAAAAGGATCTTATGCAGGTGCCATGGGAATGGGACAATTTATTCCCAGTAGTTTTCAAAGTTATGCTGTTGATTTTGATGGGGATGGCATAAAGGACATTTGGAAAAATAATACCGATGCCATTGGCAGTGTCGCCAACTATTTCAAGCGTCATGGTTGGAAAAGAGGCCAGCCAGTCACCGATCAAGTTCAATTAAGTAACAACAACACCATTAGCAAAGAGGATGGCTGCCGAAGAAGTTGTAAGCTCAAACTCAATGTCGCTCAGTTTAGAGAAAAAGGAATCCAGGGTAAAGCATCAGTGGATGATAAAACCCCAGCTATTTTACTTATTTTGAAACAAAAAGCTGGCAAGGAATATTGGCTTGGCTATAATAATTTTTATGTCATCTCACGATATAACCATAGCACACTCTATTCTATGGCAGTTTATCAACTGAGTCAGGAAATAAAACAGGCCTATGAGGCTGAACAAAGGCTAAAGAAATAATGAATCCATCAGCTGTAAACGTTTTTCTTAGCTCTTTGAAAGCAGGTTTATCACCGTGGCTATTTATAATTATATACTTGCTTATTCCATGGCTATTAAGCTCTTGTGGAAGCAGCAGTCCATCGTCATCCAGTCGCTATGACATGGAATTTGATAGAGCCCCTTCAGAACAAGTTGACGTTTCACAAATACCCAATGCAGTCCCTAAGCCGACTCAACGCAGTCGTTCAGGTAATCCGAAATCTTATGTCGTGCTTGGTAAACGCTACCATGTGATGTCATCCAGTCAAAACTATAAAGAAAGAGGTCTTGCCTCATGGTATGGCAGTAAATTTCATGGCAAGCGAACTTCCAGTGGTGAGCCTTATAATATGCACGGTATGACTGCTGCACACAAAACATTGCCCTTGCCCACCTATGTCAAAGTCACCAATTTAAAAAATGGTCGCGAAGTGATCCTGAAAGTTAATGACCGCGGTCCTTTCCATGAAAATCGCATTATCGATCTATCACATACAGCGGCTGTAAAATTAGGCATTAAGGCAACGGGAACAGGCTTAGTAGAAGTGGTCGCCATTAATCCTGGCCAATCATACAACACCGCTTCTGCCCAACCCCAAACAGACCTCCCTCCTGCAGAAAACACACTGGCACCTATATCTTCAAGGACACCTAATACAATAACCGAGGCAAAACCCTCTTCGGTTGGCCTATTTCTACAGTTAGGTGCATTTATCAGTTCACAAAATGCACATCAACTAAAAAATCAGGTGAATTCAGCCCTCTCATTTAATCAGGCCAATGTCTCAACCATACTAAAAAATGGACAAAAGTATTATCGCGTTCGTCTTGGCCCTCTGAGCAGCGCCGAACAAGCAGACAGCATGGCAGTCAAACTGACAAAAAAAGGGTTTGAAAAACATCGAATTGTGATTGAATAGGCAGGGGAAACCATATTGAACTTTAAATGTTCAACAATGAGTTAAAAGAAACATCATAAGCCTGACAGAACCCTCTGGATTAGTATTTTTTACCTTTATTGCTTCTATTTGTTTTTATTCAAAATCATTCTTTTTTAGCTTGATTTAAGTTAAAATTTGAACTCCATTACAACACTCGAGCTAGAAATTTATGAAACGGACTCTTACCTATTTCTTTATCCTTGTTTTTACACTCTTTTTTTCCATTAATATTCATGCTATACCCAAGGTCATTCCCAAAGCACCTGCCATTGCTGCCAAATCATATATCCTGATTGACTTTAACAGCAACAAAGTCATTTCTGAAAATAATGCCAATATGCCGGTTGCACCTGCCAGCATCACTAAAGTCATGACCGCCTATGTGGTTTTTTCTGAACTGGAAGAAGGTAATATACAACTCAGTGATATGGTCACTGTTAGTAAGAAAGCCTGGAAAACACCAGGTTCAAGAATGTTCATCAAAGTTAACTCAAAAGTATCCATTGAAGACCTCCTTCAAGGCATGATTATTCAGTCTGGCAATGATGCCAGTGTCGCCCTTGCAGAACACATTGCGGGTAGTGAAGATACTTTTGCCGCGCTAATGAACCAGCATGCACAAGAACTGGGCATGCACAGTAGTAATTTTCTCAATAGCACAGGACTGCCTAATCCAGACCATAAAACCAGCGCTAAAGATTTAGCAATTTTAGCCAATGCGCTCATTAAACGTTTTCCTCAATATTACAAATGGTATTCAACCAAAGAGTTCACTTACAACAATATTACCCAACCTAACCGCAACAAATTACTTTGGCGCGACAGCACCGTTGATGGTATGAAAACAGGCTTTACTGATGATGCAGGATATTGCCTACTGTCATCCGCAAAACGAAACAATATGAGGCTGGTCTCTGTAGTATTAGGAACCGACAGTGCCAATGCCAGAGCTCAGGAATCACAAAAATTATTAAATTTTGGCTTTCGTTTCTATGAATCCCATGTTGTTTATCCTGTTAACAAGGCACTCAAAACAGTACGTATATTTAAAGGCAGCAGCCAACAACTTCCTCTGGGTGTTAAAAAAGAACTTGCGGTCACTATTCCACGAGGTCAATATAAAAATTTGAAGCCTTCGATTAATATCGACAGCCCCCTGGTTGCTCCTATTAGCCAGGGGCAACAATTAGGTAAAGTTGAAATACGCCTCAATGACAAGTTGTTAAGCAGCTCACCATTAATTGCACTTAAGACTATTGAAGAAGGTAGTCTATGGCAACAAGCAAAAGACAGTGCATTAATGATGCTTGAATAACACCAAGGTATTGAGAGTAATGATAAACACCCTGAGGATTTAATCATTGAATAATTCCCTCGACCCCATTGTTTATCTGAATGGAGAATTCATTGCCTTAAAAGAGGCACATGTTTCAGTGTTAGATAGGGGATTTATATTTGGAGATGGCGTTTATGAAGCCATTCCAACTTATGCTAAAAATCCTTTTCGCTTACAGCATCACCTGGATCGGCTCAATAATAGTCTGCATGCCATTCAGATTAAAAATCCTCTGAGTTCAAAACAATGGCATCAGTTAATTGAGCAAGTGATCCAAAAAAATAACTTTGAAGATCAATCGATTTACTTACAAGTCACACGTGGCGTTGCCCCAAGAAAGCACACTTTTCCCCAGTACGATAACCCCACTGTTTTTATAATGACCTCACCAATGGAAAAACAGTCTCTGGATGTGATGGAAAATGGCATCCATGTCATCACCTTAGTCGATAATCGCTGGCAAAATTGTCACATAAAATCCATCTCTCTATTGCCCAATGTACTTCTACACCAACAAGCCATTGATAAAGGGGCTCAAGAGACCATCTTAGTAAGAGACGGTGAAGCAACAGAGGGTTCTGCTAGTAATTTATTCATTGTTTTAAATAATTGCCTGATTACCCCACCCAAAAGCCCTTTACTTTTACCTGGAGTTACCCGTGATTTAATTGTGGAAATCGCCCACAAACAAGAGATTTGCCTCAAAGAGCAAGCCATTCATGAGGAAGATCTTTTCAATGCACAAGAAATATGGCTCACCAGCTCAACTAAAGAAATTTTACCCGTTACCAAAGTTAATGATAAAATAATCAATCACGGTAAGCCTGGGCCCTATTGGCACCAGTTAATAAGTGCCTATCAAGACTATATTCAAGAGCAAAGAGAAAACAATTCGAATGAGCGATAAAGGAAACAGACCATCATCTGAGCAGATTGATGAAGATAAGCTAATGACCTTTCCCTGTGACTTTGCCCTTAAGGTCATGGGAGAAGACATCAATGATTATTCAGCTTATGTTCTATCCATATGTCAAAAGCATGTAAAAGGCGTCACCGAAAGCTGCGTCCATACCCGCCCCAGCCGAAATGGCAAATACATTGCTGTCACAGTTCAACTGGTCGCCACCAGTCGCCAGCAATTAGATGATCTCTATATCGAATTAAATGCCTATGAGCATACAAAGATGGCACTTTAGTCATTGTCCATTTCTGACACTCTTCTGGTAAAAAATCTGGGGTTGCAATCCTATGAACCCGTATGGCAGGCAATGCAGTCTTTTACTGAAAATCGAACTGCCGACACACCTGATGAAGTTTGGTTACTGGAACATGAGCCCGTTTTCACTCTTGGACGCAACGGTAAAAAAGAACACATTTTAAGCACAAGCAATATCCCCATTATCGAAATTGATCGCGGCGGTCAGGTCACTTATCATGGGCCTGGTCAGCTGATTGTTTATCTCATGATTGACATTAAGCGCCGTGGTTTGGGTGTCAGACAATTGGTCACTCTCATTGAACAAAGCATCATTGATACATTGGGCGAATATCAATTAAGCGCCCAGGCAAAAAAAGAAGCACCTGGTGTTTATATTGGTGATTCTAAAATTGCGGCTTTAGGCTTACGCATCAAAAAGGGCTGTAGTTTTCATGGCCTAAGTCTCAATTTAGACATGGATTTAACCCCTTTTAAACAAATCAATCCTTGCGGCTATAAAAATCTTGAAGTCATTCAAGTTTCTGACTATATTGAAACTATTGAACTGTCTCAAGTGCAGCAAAAGCTGACGCTCCACTTAGCAAAGAACCTTGGTTACAAAGAGGGTTACAAAACTGTTGAAAAAGACAGCTATTGAACAAGATAATCAAGACAGTAACTAACTTACACAGTAAATGGATTTTGAAGAAGACCCACTAATTATGTCTGACAATATCATTATAAGAAAAGCCAATGACAGCGATCTGGAAGAGATTTTGACTCTCATCAATTCCCCAGAAGCGGACAATGGCTCGGCAATGGAATTACGTGATGCCAATATGGTCTATCAGTCCATTTTAGATGATTCAAATTATTTCCAGATCATCGCAAGCACTGAAAAAGGTGTTGTTGCTATTGTGACACTGACGATTGTTATGCAGATGACCCATGAAGGCTCGACCACGGCTTTTGTGACTGACTTAATCATCTCTTCCAATATTTCAAATAAATCAGAGCTTGCATCTGATCTCTTAAAATACACAAATGATCTGGCAGAAGAATATGGCTGCTATAAAATGATAATAAACAATGATTACCATCAGGAACTAATAGAGTCATCCAGCCATGAGTTAGGGCTTGAAAAAGGCAGCCCTTCGTTTAACCTTTGCTCTTAATTTGAGAAAATATACTGCTGACTCACGGATTGGTCTTTCTGACTCTTCGCATTTCTTCATACTTACAGCTTTGTGAGCAGAGCGGTAATTCAAGATCAACAGAAAAAGAAGGTGTTGCTCGCTTGGTAAAGTGCTTATGAATGCGATTGGTTGGAGATTTGCCTTGCCTTGCTGGGGACACTCAAGCACATCCCTGTGTCGCTCTACCTCGGCATCCATGCCTGGCAAAGCCCCTGCAAGACAAACCAAACATCCACCCATTCTTCAACCGCAATGACCTCGCTCGTGTTGTCCAAAAGCAAAAGCAAGAGACAAGAAAAAACAACATCCAAAAGCTGAGAATAGCATCTTAATTTAATTTCAAGTGCTCTTTCATTGCTTTTGACTTATCCACAAAAAATGAGAATAAATGCGGTTTGAGAGTGTGCGGAGGAGAGGCTGACCTGTTTGGGGTTTGTGAAAACAGGATGTTTTCACTAAGCGGGCCATGGATGGCCAAAAAGCGTCCCAAAACAGGTCAGCCTCTCCTCCGTGCAATCGATTTCGATAGCACTTATGCGAGTGCAACACCTTCTTTTTCTTTTAATCATTTAGGCAACCAAAATTACCGCAATGCTCATTTAGCGGCAGGTTTAAAACCAAAAGTACGAAAGAATGTGGAGAGCCGAATTTGGTTGAAACACTTGTTTAAGCTTAACTTAAAGTATATTTTTTCATCCGATAAAGAAGTGTATCGCGAGTCAGTCCTAAAAGGCGTGCAGCACGACTCCGATTCCCTGAAGTTTTATCCAAAGCTTGCTGAATCAACTCAATTTCAAGCTTCTCCAGCGATAGACCCGCTTCTGGCAATGACACAATCGTATCTTGCACTGGTTTTTGCACATTTTTTATTTCAGCAGGCAGGTTGTCAACTTCAATTGTCTTACCCGCTAATAAAATACTCATTCTTTCACAAAGGTTGCGTAACTCACGAACATTACCAGGCCAAGTATAGGCTTTGAGGCACTTAATCGCACTTTTACTATAAACCGTTGGCTTGACACCATACTGAGCGGCTAATGATTGATTAAAATGCTTTAATAAAATTTGCAGATCGCCCGTACGTTCACGCAATGGTGGGATTTCAAGTGGAACAATATGTAAGCGGTAAAATAAATCTTCGCGAAAAGTGCCTTTCACAATTTCAGTCCTGAGATCACGATTAGTTGCAACAATAACACGAACATCCACTTTTTCTGTGCTGGTTGAGCCCACTTTTTGACATTCAGCTGACTCCAAAAATCTTAGAAGTTTTGCCTGAATTGGAAGCGATAATTCACCAATTTCATCTAAAAACAAAGTACCTCTATCAGCAGATTGTATGTAACCTTGCTGATGAGAAACTGCCCCCGTAAAAGCACCTTTAACATGTCCAAAAAGCATTGATTCAGCTAGGTTTTCAGGAATTGCAGCACAATTGACGGAGACTAATTTTTGTAAACTTCTTTTGCTGCCACTGTGTATGAGCTTGGCAAATACTTCTTTACCACTGCCGCTTTCACCCTGAATTAACACCGTCACATCAGAGGCTGCAGTTATTTTTGCCGCCCAGATGACACCATTGAGTTCCGGTGACTCCCCAATTAGACTGTTTTCAGAATTTTTTAATGACTGCTCTAATGCCATCTTTCATGCCCCATCTCTATTCCCACAGTGCTTACTATGCAGAATCTCTAATGTATGTTAACAATTGAATTAATACTCTATACTACCAGAAATTACGTTTCTTTAATAATGATAAAGATCAAGCGACAACTGAATGATTAACAAACGATGAAAAATAAATTTATTGATGAAGCCATTAAACTAGCACATCAGTCTGTCCATGCTCACCATGGAGGACCATTTGGCGCAGTGATTGTCAAAGACAATCAAATCATTGGTAGAGGCAGCAATCAGGTGACGACTCATAACGATCCAACCGCACATGCTGAAATCGTCGCCATTCGAGATGCTTGCCAGCAAATTCAATCTTTCTCACTTGCGGGATGCACGCTTTACGCGAGCAGTGAGCCCTGCCCTATGTGCCTATCGGCAATTTATTGGGCACACATTGATTCCGTTTTATACGCCAATTCTTATGAGCAAGCCACCCAAATTGGCTTTGATGACCAGTTCATTTTTAAAGAATTGAGCCTGCCTCACGAGCAAAAAAATCTTTCTATTAGCCAAATTCAGGATGAGTCCGTACTGAATGATGCTCTGGAAGTTTTTCAAGCCTGGGAAAATTCACCAACTAAAAAACACTATTAAGTGTGACAGCAATGAATTTATCTCTTTTGAGACTAAGAATCCGATCGACAGGCTTTGAATAACAATGCTAAAATGGCGCTTTTGAACTCAATTATAATAAAGAAAATGGACATACTGAAAACATCTCAGCATTTAAGCCCGAAGCTGGCTAAAAACAATTCGGTCAACATTGACTCTGAGCCAAAACACCTATCTGTAGGCTCAAGGCTATTTACTCGATCAAGACTATTCACTTTTTCTCTTATGTTATCAGGTTCATGGTTGTTATTTTCTCAATCTGCTATAGCCAATGTCTATCAGTCAAATGGTTGGCAGTGCCAACCTTTAGAGGGAGGAAAGTGGAATTGTGCTGTCTCTGAAGGTCCTTTAGCACCAACTCTGGACTCCGTAAATGGTAAAAATCACATCCCACTTCCTGTTGCATCTGTAGTGGCAGTTAAACCATCATTTCCTGAACCCGATTTTTCTGATCCCAATACCTACCCAACAGGTGGTAGTGCCGTTGTTCAGCCCAATTTAAAATCTCGCACCGCTGCAGATTCAAGAATCTGGGCAAGCTGTGCCGTACAACCACTTGAAGAATATGATCGCTCTTCCATGGCTGCACAAGCGGACGAAAGCACCAATATTGAAGCTGATAGTGCCCAGTCGCCTGACAGCGAACAGATTGATTTCGAAGGTAATGTTGTCATTACCAAAAATATACAAAAACTCACCTCAGATAAAGCCACTTATAATAAAGCATCCAGTATGTTTAACGCTGAAGGTAATGTCATTATCACTGAGCCCAATATGGTGCTTAAAGGTGATACCGCCCGTTATCAAACTGATGAACGAAAAGGTCGGGTAGATAATGCTATATATGAGTTGCCAGCACGACCAGCACAGGGTATTGCCGACAGTATCCGCTTTAAACCAGGGACAATTGATTTAGACAACCCAACGTATTCGACCTGTCCCGTCGGTGATGAGGACTGGGTACTCAGTGCCAGCGAAATGGAGCTGCATACTGATGAAGGTTATGGTGAGGCCAAGCATGCTGTCATGAGATTCAAAGGATTCCCTATTGCCTATACGCCTTACATCACTTTTCCACTTAATGATGAACGAAAAAGTGGTTTCTTAATGCCTGCTATCGGTGTTTCTGATACCAATGGTTTTGAAATGGCCACCCCTTACTATTTCAATATTGCACCCGATCAAGATGCCACCTTCACTCCAACCATTTTATCAGATCGTGGCTTAAAACTCGGTGGTGAATATCGTTATTTAAGTGAAAATCATTCAGGTGAAGTCTATGCTGAGTGGCTCAATGACAGCAGTTATGATGATAATAGGGAAGCAGCGGAAGTTGCTTTACGAGAAGGCACCGAAGGTTTAGGGACCACTGATCCTGAAGGTAATGTCAGACCCGATGATATTTCTAAAAATCGTGGTGCTTTCAGCCTCCAGCAACGTGCTAACTGGCAAAATGGCTGGTCAGGCAATGTCGACTATAACTATGTCACCGACCGATACTATTTAGATGATTTTGGCAATAACTTAAGAGACAAGAGTGAAACGCACCTGCTTCGGGATGGCCAGTTACGCTACAACGGTTCAATATTTAATTTTATGGCTCGAGCACAAGGCTATCAGGAACTCCAGGAAAGTACCCATACTTATAGCCGCCTGCCTCAACTGACCTTATCTGCCAGTGACAGTTATACCCCTTATGGTGTTGATCTGAATGCAGGCTTAAATTCTGAGTTTGTAATGTTTGCTCAAAACTGGGATGATCCGAGAGATAATAGTACGACAAGTGAAAGAGTTGAAGCGAGTCGTCTTCATATTAAACCTAATATTAGTATCCCATTTAAAAACAGCTATAGCTTCATTAAGCCCAAACTCAGTTTAGATATGGTGACCTATAAGCTTGATAATGAGGATACTGATAGTACTTATTTTGGTAGCATTGCCAATCCTGGAAATACCATACTAAAGGATGACTCACCCTCTAGAGTTGCTCCTGTATTTAGTTTGGACAGCGGTTTATTCTTTGATAAAGAACTGTCTTTATTTGACACACCAATGACTCAAACATTGGAGCCTCGTCTTTTTTACCTAAATGTGCCTGAAAAAGATCAGGATGACTTCCCCTTATTTGACACAGGTATATCCAGCTTTAGCTTTAATCAGCTGTTCAGAGAAAACCGTTTCACAGGCGCTGATCGCCTAGGTGATGCCAACCAGTTAACAGCAGCTGTTACAAGTCGTTTTCTGGATGACAATTCAGGGGCTGAACTGTTCACAGCATCAATAGGTCAAATATACTACTTTGAAGACCGTGAAGTCACATTGAACTATGATTCGAACGGCAATCCTATACAATCTGATAGCGACACTGATTCCAGTTCCAGTATCGCCGCTGAAATAACCAGTCGCTTTGCACCTAATTGGTATACTTCTTATTCATTGCTGTATGATCCACATGATGATGGTAAAACTGAAGAAAGCAGAGTTCGCCTGCAGTATAAATCTGATCCATATCATCTGGCTAATTTTGAATATTCCTATCGTGCCAATGACTATGAGCAAGTTGAAGTATCAACTTATTGGAAAATTGCACCTCAATGGCAAGCACTGGCTCATTGGTACTACTCTATCTATGATGCCGAAGCGACAACAAACCCTGCTGATGCTCGTGATGCTTATACTCTGGACTCAAAAATTGGCGTAGAATACGACAGCTGTTGTTATGCTCTTCGATTTATTGTTGGGCGTGAGCAATCCGATTACTACAGCGAAACAGATGATTACGTCATGTTACAGGTTCAATTTAAAGGTCTCGGCTCTCTTGCACAGTCAATTATGGGTTCAAGCCAAGATTTAGAAGAAGATATCCCAGGCTTTGTGCCCTGGGGAAATTAGGAATTTTTAGGAATTACAATGCGATATAAAGTAGTACCAATAATTAACACACTTATCCAGAGAACTTTTCATGCTGCTGCTATTTGTATTATGTTAGCACTGAATACAGTTTTGACCGTGCAAGCAGAAGAAATTGTCTCTCTAGACAGCATTGTTGCCATCGTTAATGATGATGTTATCACTCAACTGGAACTCAAAGATGAATTTCATGAAGTCGTTAAGAATCTGAAGAAAAAACAAGCTAAATTACCACCAGCCAGCGTATTAGGCAAACAGGTTCTTGATCGCATGATTTTAAAGCGGATTCAACTGGATTTAGCAAATCGCACTGGTATCAAAGTGGATGATACAACTCTCAGCAGAGCCATAAACCGTATTGCAGCACAAAATGGTTTATCATTAAGTGAGTTTCGTGAAAACCTTGCCAATCAAGGCATCGATTTTCGACGTTTCCGAGAAGAAGTAAAATCTCAAATTTTATTAAAAAGACTCATACAGAGAAGTGTCATTAACAAGGTCAATGTATCCGATCAGGAAATTGAAAACTTTCTCTTCAATGTCGATAAACAAGGAGGCCTGGAGCAAGCCTACCACATTAAACACATATTAATCTCCACACCTGAAGGGGCCTCACCTGCAACCATAAAAAATGCCAGCGCCAAAGCCGAAAAACTGGTGAAGAACTTACGCTCTGGCAGTGATTTTTCATCAACGGCACTTGCTGTGTCTGATGGTCAGAATGCACTTGAGGGTGGTGACCTGGGTTGGCGTAAAGCAGGTGAAATTCCAACTCTATTTTCTGATGTTGTTGCTAAAATGAAACGAGGCGCTATTTCAGATCCCATTCGCAGTCCAAGTGGATTCCACATTATTTCACTGGTTGACAAAAAAGGTGGCAAGGTTCATCTCGTCACTCAAACACAGGCACGCCATATTCTCATCAAGACCAGCATCATCAATGATAATGAACGAGTCATAGAACGTTTAAGTCAAATCCGTAGTCGAATCATAAATGGTGAAGACTTTGCAACCATGGCAAAAGCTCATTCAGAAGATACCTCTTCAGCATCAAGAGGTGGTGATTTGGGTTGGACCAAGCCTGGCACCATGGTACCTCCTTTTGAAGAAGCCATGAGCAAACTACAACCAGGCGAAATCAGTGAAGTGACTCAAACTAATTTTGGTTACCACATCATTGAAGTATTAGGCCGCAGAAACCACGATGATGCTGATGAGCTGATTAAGGAAAGAGCTCGTAAAGCCCTCAAAGCACGCAAAGTTGCCGAACAAAAAGATGCATTTTATCGCAGAATTCGTGATGAAGCTTTTGTTGAAATTCGTCTTAATAATACCTAATCATCTAATTTAGTCCCACCTGGTCAGTTACTATTCTGACAGCCTGAGTCGGGGCTATAGACATCTAACTTATAGTGAACTCTAAAAATGGATAAACTGGCAATCACGCCTGGAGAACCGTCAGGTATTGGCCCCGATCTGTGTATTGAGTATGCTCAATACCCTCATGATTTTCAAATGATCTTACTTGCTGATCCGAAGATGCTGCAAGAACGCGCTCAATTATTAGCAAAGCCGCTCCAACTGATTGAATTTGAAAATGATCAGCAATATTCCTCTGAAAAACCTTCGGGCAACGGTACACTCTATTATTTACCTGTCAAACTACCTGAGAAAGCAGTGCCAGGCACTTTAAATGTTAATAATGCCGCTTACATATTAGAAACACTGGATCTGGCCGTTCAAAAATGCCAAAACAAGACCTTTGATGCCATGATTACTGGCCCCATTCACAAAGGCATTATTAATGAAGCAGGCATTCCCTTCACAGGGCATACAGAATATCTGGCAGAAAAAACAGCCACTGAAAAAGTGGTCATGATGCTGGCCACAGATGAAATGAGAGTTGCACTGGCTACAACTCACTTACCGCTAAAAGACGTTGCAAAGGCAATTACCAACGACAGTCTGCGCCAGGTGCTCACTATTTTAAATCATGACCTGCAAACAAAATATGGGCTGGCTTCTCCTCACATCCTGATCTGCGGTCTAAACCCTCATGCAGGAGAAGATGGGTATCTGGGTAGAGAAGAATTAGACATCATTATTCCTTTAATTGAGCAACTTAAAACAGAAGGTTTTAATTTAACTGGCCCCTTGCCTGCAGATACTCTTTTTTCTAAAAAGAAACTTGAACAAGCTGATGCAGTACTGGCTATGTATCACGATCAAGGCTTACCTGTATTAAAATATCAAGGTTTTGGACAAGCAGTCAATGTCACTTTGGGGTTGCCTATCATTCGTACTTCCGTTGATCATGGTACTGCACTTGACCTGGCAGGAACAGGCACAGCCAATACTGGAAGCCTGAATTATGCCATAGCAGTTGCCCGACAAATGCTCAAAGGTCAGCAATAATATTTGAATTTGTAGGCTGTATCCACCACAAATCCTATCAACGTGCCTAAAAAAACAAGGCGTGAATAAAACCGCCTTATTTTTTACAAGCAAAATTGTTAATTAATTGGGATCCCCATCACCCATTTGTGACTGGATATAGTTTTGCAAACCAATTTTCTCAATCAGGCCCAACTGTTTTTCTAACCAGTAGGCATGATCCATTTCAGTATCATCTAACTGCTTAACCAGAATTTCTCGTGTATCATAATCGCCCTCTTCTTCACAGATTGCGATAACTGCTTTTAGATTAGCCGCCACTTCATATTCAGTGGTTAAATCATTTTTCAGCATTCCAACCACATCGTTACCGACACTGGCTTTTGCCTGAGAGTTCACATCAGGTTTGGCTTCCAAAAAAAGCATTCTTTCCATAATGGCATCAGCATGTTCAGTTTCTTCTTCCATCTCATGGTTAAGACGTTCATAAAGCTTGTTCAGTCCCCAATCTTTATACATACGAGAATGGGCGAAATACTGGTCACGTGCAGCCAACTCACCATTCAGAAGCATCTGAAGATTCTCTAAAACTTTGTCATTACCTTTCATTCTTAATCTCCCATCTGTGACTGGATGTAATTTTCAAGCCCCGAGTTTTCGATCAACCACTGCTGAGATTCAATCCAGTCGATATGCTCTTCTGTTTCTTCAAGAATTTCGGTCAGTTCATCACGACTAACAAAATCACGATTGTCTTCACAAAGCTTGATTGAGTCCTGAAGGTTGTTTCGCATCGACAGGAGCATGTTCAAGTCACCCATTAACATCTCAGGAATATTTTCACCAATCGACAACTTGCCTAAATCCTGAAGATTTGGCAGTGCTTCCAGAAATAAGATGCGCTCAATTAACTCATCAGCCATCTTCATGGCTTTAATAGAACGCTTATATTCATGCTCATTAAACTCTTCCAGCCCCCAATCTTTAGCCATGCGGGCATGAAGAAAGAGCTGGTTAATTGCAGTCAACTGATCTTTCAGGCAAGTGTTCAATGCCTGGTTAATCGTATTATCACCTTTCACGGTATTCTCCTGTTAGAAAAGTTAATGGCTGGCTAGTACTATTTTAATAGACTTGTCAGGCTTATCAAAAAGTATAGTTACCACTTCATTAATAAGCAATTTTTATAGTATCTTTAAAAATTTGATAAATCTTATTGATAACCATTATCATTTGCATTATAATATATAAAATATCTTTTCAAGGAGACATATCATGTATATTTGTGTATGTAACAGTGTTACAGATACTGAAATAAAAAAAGCCTGTGATGATGGAGCAAAATCGCTTCAGTGTCTAAAACATAGACTTAAAGTAGCCACTTGTTGTGGTCGTTGTGAAGACTGCGCAAAAAAGCTGATCCAGGAATCGATTAATAGCCAACAAATTCAACCCATTGGTTTAGCTACTATTTGTTAATAGTCATGCACGCTCTGCTTTTTTTAATTTTATTTAGTTCTTTTTAACTCGTTGCCAGTAAAACCAATGATCTTTGAGAAATAACAATTGTCATTCTATCTGTAAACAGTCCCACTCCAATGAATCAACCTCCGACTAAATCAATACCTGAAGTACAGGAAAAGTCACTTTTCATCAATTTAATAGTAAAGAATGAAAATCACAGTAGATAGCTGAATAATTTCTGTTATGTATAGAAATAAATATTATCCATTACCTTCCGTTTCACATCATTCATACTCATCACTATTAGCAAATCAATTTAGATAAGTGAGAAGCCGTGATCGTTCCTTTAATGCTATAATCACCAATACAATTTCGATGATAGTTATCATCGCATCCTAATTAGAAGCTAACTTGGTGATTTGTGTGGATAAACCACTTTAGGGTTAAATAAGCATTTGAAAATAAAGAGTTTTATATGGGTAGTCCATTGAATCATAAGGCGCGGAAACGATTTGGACAAAATTTTTTACACGATCCAAACGTCATAGAACATATCATTTCTTCTATTGCTGCAAAGTCTGATCAACATCTTGTGGAAATTGGTCCAGGCAAAGGTGCGCTAACTGAACATTTAATCACTCACGCTGGAAAATTAGATGTGATTGAATTGGATAGAGATCTGGTTCCTATCCTTGAAGATCAATTTTCAGGCCATGAACACTTTTCAATTCATAATATCGACGCCTTGAAATTTGACTTTTCTTCTTTATTAGAAAATTCGTCTGAAAAACTCAGGCTGGTTGGTAATCTGCCTTATAATATTTCAACACCACTGATTTTTCATCTATTGGAGAATGCCAGCATTATTGAAGACATGCACTTCATGCTGCAAAAAGAAGTGGTTGAACGCATGACTGCAGCACCTGGTTCCAAAACCTATGGGCGATTAAGTATTTTGGTTCAGTATTTGTGCCGCGCTGAGTTGCTTTTTATTGTCCCTCCTGGAGCCTTTGATCCTGCTCCAAAGGTAGAATCAGCCATCGTTCAGCTGACGCCGAAAAATCAACTAGCCTCTTCAAATGACATGAAGGTTCAATTGAATGGTACTCCAGCCGATCTTGCTTTCATTGCCAGGGAGGCATTTTCCCAGCGTCGAAAAACATTGCGCAATAACTTGAAAAAAATACTTCGCAACGAGCAAATTACACAGTGTGGTATTGATTCTGGGCGGCGTGCAGAAACACTTTCTATTGACGAGTTTGTTGCTTTGACGAATCAATATGTACTAAATCTTGAGAACTCAAATTTGACAGAGTAGCCCCCTTCAAAACAGGCTTTTTCTCTGGGTTTGAAGTAGCCGTTTGAAATGGCGAATATTGGGCGTTAAATGCCGCTAAGCTGGTGATTATTTTATCAGGATGACCAATCACCACAATGTTGCTGATAATAACGCCAGAAACTACTAGTATAGACAATAAGAGTAGAATATCAGGTTTTTTCCTCATATTTCTTGCCTTTTTATTTTCAATGCTCATGTTTTATTATCTGTCAATTTATAACCGACATCATTTTATTATAAAACATGAGCTTACAAAATATTTAATATAAATCAATTTAACTTTTTAATGCATCTTACCTTAAGGTAATACAATATTCTACAAATTCCACCTATTTTGGAAAAAAATAATGTTTTTTTGCAATTTTGATGAAAAATCATCTTTAGAAACACTTTTATCCCGCTATAAACTGCAAATTCACTGGGTCAAAGAGAATTCACCAATTCCTGGCACCTGGTTTGGAGAACCTGAAGCAGGTATCATTAAAAACCAGCTTTACATTCGAAGTGACACCCCTATTCATTCAGCACTTCATGAATCCTGTCACTACATATGTATGGATGCTATCAGGCGAAAAAATTTAGATACTAATGCCGCAGGCGGCTATGATGAAGAGAATGGCGTTTGTTATCTACAAATTTTACTTGCAGATTATTTACCTGAAATGAATCAGGAGTCTATGATGAAAGATATGGATGACTGGGGTTATACTTTTCGCTTAGGATCAGCTAAACGCTGGTTTGAAGAAGATGCTGAAGAGACTAAAGAATGGTTGTTGAAACATAAGCTCATTGGCGATGATAATCAACCCACCTTTCTGTTACGCCAATAATACTCAATAAGCACGCTCCATTACACAATTTAACTTGATTTTCAGACATTTCATACTAAGCTCAAAAGACCATTAACAATCAAGTTAAATCCAGCTGGAGCCACTATGCGTTTTGATTCAATTCACAATTATTATGAAACTCTTGTTGTCAGGGAACTCATCCAGACATTCGTTGAAGATATCAAAAACATTGATGAAGATTATTTACAGGACATCGCCTGTATTGCATTAAACATGTTGCCCTCACGCTACGTGCGTCATGATGTTGACATGGCTTTTTTTCTGACAACAAGTGAACGAGCAGAAATGGATAAATCAGTAAAATCTGCAGTTTTAAGGGCAAAAAAACACGTCGATAATCAACAAGAAGAGGACAGGCCCAATACATTTCAGCAAGATTAATGTTTAATGATGTTTTGACGAATCATTAGGGTTAAGGCCACAATTAAAGTACAATGTTTGGTCAGTCAATGGCTTAATGATTTTTTATGTAGCAAATCAGGTAAATAAATGTCCCACCACAGCATGAGCAAATACAATATTTCTATCGATGTTGAAGTACAGTACATTGAAGAGCAATCCTCTCCCAATGATGATCGCTATGTTTTTTCATACACCATCAACATGCTCAATAAAGGCAGTGAAACCGCACAACTCATTTCTCGCCATTGGATTATTACGGACGCCGAAGGCAAAACTCAGGAAGTCAAAGGACCTGGAGTCGTGGGTGAACACCCTTATCTAAAACCTGGCGAAGACTTTACCTATACCAGTGGAACTATTATAAATACTCCCGTTGGCAGCATGCAGGGCAGCTATCAAATGAAAGCCGGAGACGGCCAGATGTTTGATGCTGAAATAAATCCTTTTACCCTGAGCAAACCACAGTTTTTACACTGATCTACTGCAAGTGACACAATAAAAGACGAAGTACTCAGAGAGACTATTTTGTTCTATTAATTTTAAAATATTAAGGCTATACTCTTATTTAAGGCAAATGATTCAAGAGAGAAACACGATGGCAAATCAAATAGGAAAAATTGGGCAGTTCATTTTCAGTTTTTTTGCTATGTTCATTACTCTATTATCTTTTGCTCTGCTTTCAATTCAGATTGTTTTTATCAGCATCATCTGGGTGTTTACCAGCTTTCTCAGCCATTTAAATGGCAAGTTATCTCACTTTAGTTACAAATGGAATTAAAGCATTAGTCATCACTCTTAATTCTTTCCCCTGCACTCTTGACCCAAGCCATAAAGAATAACCAGAACGAACAAGCAGAAATCAGTTTCTTTTTACTCTAACGATAAACCTGGTTAAGGCACCTAAACAACCAATATGAACATAATTGACCGCTATATCATTAAAAACGTTATTTATTCAACGCTTTTGTTTTTACTGATCATTTTATCGTTATATACTTTTATTGTTCTGGCGGACAACTTTAAGTATGTAGGCAAAGGCAATTTCGAGCTTATTGATGCTTTTTATTACACCCTACTCTCCCTGCCTCGACGGATGTATCAACTGTTCCCTTTTTCTGTTCTATTAGGCGCTATGATGGGTCTGGGCACATTGAATAGTAATAATGAACTGGTTGCCATACGTGCTGCAGGTGTTGCAATTACTACAGTCATCTTCTCTGTCATGAAGGCTGCTTTTATCTTAGCAATATTCATCTTCATCGTCGGAGAGTATTTTGTTCCTGTTTCTGAGAAATTAGCCGAAAACCATTGGTCATCGAAAGTAAAAGGCACGGTTAGCAGCATTTCAGAAGATGCTATTTGGATACGTGATAGCAATACCTTTACTAAAATACATACCATCACATCTGATAAAACTCTAGGAAATGTCAGTATCTACACATTTACTGACGACAAAAAACTGAAAGTCAGCACCTGGGCAGGCAGTGCTCGATTTGATGGCGATGACTGGATTTTAAAAGACATCAAACAAACCTTTATTAGCAATGATAAAGTGGTGACCAATAAAATAAAGCAGGCACGCTGGCCAACCCTCCTGGATCTGGAACTGGTTGATGTCATTATTTCAAGTTTAGAAAATTTATCTGCCGCTGGGCTTTACCGGTATTCAAGCTATCTGGATGCCAATAATCTTGACAGCAATCAATACTGGCTGGCCTTTTGGAATAAACTGGTACAACCATTTTCAATCGCAGCCATGCTCTTGCTTGCAGTCCCTTTTGTTTTCAGTTCATCACGAACAGGCAATGCAGGCAGTCGACTGATGACAGGTGTTTTTATTGGGATTGTATTTACAATCGCCAATAAAATTACAGGGCAATTTGGTTTGGTGTATAACATCAACCCTCTCATCAGTGCCAGCCTGGTCACAGTAAGTACTTTTATAATTGCTTCTTATTTAATTAGGCGGATGACATAAAATAAAGAAAATAATACCCTCGCTCTTTATCAAAAGTTGATGCTACTAAGAGAAAATGCAGATTTTTTCTTTTGCTTAAGAACATTGCAAAAAGGGTTCACTCTATTACCAAAAACAATTAGTATATAAAAATATCCATATTTTATTAAATTCTAATTAACTATTAAAAAGAAAACAGCTATAATGTCAGGTTGGACTTATAACCAATGTTCAAGGATTAACAGGAATACTATTTGAAACCCTCGACCCAGACAATCTGGATAATGACTTTTATTACAAAATTAAAAAAATCTAAAGTCCTAATCGCCAGTCTATTACTGTGCTTTTGCCTGATAACTCAAACAACGTCATCATTTGCTGCCAATAGAAAGTATATGAATAATGACTGGCGTTCTATGCCGTTTATCGAAATGATGGTGGCAATGATGAAGGTCATGAATCAGGTGCTGGGTGGTAATAACTCATTTACAGGAATGAGTTCTTTGCCTTATTCACCAGCATTTGTACCTGGTATGGCCAATGGGATGGGAGGCTTGGGGGCACTTAACCAGCTACCAATGTCCCCTGCAGGCATGAATTCATTACCGCTAAACAGCATGGTCAATCCATTAGTGGATAGTTTCCAGGCTGGCCAGGGTTCTTCTGATTTTAATAGATATCGTTTCCAGAAAAACCATTCTGGTGGTAATTTTTGGGATCCTGATTCTGGCACTGGCTCACCTAACATAAACTACAATAACAATTCCATTGCGATGATTGATAATCAGTCTCTTAATGGAATATGGCAGGCTTTAACAGGTGATGTGATAGCAATTTACAACGATAACCGTTTTTTATGGTCCGATGGCGGCACACGAAATATTGCAGGACATCTTGCAATCAAAGGCAATAATTTAATCGCTTATGTCCCCGCTAAAAAAATAACTATGTACTTCCAATTTTACATGGAACCAGGACAATTTATTGTCCGCGATCAAAAAGCACGCATATACACCTTCAAAAGAATTCATTAAGTAATCGATTTTCTAAAAGAAAAGAATTCACTCAATAATAGGTTTTCCTCTAACGTCAGGAAAAGATAAGAAAAAACTCTAAGGAATAAATCCCTAAGAGTTTCTCATAGGTAGGTACTTAAGAGAAATATCTCTATTTTTCATGCAAATACCACCTAATTTATTATCACATTGAAGCATAAAATGCTGGCTCCAATGCATA
>JADGEK010000023.1 GCA_016744395.1 Gammaproteobacteria bacterium | reverse complement strand
CCACCCACCTTCATTGCGATGGCAGTATCACGTAATTTCTTCGTGTTAACTCCCACTAAACGAATATCAATTGCTTTACCCTGCATGTGTAAACTGCGCTTTGCCACACCTTTACTCTTATTTCTGAGTTTTGCATTGGTTTTAGGAGATCGATAACCTGAAATGACCTCAAAGTGGTTTTCTACTCCTGTTTTTTGTTGTAGCAAATAAAGCGCATCCAGTAAATTTGCATCAATGGGATAAATCTCACCTGTGCGAAAGTCACCAAGGAATTGGTTAATTTCCTGTAATTTAGGAAAAAGATATGAATCCCCATCATGATAAATGATTGATAAATCTTTACCTGTATGAGTATGGTGAAATGAAAGTTCGCGGGGTATGCGTAAACTTGAATTTCGTCTTTTAGAGTTGCTCAATGCAAGGACATGAGAAGCTAAAAGCAGAGAAATTACACCCGCTGCACTGGTGACACAGTTGGTCATAAATTGGCGTCTTGTCGATTGTTTCCATGAGTTTTTCATTTGTTTTTGCATAAGCCTATGACTATACTGAAGGGTAAAACAATTTGACCATTTGAAATAAAATTAGTTTCATCGTGGGACAATATCCACACCAAATAATGAATGTTCTTATCAACATATAAGGTAGCAGAATACGTATGAGAAGTAAAAATCGACAATATTTCATTAGTACTGTACTACTTTTTTTGGTGTTTTTTATCAGTCATACGCAGGCTTTTGAAAAAACAATTGTGCAGCAGCAATTACAAAGTTCTAAAAATGGCCGATTGATGTTTGGTCAGAGTGAAATTGCAGTACTTGGCATGGTTCGAAACCTTTATCAGTATAATGACTATCAGCTGATCTGGAGCAAGAAGGCAAAGGTTGAGATTTTGTTAAAGGCTATTAACAATAGTGAGCAACTGGGTCTTATTCCGCAGGATTATCACCTTGAAGAGCTAACAAAGCGTTTAAAAAAGGGGACTTTGAGAAAAGTTTTAGGGCAAACTGGCCTTGAACAGGCTCAGACAGATATTTTGTTAACCGATGCTTTTCTACGTCTGTCCTATCATATGACTTTTGGTAAGGTGGTACCCAGTAGCCTGGATCCTGACTGGAATTTGAGGCGGGAGTTTTTGAGTAAAGATCCTGTTGCAACGTTAAGCTATCATCTAAGCTCAGAACAAAAGCTAAAAAAACTATTCCAACAAAGTGCTGATCAGGGTGTTTTATATAAGGGATTAATTGATACTTTAGCAGAATATCGTCAAATACAGCAGCAAGGCGGTTGGACGCCTGTGCCATCAGGAGCCGTTCTAAAACCAGGCATGATCGATGCACGAGTTCCATTGATTAAAGCGCGTCTGCAAGTCACTGGTGATTTCAGCAAAACTGAAATTAAAACCTCTGAACACAAGTATAGTGAGACACTTGAAGAAGGAGTCAAACAATTTCAACAACGGCATAACTTAGATGTTGATGGTGTCATTGGTCGCGGTACATTGGAGCAGATGAATGTCTCTGTAGAGACTCGCATTGAACAAATACGTGCAAATCTTGAGCGAATTCGTTGGGTTAAACGCAATTTGGGCGATGAGTTTGTTTTGGTAAATATTGCGGGTTTTAAGGTTTATTATGTTGAGGACAACAAATTAATTTGGAAATCACGTGCTCAAGTGGGTAAAGATTATCGGAAAACACCTGTGTTTAGAGATGATATTAATTATCTTGTTTTTAATCCTACCTGGACAGTCCCCCCAACGATTTTAAGAAAAGACATACTGCCAAAACTTAAAAAGGATCCTGCTTATCTTCAAAAAAAGAATATGAATATCATTGATTCAAAAGGAAAAATTATAGACGCCTCTATGATAGACTGGTCTACCATGACGGCAAAAAAATTTCCTTATATGATCCGTCAAGAACCAGGCCCAAGCAATGCCTTGGGAAGAGTTAAGATCATGTTTCCTAATAAACACCTGGTTTATTTACATGATACACCCAGTAAAAATCATTTTAAAAAAGCGGAGCGAGCATTCAGTTCGGGCTGTATTCGTGTCGAAAATCCGTTTGAATTAGTGGCACTCTTACTAAAGGACAGTAATAAATGGAATCAGGCGAGTTTTGATGAAATTCTGGCAACAGGTAAACTAAAAAATGTCACCTTACCTGCTAAAGTGCCTGTTTTATTACTTTACTTTACCGCTCAAATGGATGAAAACGGTAAGATGGTTTTTTATAAAGACATTTATAATCGAGATGAACAAATTATAAATGGACTTAAAAAGCCATTTCAATTGCATATTCCTAAACAAAAACAAGGTTAGAAGCTACACAACCCTTGCCTCGAAGACATGACTTTCTAAAAATTTAAGAAAAAAAAACCTTGCCAATATTCTTACTCAATACAGGCTCATAATGTGCAATTATACCCATGATACCTGAAAGTGCCTTTTGGGGTGTTGCTCAGTGTCACGGGTATAGTTGTTTGAAAGTTTGAATTTTTAAAAATTTGTACTACTCTTTTAAAGGTTATTATAGGTTTACAGACTTTATTATCATAGTTGCTCTCTGTAGAGAACCGCTAATGGTGGAGTAAGCTCTTGTCGGGGTAAGAATTGCGTGGAATTATTAAAACAGTTTAATTTGTCTCAATTGATTAACTCAGTG
This sequence comes from Gammaproteobacteria bacterium, assembly GCA_016744395.1. Classification (GTDB taxonomy): domain Bacteria; phylum Pseudomonadota; class Gammaproteobacteria; order GRL18; family GRL18; genus GRL18. The sequence continues at coordinate 53,643 of JADGEK010000023.1, read as the reverse complement.
GCTGGCCGTCTGGGTATGGTACTTTTTTGTGCCATTGCTGGTATGCTCTTTTTTTCTGTACTGAGTATTAATGAATTTAACAATATAAAACATACGCTTCATCTTTTTCAAGTTGAAATTAACGAAAAGATTACTGAACTCTCAAAACAAAAACAAGATATTTCCAACCAAAAGGCCACACTTTCTTCACAAAAGCAGGTCATTTCAAAAACGAATATTCAAATTTCTGAAAAAAAACGAGCAATTTCAGTTCAGAAGGAAGATATGATTGCACGTTCGTTTCAAACTGCGCAAAAGTCGAGCATTGTTTACCTATTGTTAGAGGCTATGGCTCAGGGTGAAAAAACACTTTGGGAGTTCAGCTCCATCAAGCTGTCCAATGGTGATGACTCAAAAATTATCTCACGTTTTAAGGCACAGAAAACTGAAAGAAATAATTTAATCAGTGCTCTTTCTTTTTTAGAGCCACAATCGGATGAAGAATCTAAAACAAAAGCTGAATTTCTTACCTATATTAAATCGGGTATTAAACCTATCTTAAAAAAAGTCATTGTGACTTTAATCAATAATGATTATGAAGCTTATAACAATAGCAAAGATCAAATTACTCCAACCTATACGCACCTTTATGATATTGGTCATAAGTTGATCGCAATTATTAATGCTCAAACAAAAGCATTTGATAGTTTGCGAGAAGAACTTCGGTTCAAAGAAAATGACTATGTAAGTGAGGAAGTGGAACTTCAAAAAAAGGAAGGAAAACTAAATCAAGAAGAATCACTGCTTCAGTCTCTGGAGAAAAAACTCAATCAACAACAAACTATGGTTGAAAAAGAATCAGCACAACGTTTGACTGAACTAGAAGAAAAGCTCAATGGTTCAATACAGCAAATTATCATTGTGGGATTTATTTTGCTTGTATTTATAATGATTGCAGGCTGGTTTATTTCAACTTCTGTGACAAAACCAGTGAATGCGCTGAAGAAAAATATTAATGAAATAGCGAATGGTAATGGCGACTTAAACCAGGAACTTGAAATGAGTAAAGTGACTGAGTTAAGAGATATTGCTTCGGGCTACAATCAGTTCATTAGCAAGTTACGAATCATGTTGCAGGATATTGGTGAGAATGCAGATAAAGTGTCTAATGCCTCTATTTCTTTAAAAGAGGGGGCTGCACAAAGTGATATCGTTGTTCAGGAACAGAAACTTGAAACGGGAAATGCCTCGGTTGCGATGGATGATATTACGGCTGAGTTCAGTAAAATTGATAATGATGTGTCACAGGCGGCAAGCTCTTCTGAATCCATCCGACAGAAAACACAGCAGGGAATGGAAAAGGTTCAGGAAACACTGAGCTCTATGTCCAAAGTGGTATCAGAAGTGGATAATACGTCTTCTTTAGTAGATTCTCTTGCAAATGGTATTGATGAAATCTCCAATGCCATTAATAATATCAATAGTATTGCCTCGCAAACAAATTTACTGGCTCTTAATGCCGCTATTGAAGCTGCTCGTGCTGGTGAACATGGTCGTGGTTTCGCCGTGGTGGCCGATGAAGTTCGAAGTTTGTCATTTAATACTCAACAGGCCACTGAGCAAATTGAGAAAGTCATGGCTAATCTAGTGGGTACAACGTCTCAAGTGGTCGATGCCATGAAGCGCAGTAAAAACTGTGTTGATGCGGGTCAGGATAATGCTAAACAGGTGGCTGTTAAATTAAAGTCCGTATTAACCGAGTTACATGAAATAACAGAAATTACATCCGCAATATCTCATTCAACCAGTGCTCAGACAGAAAATACTCGGTCTTTGAATAATAATATTACACAGATTAATGGTGCAACCAATCAGTTATCAGAGCTTAGTCAAAAAACAAATGAGCAATCATCCTCATTGGCTGCACTGGTTAATAACTTACAAGATCTAATTCATGTCTTTCAGTCATCATGATTTTTTTAAAATAAAACTTCTCTTATCCTGACATCATGGATTGTTCTTTCCAGAATAAAAAATTAACCTTTTTTGGTTTTAATGCTTGTATTAATTCCCTAATATTGTACTCTAAATTTGTGGATGGCTAATCTTGAATTTTAGAGGCACTTTATTCATAAAAAATCATATATGAAGACCTACCTTTATCCTATGTTATTCTTACTTTGACTGTTTCTATTAACTGGTTTTAGCCTATAAGTGACTCATAGTGAATTTTTAGAAATTCAGAATTATAGTGTAATAATAGTGTCACATTTTAGTTTTAAAATAAGACTAAAATATCATCGGAGCATCATTTTTGCAGACCAAGAGTGAATTGAAAAAAAACATACGTGATCGAGCGGTATTATTTGTCACATTATTACTTTTTTGGCTTATGCTTAACGGCACAATGGCTATTGACAGCCTTATTATCGGCATTTTAGTTTCTTTCAGTATTACCTTGTTATTTTGCAGTGGCTTATCGTTCTTTACTGAGTTTCGTGCGACTCCTCAGGCCTTAATTGCAGGTCTCTTTTATTATGCATATTTCTTTAAGGAATTGGTTAAATCCAATTTTAAATTGGCAGTAATTGTCCTTTCTCCATCATTACCAATCAAGCCGGGCATCGTCAAAGTACGTACTAAGCTCAAAAGTAAAATGGGCCGTTTGATGTTGGCTAATTCAATTACACTCACACCTGGAACTTTGACTGTAGAGCTGGAAGGAGAGTGGATCTATGTCCATTGTGTTACGGTAAACTCAACAGAAATTGAAGAAGCGACCGCTCAAATTGTTGCTGGCTTCGAATCGTATCTTGAGGTGATGTATGGTTGAAGTATTAATAGCAATAACGGCTCTGTTAGCAGGAATGGCATTTCTTATGGCATTAGGGCGATTTATTAAAGGGCCATCTACATTTGATAGAGTGATTGCCTTTGATGTTCTGACGGTTGTTTCAATTACTTTTATCGTACTGAGTGCTTTGATAGAAGAGCGTGGTATTTATCTTGACATTGCCCTGGTTTATGCGCTGCTTTCATTTCTGGGTGTGATTGCAATTGCCCGCTATCTTGAAGGAAGATTTTAATGACACCATTCTTTGACTTTTTTGGCGGACTTTTACTGGTTGCTGGAGCCTCTTTTTTATTCCTTGGCGGCTTAGGAATTCTTCGTATGCCTGATCTGTTTAATCGTATTCAAGCAGGTGCTAAGACAACGACTTTGGGTTCCATTCTGATTCTTGCGGGTGCTGCTTTTTTGCATCCGGAATGGGGATTTAAATTATTACTAATTGGATTGTTTCTACTGTTTACCAATCCGCTGTCTTCACAGGTGCTGGCTCGTGCTGCCCATCGTGTCGGTATTGAAAAAACATCAAAAACAACTGTTGATATGCTTGCCAAAGACTTGGGAGATAAACCATGAATGAGCTACTGATGCCAGCCATTACTTTGCTCTTTTCTGTGGTGATGATCGGTGCAGCCTTTGTTTCTATTCTAGTGAAACAAGTATCGATTGCCATGCTGGCAGCAGGTTTAGTGAGCCTGCTTGCCTCAGTACTTTTTCTATTCTTTGCCGCTCCAGATGTTGCCATGACAGAAGCGGCTATCGGTAGTGGCTTGACGACCTTTCTGTTTTTCTTTGTACTTGGACGAGTAAGGGGAGATCAGCGTGATTAAACGTGCCATGGTCTTTTTATTTTTACTGGGTTTAGGGTCACTTTTTATTGTTTTTATGCAGGAATATACGCCCGATACGGAATTGAACCAGACGGGTCGGTATTATGCGGAACATACGGCTCAGGATATTGGAGCTGCTAATATTGTGACTGCTATTATTGTCACTTATCGAGGTTTAGATACTATTGGTGAAGTGACGGTTTTATTCCTGACTGCTGCCATTGTGGGCATGTTACTTTCAAGAGGCAGTCATAAAGGTAAATCGCTGCAAAGAGAATTACCTCAATCAGGGGAATTATTAACAACAGGCAGTTACCTTCTGGTACCCTTAATTTTACTCTTGGGTGCTTACGTCTTTATCAATGGTCATCTCACGCCTGGTGGGGGATTTCAGGGAGGGGCAATTATTGCTTCAGCCATTTTGCTGATGTTGCTCACCGATCCATTACGCCATTTTAGTCACCAGCTCATTACCATTATTGAGTCTGTTTCTGGTTTATTATTTGTTTCTATCGGTGTGCTGGGTCTTTTCTATGCAGGCGGCTTTCTGGATAACCGAATATTGCCGCTTGGTGAATTAGGTTCACTCTTTTCTGCTGGGGTGATACCGATTATTTATTCTCTTATCGGCCTTAAAGTGGGTGCTGAGTTTAGCTCGATGCTGGTTAATCTTTCTGAAACGGAGGATTCATAATGGTTCAAATTGCAATGGCAACAGGCTTTATCCTCATCCTTATGGGGTTGTATGGTGCTCTGACCAACCAGAATATACTGCGTATCATCGTCTCTTTTAGTATTGCCAACACGGGCGTCAACATTGTTTTGGTGTCTATCGGTTATATGCATGGTCGTACGGCACCCATATTGAATGAAGCGGTTCCATTGGCTCAGGCAACTGCGCGTATTATTGACCCTGTACCGCAAGCTCTGGTGCTCACTGCGATTGTTATCGGTTTAGGTATCACGACTTTGATGCTGGCTTTTGCTTATAAGTTGTATGAGCGTAAGGGAACGCTTGATATCTCTAAGTTTTCGGAGCTGAAATGGTAAATGTTATTTTCATTATCGTTATTGGCCTTGGAGCAGCATTCCTGCTGGGGCTGTTGCGCGAAAAATGGCGCAATACCGCTTATGCTCTGACGCTGGGTTCCCTGCTTGCAATGGCATGGATCGCTGCTCGCTGGCTATTATTCTTTGCTGTTGATGGCGGGGCGACTTTTGAAATATTTACGGCTGGAACCGCACCGCCTTTTGCCATTAATCTGCGTATGGGTATTACTGAGTCAGTTTTGCTTCTACTGGTTATTTTATCGGGACTGCTATCTGCTATTTATATGAGTAAATCACTCTATAGACTAGGTGGTAGAGCCATGTCTGTCTTATTGGTTTTTATTATGGCCTTGTGCGGAATCATCCTCACCCGTGATATTTTTAACCTGTTTGTCTTTTTCGAACTGGCGGTTATTGCAACAGCGGGTCTTCTTCTTATTTCTGAAAATAAACAGGCTCTGTCTGCAGGCTTCAAATATTTGATTATTTCTCAGTTGGTCTCCGTATTTTTGTTGATTGGTATTATCTTCACATATCATGTCAGTGGTACTTTAAATATTGATGGTATCGCAGGACTGTCGCTGGATATGATGAAAGGGATTGGGTCTCTGGCTTTCTTTTTTATGCTGATGGCCATCTTGACCGAAGCAAAACCATTTCCTGCAAATGGGTGGGCCTTAGACATCTATGAATCAGCACATCCCGCTTTTTCTGCTCTATTTTCTGCAGCAATGGCAGGTTCTGCCGCTGTTTATGCCGTGGATAAATTATTATTGATCGGTGGGCAGCAATGGCTGCCCGTTGTCACTGCCATTGGTCTGCTGAGTTTTGTTGCCGCTAACCTTCTTGCCTTATCACAGACTCATGACCGCCGTACTCTGGGTTATTCTTCAGTAGGGCAAGTAGGCCTGATTCTGGCCATTATCGGTCAACGTGATATTCTGGGGGATAGTTATCTTTTCATTGCAGGTGGAATCTTAATTTCCCATGCTGTGGCTAAGGCTGGTCTTTATTGGATTTCCGGTTTGATTAATCAACGTCATTTAACGGACTGGGCTGTACTTCGTGGGCATCCATTGCTGATTCTTGCTTTTGTCAGTTTTATTGCCATGTTAAGTGGTTTACCTCCCTTCCCAAGTTTTTACGCCAAATGGGAGCTGGTGATGATTTTAGCCTCTGAAAATCGTCTCTGGATTCTGGCTTTTGTTCTTATTGGTTCCTTGCTTGAAGCCAGTTATTTGTTTCGCTGGTTTGGCTATATCATTAAGAGAGAAAGAGTTCAGGAAGAGGAATCTGAGAGTCCATTATTATCTTTGGCATCACATAAATTGCTGGTCATTTTTTCTGCTCTAGCCATTAGCTGGGGATTGGCTTATCTTTGGGGTGAACTTTCTGCCCATGATAATTTATTCTATGCCTTACCTCTGCTGTTTGCTTTGAGCTTTCTATTGCTGGAATGGTTACCTGCATGGGTTAAAAATACTTTAGCCATTGCGGGTATGGTGTACTATTTTGTTATGAGTTATTCGCTCTATGATCCTTTGCAAATTATTTTTGCGGCGATATTTCTCCTGGGAGGCGCGGTTATCTTACTCGCCAGCTATCATGTTCATGGTCGTCGAATGGGTTTTTATCCTTCTGCCATGCTGATGTTTGCAGGCTTGACTCTGTTGGTGGTGGCTGAAGATTCATTTCAATTTTTTGCTGCCTGGGAGTTCCTGACGATTGGCTCTTATTTTATGATTCTGCGAGGCAAACACTCAGAACCACATGCTCTGTCCTATATTATTTTTTCTTTAGGAGGTGCATTTTTAATTTTAGCTGGTTTTGCTCTAGCTGCACAAGGCGTCACACTCTTCACCTTAGAATCATTAGCACATGTGGCTGCACCCATTGCCCCCTGGGTTTTTCTTCTGCTTGCCATTGGCTTCATGACCAAAACAGCAGCAATAGGTCTGCATATCTGGCTACCTGGTGCTCATGCAGAAGCTGAAACAGATGTCTCCCCAATGGTTTCAGGCATTCTTCTTAAAGCAGGTCTGTTTGGCATTATGATGTTGCTGATGAATATGGGGAAGCAGCAGTTATATGGTATTGAACTCACTTTTATCATGCTCTGGATCGGGGCTCTATCTGCTTTTCTTGGTAATCTGATGGCTGTTTTTCAGGAGGATGCCAAGCGTTTGCTAGCCTATTCTTCAATTGGACAGATGGGATATGCACTCTTTGGACTGGCGCTGATGAATCAATTGGGCTGGCTGATGGCATTGATGTTTGTAATCAATCATTATATTTATAAATCCATGTTATTTCTCTCAGTCGGTGGTGTTGCAAAGCGTACTGGTACCCGTGAAATGTATAAAATGGGTGGTCTCATAGCCATGATGCCATTTTCCTTTATTGCCGTTCTTATTGGTATCATTGCTGTTTCAGGTGTACCTCCGCTGTCTGGTTTTGGTGGGCGTTGGGTTTTCTACAATGCCATTTTGTCATCTGAATACAGATTACCCATGATGCTGATCTTTATTTCGGGACCGATTGCCTTTCTTTATCTGTTCCGCTTGATTCATACTATTTTTCTGGGGCAGCTAAAAGATGAACATCGTCAGATAAAAGAAGCACCTTTCTGGATTATACTGCCCCAAATGATCTATGTTGCTGCGCTTATGGTTTTTGCGGTGGTTCCAGGTCTTGTGTTGCGTAAAGTGGATGCTTATCTCAGTCCTTTCTTTGCTGAAACTGCAGCTAAAAGTGGCCTGAACTGGGAAGGTCTGACAATCACCAGTAACTATGGTTATTGGAGCCCGATTCCTATCATGGTGATTATTGCGATTATTTTCGGCCTGTTGTTTGTCTGGCTATTATTTGTCAATCGTAAAGCACAAAAAGTGAAGCAGTTTAATATTGTCTATTCTGCTGAAAGACCTTTTCGTCCGGAAACCACGCATTTTGCCTGGAATTTCTTTGCGCCTTATCGTAAAGCCATGGGCTTTTTAATACAGCCATTTGTGACTCGTTTCTGGGAGACTTTAACCGATTTTCTGCATACAGTGGCTGATCTGTTTCGTCGTTTTTATACAGGCAATGGTCAAACTTATGCGATTCAGCTCCTGGCCTTTGTTGTTATTGTTTATCTTTTCAGAGTGGAGTTCTAACGATGGTAATAAAAGATGCAGTTTGAGTGGATACAGATACCCTATGCACTGCTAACCTTATTCATCATTATCAATTTTGGTTTGCTGATGAATGCGTTTGTGGCCAAAATCGGTGCTCGGGTAGGTAGAAGGGTTGGCATTCCTATTTATCAGAATTACATTGATCTGATTAAAAATTATGGCCTGAGAAGTTCGATTACTCATGGGGTTATGTTTTATCTGGCTCCAGTCTTTCGATTAACGGGAGGGGTAGGCCTAATTATGTTTGTTCCTACCATTTATGGTTCAGTGATGTTTTCAAATTTTTCCTTTGCGGGTGATTTGATTCTGGCACTTTATTTTATCTTTTTTGGCACTTTGGGCATGGCATTAGGTGCTGGTGAAAGTGGCCACCCACATGCGGCTATCGGTGTTTCACGTGGCTTGTCACAAGTGACCATGGCTGAATTGCCTCTGGCTCTGGCGGTCTTTTCGATTGCCTTACAATACAACACTCTTTCAGTGACAGAAATTGTTGCTGCGCAACAGGGTGGTGTTTTGAACTGGACTTTATTTACCAATCCACTGGCTGTTGCAGCAGCAATGCTTTCATTTCTTGGTTCAGTGATGCGACCTCCTTTTGACGTGGTATTGGCGCCTCAGGAAATTCCCATTGGACCACCGACTGAATATCACTCCTCTTATCTGGCTCTGATGCAGACCAATCGAGTGATTTATCCCGTTGCAAAAATGGTCATTTTTATGAACCTGTTTTTTGGCGGTGCTGATAACTGGCCAGTCTTTTTTCTTAAAATTTTCCTGATTTATATGTTTGCGGTATTCATTGGTGTTGTTTTTCCTCGTTTTCGTGTTGAGCAGTCAATTCGTTGGTTTTTGATTTGGGCAGTGCCAATCGGCATTCTCGCAGTTCTTGTGGTTTAAGATATTTGGTCTAAGGGATCGAGTTTAATCTATGAAAGAAGAATTAGAAAAACGTATTATTAAAGGGCCGGATGGACTTGAATTCGAGGTCGAGCCGCTACGTGATTATTATTGTGAAGCACCGCCTACGGTTATGCCCGCAGCGTATAGTAAAATAGTGGAAGATCTTTTTAACTGGGCTCGTTCAGAATCAATATGGATCCTTGGTTTTGGCACAGGTTGTGGTGCCATTGAAATGCGCCCATTAATGACACCACGCTTTGATGCCTATCGTTTTGGTGTGCAATGGCGACCGACACCACGGCAATCCAACTTGTTTATTATCTCAGGCTATCTTTCGGTGAAGACCCTGAAACGTGTTATTCGCTCCTATGAACAAATGCAAAACCCAAAGTATGTCATTGGTCTTGGATCTTGCACCATCAATGGTGGTATGTATTGGGATTCTTATAATACCATCAAACGTTTGGATCAATATCTTCCAGTGGATCTCTACATCGCTGGGTGTATGCCACGTCCTGAAGCGCTTCTGGCGGGCTTTGCAGATTTAAAAAAATTAATACGTTCAGGCAAAGCAGAAGGTGCTAATGAATACGCTGAGAAATTTGAATGGTATAAGGCCAATCAGAAAAGAGTCATTAATGATTGGGATATGCCTGACTATAATTGGTAACTATCACTCGTAACTATTGTTTACAACAAATGCTTGTAACTATTGCTTGTAACAACGCGGGTAAAAAAAGCTGCCTGGAACGGATGAAAAAAATTGCACGAACTTTATGAAAAATTAAAACAATATTACCCTCTGGGTGAGTTGACTGAACAGAGGAACAATCTTGCGTTCATCACTTTGAAGCAGGAGCAATTGCGCCCAGTGCTTTTACATTTGCGGGATAAAGAAAATTATACTCATCTGGTTATTTTGACCGCTGTTGACTGGCTTGAAGACAATTGTTTCCAGTTAACCTATTTGCTCTCTAATCGAACGAATGCGACCGATATTGGACTTCGGCTAATGATCCCCCGTGATAATGCAACGATGGAAAGTATTCATGATATCTGGCCAACTGCGGCGACTTACCAAAGGGAATTGCGGGAAATGTTCGGTATTGATTTTCCCGAGAGTCCCCGAGTCAATGAAGACTTTATTTTAGAAGGGTGGAATGATATTCCTCCTTATCGACGTGATTTTGATACCCTCAAATTTTCAGAGGAGACTTTTGCTCAGCGTCCTGGCCGTGAAACCAAGGATCCAGCAGAACATATGAAACAGAAACTATATCCGGATGGAGCGTAGCGATGGCCTACCAACCTGACCGCAGTCAATATCCGCAAAAGAAAGCCGATGGCAGTCTCGATATTGATTTAACATCGGGCAAATACCTGAAATTGTGGCAAGGGCCACAGCATCCTGGTATTACGGGCAATATGTCGGTTGAATTAACCGTGTGTGGAGATGAAGTGGTGGAAGGCATCACTCATGTGGGTTATTTGCATCGCGGTTTTGAAAAATTAATGGAGCGTCGCACTTTTATTCAGTGTTTTCCTATTGTTTGCCGCATTTGTGTCCCTGAACCGGATTTTAATGAGTACTGTTATGCTGCTGCAGTTGAAGAGCTGGCGGGCATTGAAGCACCTGAGTATGCGAACTGGATCCGCACTTTAATCCTTGAAATGGGGCGCATCAACAGTTACCTGATGTATTGTGGTGGTCAGGCAGGCAGTTTTGGTATGGGAGTGATCAGTCAATGGACCACCTATGTCCGTGATCTGATGTTGGATCGATTTGAAGAACTGACAGGTGCTCGTATTTATCATATGTTCATTCTTCCTGGTGGCGTACGTGATCGCCTGCCTGAAGGTTTTGCGCAGCGTATGGAAGAGACCTTATGTGAAATTGAAAGTACCATGAGTGATGTCTATGACACCATGTATTGCAATGCCGTATTTAAAAAGCGCAGTGTCGGTGTCGGTGTGATTGATGTTGATCTGATGGATAGTTATGGTGTTACAGGGCCTAATGCTCGTGCGGGTGGAGTCGCTAAAGATGTGCGTAAAGACCAGCCCTATCTGGTCTATCCTGAACTTGAATTTGAACCCATACTGGGACAGGATTCTGATATTTATACCCGGGCTGATGTAAGACGTCAGGATTTGCTGCAATCCGTTGATCTGGTGCGTCAGATTTTAGCTAAAATGCCCAAAGAAGGTGCTTTGATGGCCAAGATTCCAAGTGTAATGCACTGGAAAATTCCTCGTGGGGAAACTTATGTGCGGGGTGAGTGCTCCCGGGGTGAATATGGGTATTATCTGGTGACTGACGGCAGCGGTTATCCGCGCCGTGTGAATGTCCGTGGGCCTTCGTATACCCATGCTATGGCTCTGCTTGAGCGTATGATTGTGAATTTGAATATTGCAGATGTGGCAGGCTTAATGGTCTCGCTGCATACCTATCCCCCGGAGATTGAGAGGTAATGAGCATTCAGCCCAAAAAAAGTATTCGAGATCTTCTGTCACCTTTTACCGCCTGGAAGAATATACTTCGTAATCCAGTCACAATTCCTGACCCTCTTAATGATCGTCCAGGCAGTGCCCGCTATCGTGGCTTTCATAAAAACGATAATGAAAAATGCATTGGTTGTGGTACCTGTGAAGCAATTTGTCAGAATGGGGCTATTGATATGCTTCCAGTTGACAGTGTCGAAACAAAAGAGGGTGATTCTGGTTTGCGTCCTCGTATTGATTATGGTCGTTGCTGCTGGTGTGCCTTGTGTGTTGATGTGTGCATGACGGGTTCATTAACCATGTCGAACGAATACAAGTGGGTTGAAAGTGATCCCGATGCCTTCCGCTTTACGCCAGGGGTGGACAAAAAATTCTGGGATGATGCGGAGCTGGGATACAACAGACCTGAAGAACATTGTCTGGTTGCACAAGAACGAATAGAAATGCAGGAAATGGATGTTGAATCCCGTATTGAATCATTTGATGAGATCGTTCATGGTTACTCGATAGAAGAGGCTAAACTTGAAGCGGATCGATGCGTGGCTTGCGGTTTATGTATTGCAACTTGTCCCACTCACATGTCGATTCCTGATTATATTAATGCAGTGCGTGAAGGGGATTATGAAAAGGGTTTGAAACTGCTTTATGAAACCAATCCCTTCTCCAATGTGTGCGGGCGAGTGTGCACTCGTAAATGTGAATCCGCCTGTGCTTCACGGCATGAAGGTGAGCCCATTGCCATTCGCTGGCTCAAGCGTCATATTATTGATCAAGTTCCTCATGAAAAATATCATGAGATCATTGGCGATCCCAAACCTGCTACAGGTAAAAAGGTTGCCATTATCGGTGCAGGTCCTGCAGGTTTAACTGCGGCCTTTGATTTGGCGAGAATAGGGCATGAAGTCATTGTTTATGAATCTAAGGCCAAAGCGGGGGGCATGACTCGTTATGGTATTCCAGAATATCGTTTACCCTATGATGCATTGGATCGTGATATTGAGATGATTGTTTCTATGGGGGTGCAGATAATTTATAACACCCGCATCGGTGCTGATCTTGCTATGGAGAAACTGACACAAGATTTTGATGCAGTACTGCTGGCAATTGGTTTACAAGAAGGACGTCAAACACGTATTCCGAAGTCTGATCATGAAAAGGTTTATCGTGCCGTTGATTTACTGGATAAAATTACCGCTGGGGAAGAATTTGAACTGCCTCATTGTGCCGTGATTATTGGTGGTGGTAATGTGGCTATGGATATTGCACGTTCTATTGCCAGATTACAGAAACAGCAATATGGTTTAGTGGATGTTGTTTTAACTGCGATGGAAGAACAGCAACACTTTATGGCTGATGCTGATGAAATTAAAGAAGCACTTGAAGAAGGTATTATTATCCGAGACCAATGTGGTCCTCAGGGGTGTGAAATTGATGAGTCGGGTCACTTGATTGGTCTTAAAACCTGGAAAGTATTGTCTATTTTTGACAGCAACAAACGCTTTGCACCCCAATATGATGATGGTGAAGAGACTATCCATGCCTGTGATACAGTGATTGAAGCCATAGGTCAGTTTTCTGATGTCTCATTGCTTGGTGATGATTTGACAGAAAAACTGCAATGGGATAGAGGTCGTATTCAGATTGACAGTGAAGGGCGTACATCAGAGTCCTGGCTATGGTCTGCAGGTGATTGTGTCAATGGTCCAGATGTAGTCCATGCAGTGGCTGATGGTCATCGAGTGGCGGATAGTATCCACTCGTATTTGACGGAAGACTCTTTGGTTGGTTGAGGGAATAAACGGGTAGAGACTCGTTAAGGATTATATTTGGACAAAGCTATTATCTTTCATTTTTTTAAGAGAAAAATATGACAACTGATTCTATTTCAGACAAGGCCCTTTCAGGTAAAGATAAGCTCGAAGCCTGCATTACATTAAAAGAAATTCTTGAGCAAGCAACAGAATTTGAACGTACAGCTCGTGATTTTTATGTGGCTCTGGCCCCTAACGTTAGTAAACGTATTCGTTATTTGGTTGAAGATCTAGTGGTAGAAGAACAGGCGCATTATGACTTGTTTACTGATCTGGCAAATGATGAGCATGTCTTACAGCAAATTAAAATGGAAATTGCCAGGCCACCGAGCAATAAACGTTTTTCAGATTGCATTCAACTCCCTGATTTAGGCGTTCAGCCTGATGACCAAACCATTTTACAATATGCTCTGGGGCGTGAACAGGCAGCAATGGATCAATATCATGCACTGGCTGAAAGTACGCCAGAAGGCCCATTAAAAGATGTGTTTACTTTCCTTGCACAGGAAGAAACAGAACATAAAAATGAGCTGGAAAAGATTTATTATGAAGTCGTTCATAGTGGTGGAGTTTAAAAGAGTTGAGTTTCTTTTTTTACACATATTTTCGAATACTTTTTAAATTAACAGAAAGTTACAAAATTCTTCCAGCGAAACTTTCGCTGGTGTTAGATGTTATACATCCTAATAATTTTATTCAGAATCAAACCGTTTATTATCACATTCATTTTTTAGAGTTAGAATCTCAGAGTGATATTGTTTTACTGCATTATTATAATATTCTGCATCCAGATTATAATCTATAGATAACTGTTTCAGTTTTTTATTTAACTGATTATATGCCAATACAGATTCAGAACTATGAAGATCGAGGGTATTTTTTTTTGCCTCAAGCTTGTACTTGAGTTTATTAATATTTTTTATATTATTGCCCATCATATTTTCTTGTTTATTGAGTTGTTTTATATTTTTTTCAGCCAATTTAGTTTTTTCAATACATTTTGAAAGTTGTTGTCTGGATAGTATTGGCAAAGTTTTCTGATGCTCAGACAACAAGGATTCTTTCTTTAAAAAGATAGTTTCTTGAGCAACAATTAAAGAAACTAAAAAAAAATTTGTTACAAAAGAAATAGATAAAAAACAAAACCAACTATTTATTTTACAATCCATATAATTACCTTAATTAGATACGATTAAAGTCCAATCATGTTAACCTTAAATTATGGACATCTTTGCCCACGCGGATTTAAGTCATAAGTAGCGCACTTATGACTAAAATCCGCGCCATAATTATTTCTTATTTTATTTTGTTTCAGGCTCTGATTGAACCGTTTTGTACACTTCAGATATTGGCTGATTTAAACTTTCTACATCAGATATTTCAGCATTTTTATCATCACAGGCAAAAAGAGTAACCGAAAATAATACTGCCATTATTATATAAATCAATTTATTCATTGAACTTCCTTTTATCTATAAAAAATATAAGTTAATGCAATTTAGTAGGGTGAAACATGCAACTTAGTTATAAATTTGAAAACACAGTTTATTGAAAACAGGTTAACATTTTATTGTAACTAAGCAGCAAGTCTTTCAGAAAAAAATTTTAATCAGTCTTTAATACTACTAAGAACAGCAAGCTCATCTTTTCCAAGATATCCATCTTTATTTATATCAAGCAGATCCCATTGTTTAGTAACTGTTTGAGAAATTGATGCTTCATCTTTACTAATGAGGCCATCTTTATCTGCATCTAACATAGTAAAATCATCAGCAAAAGAAGAGTTGGCAGCAAAAGCAAAAAAAGCAGTGAGTAATAATTTATTTATCATTTGAAAAATCCTTATATCATTATTAAATATAATCTGAAAACAATTTTTCAGATATGATCTTACTTCAGCAAGACATATGCCAATATTAATATTTTGTTATGGCATCATGGATTTGACACAAAGCTATTTTTTTTTCCTCATTACTTCACACTATAAGTGTAACCATTGAACGACAAAATGATTTTTATAAAAGAAAAATGGATTATTATGAATAAATTTATCAATAATAAATGACAAAAATTAAGGATGAATATTTATACTTTTGTTTACTTAATAATGAATTACTAAGTAAATCAATACTTCTGCTCCCTATATTTCACTCCATAAACACATGAACTCCAATATCTGTTAGCTTGATAAGAATGCCTTATCTGTCGCAAATTAGCGACACAAGCTATATCTTTCAAATTTTTGATAATCTTGCAACTCATATCACAGATATAATTATTTTAAAATGATAATTTGATTTTCAAATATGCCTAATTTTTTCTTAAACAACGAATTAGCAGACTAGGAATATTCAATTAATTGTGACAAAACCAATAGCATCATTCAGATCAATAATTAATCACGCTATATCAAAAAGATCATTTCGTCCAAGCTCGCTCTATCAGCTATTTCTGGTGAGTATTGTAATTATTTCATTACCATTAATATTAGCTTTTATTTACGCTCTTGTAGCCATTACTCAGCACACAAGTTTAACCCAGGAAACTTTAATTAATACGATCATAGTAACAGACAGTAATCGGATAATTTTAGAGCGACTGATATCAATGGAACGAAATATCAGACAGTATCAGATACTTAAAGAACCAGACTTATTTAAGGGATTTCAGGATCACCATCAGACATTTATTGATGCCGCAGATAAAATGAAATTCAAAGGAGTAAAATCTGAATTACAAGCAACAATGGATAATTTACTTGAAAATGAAAATAAACTATATTTATTAATCAATCAAAAAATCATTTCAGGGCAAAGAGAACTGACAAAATATGACCTGAATGAATATGCCTATTTAACGCTGGATGCCCGAAAATTAGCCAATAAAGGTCGTGTTCAATTAAGGAAGGAAGCTGAAGCACTTTCCATAGCTGCAAAGCAGGTCCGACAAAACTTGATTTACAGTGTGTTTCTGGCAGTCCCTCTGGCACTGATACTTGGACTGATATTTGTGTCACTACTCACAAAACCTATCAAACATATTGGGCAGGCAATAAGAGAAATTGGTAAAGGAGATTTTGACCAGTCCGTCCATATTCACGGTCCAAAAGATCTGGAAAATTTAGGCAAACACCTTGAATGGCTGAGACTTCGATTAAATCAACTTGAAAATGATAAGCAGAATTTTATAAAAACCATTTCTCATGAACTAAAAACACCTTTGGCAACTCTAAAAGAAGGTTCAGGCATTCTGGAAGATGAAATTGTTGGAGAATTAAATCAGGAGCAACAAGAAATTGTTCAGTTAATGAGGCTCGGCTGCATACAATTGAACAGTCTGATAGAAAATTTACTCGAATATCAAAAAACAATATCAATACAGACTGAACTCAATTGTTCAACTTTTGATATGGCTACATTAATTCAGCGAATTATTGAAGAATATCGCCTGATCATTAATTATAAAAAAATAAAAACTAAAGAATTTATCAGCTCAATTAAGGTGCAAGCTGATCGAGATAAAGTTAGAGTTATTATTAGTAATTTATTATCAAATGCTCTAAAGTTTGGAAATTCTGATAGTGAATTAGGCATTTCCTTAAAAGTGCACAAGAATAATGTATACCTACTGATTGAAGATCAGGGAAAAGGAATATCAACAAATGAACAAGAATTTATTTTTAATGAATTTTATCAGGATAAATCTTCTGGAGTCTGGCCAGTTCGAGGATCTGGGCTTGGACTTAAGCTGGTAAAGGATTATGTCAACATTCACCATGGTGTAATCAGACTCCTTAAACCGAATAAAAAGTTTCCTGGCGCAAGATTTTTGGTGAGACTGCCAGTTAATCAAAATATGTGATAAGGAAAAATAGTGAAAAAAAAAGAGATTTTATTATTTTTTTTAATAGTATCGAGCATAATTAGCTGCACATCAATTACTCCCAGAGTAAACCCAGTCATCAAAAATGTCAGCCGCTTATCATGCTCAATCTCAGAACTGGATAATATAATGGCCTTTGGTGTTCGTTTTGCATCGCTGTCAAATAAGAAAAAACAGATAGAATGCAACCAACTTAGATTTAAATTCAATGTATTAGATGACTGGATCTCAGGTTGGTCTTTAGCCTATGCTATCAATGAGTATCCCGCTTGTGGAACAATGAGTGAAGGAATTAATATTCTAAAAAAAATACGAGATACAAAACTAAATAGTGAACAAATCGAGTGGTTAATTAATCATCAGATAATACTTTTTGAACAGCTTAAAAAAGTTAAAAAACTGAAGGAAGAAAGAAAACGACTCAATCAAGAGGTTAAATCAGCTAAAGAGCAACTATCCAATTGTCAGAGTGAAAAAGAATCAATGGCAAAGAAACTGCTTGAGCTAAAAAGTATTGAAACCAGTATCAATCAACGATTGGAAGAAAAGAAAAATGATTCCAATTAAGAAAAAATTGGCTCGGAGAATTCTTCTGGTGGATGATGATGAAAGTTTGCTGAAATTGCTCACGTTACGTCTCAAAACTGTTGGTTATGAAGTCGAAACTGTGCTCAGCGGTGAAGAAGCATTGGTAAAACTACCTCTTTTTCACCCTCATCTTGTAGTCACTGATTTACGTATGGGTGAAATGGATGGAATGAAATTATGTGAGCAAATACAAAAAAAATATCAGACTTTACCAATTATTATTCTTACAGCTCACGGTACCATAAAAGAAGCGGTAGCAGCCACTCGCCAGGGTGTTTTTAGCTTTTTATCTAAACCTTTTGAAAGCAGGGAGTTTTTAGAACAGGTAAATCATGCTCTTACAATGAAAGGTGCCTGCCAATATGGAGAAAACAAAGAAATAGACGAACAATGGCGTGCAAATATCATTACTCGAAGTCCACTGATGAATGATCTTTTGCGTGATCTCAGTAGCCTGGCTCAGGGGGATGCCAGTATATTTATTCATGGCGAAAGCGGCACGGGCAAGGAGTTAATAGCACAGGCAGTGCATGATGCAAGCCCAAGGAAAAAACAATCTTTTGTTGCCGTTAATTGCAGTGCTATTCCCGAAGACTTATTAGAGTCGGAATTATTTGGACATCGTAAGGGAGCATTTACAGGTGCTCTGGAAGAACGTAAAGGCTTATTCCAAACCGCAGATAAAGGCACTCTTTTTCTGGATGAAATTGGTGATATGTCACCTGCTTTTCAAGTAAAACTGTTGCGTGCATTACAAGAACATCAGATACGACCTGTTGGCTCAAATAAAACAATCTCGGTGGATGTCAGGATTGTAACAGCAAGCCATAGAGATCTGGAAAAACTGGTTGCTGATGATGTTTTTCGAATGGATCTTTATTATAGGATAAATGTTGTCACTTTAAAATTACCAAAATTATCTGACAGACGTGAAGATATCCCATTATTAGCTAATCACTTTATTGCAAATCCTGACTTCAATATTAACGGTAAGGTAAAAGGATTTTCTAATGATGCAATGGAGATGCTGGTCAGCTATGAATGGCCAGGGAATGTCAGACATTTAAAAAATGTGATTGAACAAGTCTCTGCATTTTCAACAACACCTATCATACCCGTTAAGTTGGTTGAAAAAGCGTTACGTGAAAAACCTACAACTATTCAAAGTTTTAAAGAAGCAAAACAGGAATTTGAAAGACAGTATTTAACTCAACTGCTTCAAATGGTCAATGGCAATGTCACTCAAGCGGCACGTCTGGCAAAAAGAAACCGAACAGAGTTTTATAAATTACTCAAACGTCACTTAATCGAACCATCACATTTTAAAGAAAAATCTTAAATTGAGAACTTTTTATTGCATAGTTCGCTAGTCACAATTATGCACTTTAGTGCAAGGCATTAACTGCTACCCTAGTGTGCTATGCTTTGTTTTATTAAAAAATAGAGGCTAATTGAGCACATAGTGGGCCTGTTAATTCTTCTAATCCAGATGGATCTTTGACTGCTAAACAGTTGTTCCGAAATGGTGAACACTGAGTATAAGAACTGACTACTGATTATTGCTGTTTCAAAACTATTTCATTTTTAAGTAGTTTTTCAGGTGATGAACGTTGCTTAAAGCTTTATAAAAGAAAAATTTATTTATTTTTAAAAAATAATGCTTCAAATTCTGCACCACTGACAGGTCTGGAAAAATAATAACCTTGTAAAATATCACAATCATTTTGAGCAAGAAAATCAATTTGTTCAGATGTCTCAACGCCTTCAGCGACAATACTCAGTTCAAATGTTTTTGCTAAATTAAGTATGCTGGAAACAATGGCTTTATTTTGTTCGTTGGCATTTAAATTACTGACAAAAGAACGATCAATTTTAAGTTCATTGATGGGCAGTTGAGTAATGTAACTTAAAGAAGAATAACCTGTACCAAAATCATCCATTGAAAACTTAATGCCGAGTTTTTTTAATTCATTCATAATGGCGACTAATTTTTTAATATCTTCTGCAACAATAGTTTCGGTTAATTCAAAAACGATTTTAGTACATAAGCTGTGGTCAAGATATTTATGGCAGAGTGTTTTTACATCCTTAATAAAGCTATGATGAAAAATTTGTCTCATGCTAATATTAATGGAAAACTGTTTTAGAATGAGTCCTTTTTCTTCCCATTCAAGCAGTGTTTTTATGGATTCCTCCAAGATATATAAGCCTAGTTCTATAATATAACCAGTTTGTTCGGCGATGGGAATAAAATCAACAGGTGAAATCTCTCCTATTTTTTTATTGTTCCATCGAACAAGAACTTCACAACCAATAATTGCTTGTGACTGATCTTGCTGAGGCTGAAATTTAAGTTCAATTTCATTTTTTTCAAGAGCAAAGTGTAGTAAGCGTTCAATTTCAAGGTGCTTTTCAATTTGTTTTGAAAAGTCATCGTTAAATACAATGACTCCATCTCTGCCAGCTGCTTTTGCCTCGTACATGGCAATATCGGCCTCTTTAACAAAACTGCTGACTTTAATTTCTTTATCACTTAACAAGTTGAGTCCAATACTGGCACTGATGTAAAGGTGATGAGGGGGGATGATGTAACTGGCCTTAATTTTCTTCAAGAGTTGTTCTGCAAAGTGTGTTGCTGATTTTTGACACTCATCCCTATCAGTAAATTCAGGGCCAATAATAATAAACTCATCGCCACCCAATCGAGCCAGAGTATGCTCTTTGCTGATGTGATTTTGCATTCGCTTGGATACTTCAATCAACAATTTATCACCAATATCATGACCTAGTGAATCATTGATAATTTTAAAATGATCGAGATCAATTAACAATAAATAGGAATAATATTTTGATGATTTTAAGATGTTGATTGTTTTTTGCAGAGTATCATTGAACTGTTTTCGGTTATGCAGACCTGTTAGTTCATCGTGCGTGGCTTGAAAATGGGTTTTTAGTAGTAATTGATTACTGCTATTGGCGCTATAAAGCAACACTCCCATAAAAATATAAGCAAAGAAACAAAGCACATAGCCATACCATTGTTGAATTCCAGCAAAATAGATTGTCAATGGCAACATTAAGATAATGATGATTGGTGTGTATAACTTTTTATCAGAGTATAGCAGTGTGGAAGCAACAACTGATGCCCCTAATTGAGTAAAAATGGCAATGTAGTGTAATTTACTGTCGGTTTCACTTGAATAGAGCAAGAATATGAGGGTCCAGAGGGAAAAAATGGTGTAAAAAAACCACCGTAACTGTTGATGCCATTTATCTAACTCATGACGTGTCATCGTGTCGTAGAGAAAAGCTTTATGTAGGCGATATCCCCAGATAGAGGTCATCAGGACTAAAATATACCATATGAGTGCTGGGGTGATGATGTTATTCATCCAGCCTAAAAAAATGTATCCAAGTCCTGGTACGAGTGATAGGCCAAGCATCAATAGAATTTGTTGATGTAAAAAAGAATGAAACTTATGATTCATGGCATTTTTGTATGATGATTTAATTTTATATGGGTATTAACAATATATAGCAAAATTAACAGATATATCAATTGAAAAGCATGGTTTCTTTGAAGTGTGCAATTTTCACTGTCATAATATAAGCCATATTCACATTTTTTATAATATAGAGCGTCTATGAAATTTCAAATTCTGGTTATTTTATTTTTTATCAATGTCTTTTCTTTTTTCAACCCTGTTTTTTCTGCTGATTCAAATTTGGTTAATGAAAAAACACTTCAGGATAAAATAAAGGCAATAGATGGGATAAAAGAGCTGGATGATGACACTAAAAAAAATTTACTTTCTCTGTACTCAAAAACACTGGATTTTTTAGATGAAATAAAAAACTATGAACAATTATCTAATGAATTTAGCGAACTGAGAAAACAGGCACCTCAAAAGATAAAATTTTTAGAGAAGAAACTGGATACATTTGATAAACAACAGCCACCCAAACAAACATCTGAACAACTTTCTCAGAGCATAGAGAAGACTTCTTTATCCGATTTAGAGCAGCAGTTGGGGGCTGAATCCGCCAATCTGGCTGCAGTGGAAGCAAAAAATTCTGATCAGACTCAAATTCTTAATAGTGAAACTGAAAGTTCACCAGAGGTACGTAAGCGTCTTATTGAGGTTAATCATCTACTGGAACAATTGGTTGAGGATAAAAAACTAGTCAGTTCTGCGGGATCAAGTGAACAAAAAAAAGCTGAAAAATGGCTGATAGATAGCCATATTGTCGCCTTGAGAAGTGAAATAAGGATGTTAGATCTGAAGCTGTTAAGTCAAACTACCCGACTGAAGCTTCTTAAAATAAACAAAGATGTCTCAGATTATCAGTTAAAAAAAATAAGAGAAAAGGTGCGTGTTCTTGAGCAACAAGTTGATTTAAAAAGAAATAAAGAAATTAAGAAAACTCAGGAAATCACTCGGGCAGAGCAGCTCAAAGCAGAAGGTAAGCACCCATTAATTCAACATATTGCTCAACTCAATACCAAATTAAGTGAAGATATCACTCAAAAAACGCAACAATTGACAGCTCTGGAGGCGGGTGATGATATTGCAAATAAAGAAACAAAACGTCTAAGTGATGAGCAAATCAGTACCAGAAAGAAACTTGAAATTGCAGGTTTAAATCTTATTTTGGGACAAGTTCTTCTGGAGCAAAAAAGGGCGCTCCCTGATCGTTCTTTGTATTTAAAAAATTTAAAAAACAGAGAAGAATTAATTGCTCAATCGGGCTTACAACACATTCAATATCAGGAAGAAGTAGGAAAGATAAGACATACCCAAGAGTATCTATTCCTATTAATGAAAGGAGTGGCTGCAGAGACTCAACTGCAAATTCAGGATGATTTACTGAAACTCATTCGCACTCGTAAAGAATTATTAAAAAAAGCCATTAATATAGATGAAAATTATTTAAAAGCAATTGCTAATCTGGATTTTGCAGAGAAAAAATTAATTCAAGTTGCGACAGTCTATTCTCAACTCATTGATGAACATCTTCTGTGGTTGAGGAGTGCTCCTCCAATTAATTTGGAAAACATTAAAGACATACCCGAGCAAGTGGTTTTCTTTTTGTCACCCTCCAAATGGTTTGTTTTTGTCAATGACTTTAGCCTCATGCTGAATTCCTCAGTGCTTATTATCCCTGGGTTTTTATTGATTGTTTTTTTACTACTAAAGAAGCAAAAACTGAAAACTTTAATTATTCATACGGGGCAGAAAACGAAACGAATTAGCAATGATCGTTTAATGCATACCTTAAAAGCTATTTTTTATACTTTGTTAATGGCTTCTCCCATTCCCCTTTTAATGGTGATGATTGTTTGGCAATTTAACAGAATACCTGAAATCTCTGAGTTTTCTCAAGCTATGGTCATAGGGCTAAAAATTATTATAATACCTTTGTTTTGTTTACAACTTTTTCGAGCCATGTGTCTTCCAGAAGGCTTATTTGAAGTTCATTTTAAGTGGTCTGTTAATGTCATAAAAGGTTTAAGAAAAGAAATGGGGCGTCTTATCTTTACTTTATTGCCTGCCATATTTATTACAGGAGTCTTAATATCAAAAAGTGGAGCATTTGTGAACGGTGGACTAGGGCGTTTATCATTATTGGTGACTTTACTGACGTTTGCTATTTTTTTCTACCGTTTATTAAAACCAAAATCAGGCTTTTTAGAGCGTGTAGCTCAACGTAACCCTGAAGGCATATTTGCAAGATTTCAGCATATCTGGTTCCTATTGAGTCTTTTTGTCGTTGGTTTTTTAATGATATTAACGATCATTGGCTATGTTTACACGGCTGGGCAATTAACGCGAAGCCTGGTTTATACTGCCTGGCTTATTTTTGCCCTTATCATCATGCAGCAAGTTTCTATACGATGGTTATTGTTGACTCGAAGACGGTATGCTTTGAAACTGGCCTATGAGAAACGTATGGCCATGCAAGCTGCCAAAGCGAATATGGAATCTGATGATTTAAATTTGGAGGATAATAACCGTGATATAGAAGAGCCTGAAATAGATATGGTTTCTCTGAGCGAAGAGTCAATTAAATTACTCAATTTGATGTTGTTCATTGTTGGTGTTTCAGGTTTGATTACCATCTGGGCTGATGTTTTACCTGCATTGAGTATTTTTGAAAAAATTGAACTGTGGCATCACCAAGGTGTTGTTGGTGGGACAGAAAAACTATTGCCTATTACTTTAGGTGATTTAGGCTTTGCTATCATTGTTGCAATCATTACTCTTGTCGGGGCTAAACGATTACCTGCTATTATTGAAATTTTATTATTACAAACGAAAGTGAGTTCAGGAAACCGTTATACGGTGACGACCTTAATTAATTATATTATTTTTGGCATTGGTTTTTTTACTGTTTTTAATATTATGGGGGCTAATTGGGCTCAATTTCAATGGTTATTTGCTGCTTTAAGTGTGGGCATAGGCTTTGGTCTGCAAGAAATTGTTGCCAACTTTATCAGTGGCATTATTATTTTATTTGAGCGTCCGATCCGTGTGGGGGATTACGTCAGTGTGGGAGAAAATGAAGGCATTGTCAGTCGAATTAATATTCGTGCGACAACGATTATGACCAAAGATAGAAAAGAATTACTCGTCCCCAATAAAGAGTTTATCACTGGACAGTTATTGAATTGGTCTCTCTCTGATCCAACTGCTCGCTTGATTATTCCTGTGGGAGTTGCCTATGGAAGTGATATCCCCAGAGCCAAAACCTTGTTAATTGAAGCAGCTCAAGAGCATCATCGTGTATTTGATGAGCCTGAGCCCAAAGTAATATTCTTCAATTTTGGAGACAATACTCTGGATTTGCAATTGCGTTGTTTTATTGGCAATATCGATTTTCGTTTAACAACCATTAGTGAAATTAATGAAGCGATTAATGACAAATTTAATGCTGAAGGTATTTCAATTTCATTCCCCCAAAGAGATGTACACCTCGACATTAGTCAGCCTATTGATATCCGCTTTCAAGGAGAAAACAATTAGATGTATCAGGAAAACATATTGCAACGATTTTTAATTTTCACTCTTTTATTATTGGTTTATTCTTCTGTATGGTCTGATACTTTAGTGATGAAAGATGGTTCTGTTTTAATGGGGACGATTTTAAATCAGGAAAAAAATACTCTTAAATTAAAAACCTCATATGCGGGTACTATCAATGTAAAATGGGATCAGGTGAAGTCATTTCAAACGGATGAAAGCACGACGATTATGTTGGTGACCGATGAATTAATTAAAACGAAATACATCAGTAATATATCGGATAATATCACTCAGATAAAAAAAGAAGGAGAAGAGTGGGAAACGGCATTTAAAACTCATAATGTTGCTTTTATAAACCCAGATCCCTGGCGATTAGGTGACGGTTATAAAAAAACAGGAAGAGCGAATTTTTCATTAAAATCACAACATGGCAACACCATTAAAGATGAACTGGAAATGGATACTCGACTGGAATTTCGAAGCCTCATCGATCGCTACACTTTTACAGGGGCCTTGGAAAATGACAATAGTAGTGGCAAGAAAACAGCAGATAATTGGTTGCTCAGTGGTAAATATGATCATTTTATTACTAAAAAACGTTATTATGGTGCAGGTCTATCATTTGAAAGAGATCGATTCACTGATTTAGATTTGCGGACAACTTTGGGGCCACATACGGGTTATCAATTTTATGAAAGCAAGGCTTTAAACCTTAGGACTGAAACAGGTCTTGTGAAAGTGTATGAAAATAATATTGATGCTGATGATCATGATTATTTTGCATTAAAATGGTATGTGGATTATGACCAGTTTCTTTTTAATGATCTCACTCAATTCTATCATGAACAAAGAGGTCTCTGGGATTTTGAAAAAACAGATAAGATCACTTTTAATTCCTGGACTGGATTTCGTTTTCCTTTGCAGTTTGGTATTGTTGCCAGCGCTGAAGTTGAATTGGAGTATGATAGTCAACCGAATACAGGTGTTCATAAAACCGATACGACCTATCGTCTGAAAATTGGCTATCAATGGTAAAAGTGGAGCGCTCTGAATAAGTGCTTATGAATAAATTGGGTGGTGGACTTGTTTGTTTAGGGGCGCTTCTGGCCATCCATGGTCCCTCAATTTCTGGCATCCATGCCTTCGACCCCCCATTTAAGCAAACCAGTCCACAGCCCATTCGTTATCCGTATTTTATTCTGCTTTCTCTTTGATTTATCTTAAATTGTAATAAACTCATTAAATAATGAGATAATTGATTTGTCATGTTTTTTTAGCTATATTCTTACAATAAATATTGATTTTCACAATGACTTGCCCGTAATTGGAGTATATCTTATTAAGTCCAAAATTCTGCTTTGCCATGAATGTGATTTACTGATTGAAAATCAGGAGATTGCCGACGGTAGCAAGCTAGAATGTCCTCGGTGTGGACATGTGCTATATAAGCAGAAACATAATACCATCAATATAACGCTAGCCTACACGATTACCGCTTTAATTTGTTTTTATCCTGCGGTTACTGAATCCATAATGACTTTAAACATGAGTGGCTTTTCACAAGAACAGAGCCTTATCGGGGGAGCGCGTGTTTTGCTGCATGAGCAATACTATTTTGTTGCTATTTTGACATTTATGAGCAGTATGTTAGTACCATTATTACGCTTGCTGTTATTGTTTTATGTGACATCCAGTCTTTCTCTTAATTATTTTCATCGCAGTTTACTCTGGTCATTCCGCTTATATCATCATATGGAAGAATGGGGCATGCTTGATGTCTATATGCTTGGTATTATTGTTTCAGTGGTTAAACTCTTATCGATGGCGGAAATAGAAGCTGGATTTGGCTTATGGACTTATGCAGGGCTTTTATTCGCTTCAATTCTTGCAACGACTTCACTTAATCATCATGAAGTCTGGGAAAAACTGCTTGAAAAGAAAAATTCGTGTGGGGGTTCTTCCTATAAGAGAAAACAGGAAGCGAGTCTGTGAAAGCAATGACAGGAAAAGAAGCTGGTTTGGTGTTATGTACAGAGTGCCATTCAATACATCATCATATGGCTGATGTTGAACTTCAATGCAGCTGTTGTGGGGCTGAACTTCATCAACGTAAGCCTGATAGTTTAAATCGAACCTGGGCATTTTTAATCGCTTCTATGATTTTGTTTATTCCTGCGAATGTTATGACAATCATGAATGTGGCCTATTTTGGTAATGATGATCCATCCACTATCATTGGTGGTGTGATTTTACTGATCCAATTGGGCTCATACTCAGTGGCTTTTGTTGTGTTTGTGGCCAGTGTTATTGTGCCTGTCTTTAAAATGATTGGTATAATGATGATTTTGCTGTCATTACACTTTCAGATAAATATGAGTGATCAGCAACGAATTAAAATGTTCCGCTTTATTGAATTTATTGGTCGGTGGTCAATGTTGGATATTTTTGTTATTTCAATTTTAGCTGCCTTAGTTAATATCAGCGGTGTGGCAGTGATCACCGCTGGGAGCGCTGCAACTGCCTTTGGCGGCGTTGTTGTTTTGACAATGCTGGCTGCCAGTAGTTTTGACACCCGGTTACTTTGGGATTACAAGATAGCAAGCGCTCATCTGGCCCAACAAAAATCAGACTTATCGAATAATGAACCAATTGTATGAATAACAATAACAATAACAATAGTGAAAATGAAGCCATGAACTCAGGGCAATTTGCACAGGCTAATGTCAGTGTTAAAAAAAGTTTTTCACCTGTTTGGATTTTGCCCATTGTCGCCTTGTTGATTGGCCTGGGTTTGGTTGTCAAAAGTTATCTCAGTGCTGGAATAATGATTACCCTGCAAGTACCATCTGCAGAGGGGATTGTTGTTGGTAAAACAAAGGTGTTGTATAAGGGAATTACCACAGGTGTTGTTAAAGACAGAACCATTACTGAAGATCTTCAAAATGTTATCCTACACATTGAAATGGATAAGAGGACAGAACATGTCCTACATGAACATACACAGTTTTGGGTGGTAGAACCTCGTATTTCTCTTTCTGGTGTATCAGGATTGGATACTTTAATTGGTGGTCGTTATATTGCGATTGATGCTGATGAAAATGGTCAGTCGGAGCGTGATTTTGTTGCTTTAACTGTACCACCCCCGCCCTCAGAAGATACACCCGGCTTGCATATTAAACTCAGACTCAACCGTTTAGAATCAATCGATCGTGGTACGGTCATTTATTATAAACAGATACCTGTTGGTGAAGTAACTAATTACACGTTGGAAGAAAATGACACAGAGATACATGCATGGGTTTTAATTAAGCCTGAGTATGCTCATTTGGTCAAAGAAAATTCTCATTTTTATAATGTCAGTGGCATAAAAATTAATGCGGGCTTATCGGGTGTAAAGATTGAAACAGAATCGCTGATTTCTGTGATTGCAGGTGGTATTGCATTTTATAATCCTGTTAACAAAAGTGATAGTAAGCCTGCGAAGCATGGTACTTTTTATTTGCTCTATAGTGATTTTGATTCGGCTCAGGTTGGTATCCCCATTGTTTTTCGTTTTAAGAATACGGACTCTCTTCAAGAAAATGTCACTGAAATTAAATTTCAGGGACAGGTTGTAGGGCGTATAGGAACATTTTCCTATGATAAAACAAGCAATGAGGTGATTGTTCTGGCAAGCATTGATCCTCTCTTAGAAGAGGCGTTGACTGACAATACTCAATTTTGGGTGGTTAAACCTAGCGTGAGTATACTTAATATTTCTGGTTTGGATGCTTTGTTGAGCGGTAATTACATACAAATGCGACCCGCATTGAAAGGTAAGTTTCAACGAGAATTTTCTGTTTCTGAAACAGCACCAGCGCTTTCTTCAAGTCTTCCAGGTTTACATTTCTTTATTGAATCGAATGTCTTAGGTTCAATCTCTAAAGATTCACCAATCTATTTTAAAAATATTCCTGTTGGGCATATTGAAGGCTATCAACTTGCAGATGATTTAAATAAAGTTCAATTAAAAGCCTTTATAAAACCAGAGTTTGCCCATTTGGTTAAAAAGAACAGTCATTTTTATAATGTCAGTGGTATTCAAGTAACTGGTGGTGTTTCAGGATTTAAGGTTCAAACAGAATCTCTTGCTTCTATTCTTAAAGGAGGAGTTGCTTTTTATACTCCTTCTTTTGAAAAATCTCATGCTGAAGGTGAAAATGGAGACAGTTTTAAGCTGTATGATGACTTTGATGATGCGAAAGCTGGCATTGAAATATTTCTTACCTTTGACTCTGCTTCAGGCTTAACAGAAGGCTTGACTAAAGTTATTTATAAAGGAATGGTGTTAGGGCATGTTAGAAAAATTTTACCGAATAAAAAGGATAAAACAGTCACTGCTAAAGTAGTTCTTGACCCAATCGCTTCTGACTCATTGGTTGAGGATACTAAATTCTGGATGGTTCGACCTAAATTGTCTCTGGGTGAAATTAATAACTTAGATGCATTGATTAAAGGTGATTATATTACAGTCAGAATTGGCTCCAGTTCGAAAAGGAAAACATCATTTAAGGTTAGCCAAAGCAGACCACCTTTTGATTCCACTTATCCTGGTTTGCACTTGAAATTAAATAGTTCAAAGTTGGGTTCAATCAGTGTGGGTGCACCTGTTATGTATAACCGTATTAAAATTGGTGATGTTCAGGACTATGAATTGGCTGGTGACAGAACCAATATTAATATACTCATACATATTTGGCCACAATATGCGGATATGGTTAAGTTAGGGTCACGATTTTACAATGCATCAGGTTTTCAAGTGGATGCAAGCCTTGCAGGAGTGGAAGTTCATACAGAATCAATTGAAAGTATTATCAGAGGTGGAATTGCCTTATATAATGAGCCTAACAGCGATACCTCTAATAACAATATTACCTCTAAAAAAATGAACACACGTCAGTCAAAACGTGTCTCTAATGGACAATTATATCGATTGTTCAATGACTTTGAAGCTGCTCGAGCTAACGCCTTTTATATTCGTGTGCAATTTCAGGAGCCCAAAGGGCTTGCGGTTGGAAGTAAGGTGAGTTACAGAGGCATTAATGTGGGTAATGTTGAAGCCATTAATCTGAATAAAAATAACTCAGACTCGGTATGGGTAACACTGGAGTTGAATTCATTATTAAAGCCAGTGTTAGGTAAAAAATCATTATTTTGGGTAACAACCGCAAAATTGGGACTGACCAGAACAGAGAATTTAGACACTTTATTGAAAGGCAGTTACATTACAGTTCAACCTGTTAAAAGTAGGTCAACAGAAAAACCGATGAAATTTTTTATTGGTTTGGAAGAAAAGCCCCTTATTGATAAGACGGATAAAGGATTCAGTATCAGCTTAACTGCATCTCGATTAAGTTCAATTAAAACGGGCGATCCTGTGTATTATCGGCAGGTTAAAGTTGGTAGTGTTGTTGGTTATGAGCTTGCAGATACTGCAGATCAAATATTAGTGCATTTAAGTATCAGGAACCGTTTCAAGCCATTAATTCGTGAGAACAGCAAGTTTTGGCATGCCAGTGGCGTCGCGGTAGATATCAGCTTATTTGGTACGTCAACCATTCGAACGGAATCCCTGGAATCTATTATTGCGGGTGGCATTGCTTTTGCAACACCTGATAATGATAAAATGGGTAAAATACTTTCCCCAGGTAGTTTTTTTGTTTTACATGACGAACCAAAACCTGAGTGGGCTAAATGGAATCCTATTATTCATCTGGCTAAAGAGACGCAGCAGGATTAATGGTGTTTTATTTGGCAATTTTTTTATTTTGAGAGAAGGCTAAAGCGATTACTATGGACTTGAATTTGATTGTTATTTCTCTTCAGGAAACTGAATGGATATTTGCCACATTCCTTATGGGCCTGATTGCTTTTAAAATTGGCCTTCCACCGATGGTTGGATTTTTAGTGGTGGGTTTTATTTTTAAAGGCGTTGGCTTAGAAAGTACTCATGAACTTCGTGAAATTGCTGATCTTGGCGTGACTCTAATGCTGTTTACTATTGGTTTGAAACTGGATGTGAAAAGCCTTTTAAGAATTCAGATATGGGGCGTTGCCTCGGCTCATATGTTGATAACCATTATTGTCTATGCAGGGCTGTTTTTAATGCTCAGTTTTTCAGGCTTAGCTGTTTTTTCAGACATTGATATCTGGACAGCCTTACTGATTGCTTTTGCATTGAGTTTTTCAAGTACAGTCTTTGCCGTTAAAGTACTTGAAGGCAAAAATGAAATGGGCGCTTTGTATGCTCAAATTGCCATTGGCATTTTAATTGTTCAGGATATTTTTGCTGTAATATTTTTGACCGCTTCTACGGGCAAAATTCCTTCCGTATGGGCTCTTGCTTTACTTGGTTTACCTATTATTCGCCCTGTTTTATATAAAATAATGGATCAGGTTGAACATGGTGAACTGTTGGTTCTCTATAGCTTGATTCTCGCAATAGGCGGTGCAACCTTATTTGAACTTGTGGGGATGAAAGCTGATTTAGGCGCTTTAATTTTTGGCGTTTTATTGGCTCAACATAGTAAGGCGTCTGAAGTATCCAAAACGCTCTATAATTTTAAAGATCTATTTCTGGTGGGATTTTTTGTTAACATTGGTCTTTCAGGCAGTCCCTCCATTGAAAATCTGATGATTGCCAGTATTTTGTCTATCTTAATGTTTGCTAAAGTGTTTCTCTTTTATTGGCTGTCTCTTAAAACACTTTTACGAGCAAGAACCTCTTTTTTGACCTCTCTGAGTTTAGCCAATTATTCTGAATTTGGTTTAATTGTAGGTGCAATTGGTGTCAGTAATGGTTGGATGAGCAGTGATTGGCTGATCACAATTGCAATTGCCCTGGCGATAACCTTTGTTATTGCATCACCTCTGAACGCAAACGCTCATGACTTGTATGCTAAATACTCTTGTCGCCTGAGACTCTGGCAGTCAGCCACACGTTTAGAAGATGAATTGCCTGTGGATGTCACAGGGGCAGAAATATTAGTCTTTGGAATGGGGCGAATCGGTACGGGAGTTTATGAAGATCTCAATTATCATTTTCCAAATAAGGTGAAAGGTATTGATTTTAATACAGGGGTGTTTAAAGAACATGATGTCTACAAGCGAAAAGTGATTTATGCCGATGTTATGGATAAGGATTTTTGGGGATCTGTTGATCTCTCAAATATTTCAATGGTCTTTTTAAATTTACCAGATTTTGATAAAAATCTATTTACTGTGACTCAGTTAAAAGAAAGAGGTTTTCAAGGGCATATTGCAGCGATTGCCATGTATGATGATGAAATCAGTATATTAAAAGATGCAGGTGCCGCTGCCGTATACAACTTTTACTCTGAGGCGGGTATTGGTTTTGCAGAACATGTCAGACATAATTTGTTAGACAGTAAAAAATCATTAAATGAAACACCGTCAGTAAAAGGCCAATAATACCTTCTAAATGAGAGTCGATTTGCTTGGTTAGAAACCTAGGCTATAATATCTGGAAGCAATAGATTTTCGAGTTTGATTATTTCGTCTTTTAAAAGCAGCTTTCGCTTTTTAAGACGAGATATTTGCAACTGGGTATGGATTGTTTTGGGCATATGGTGAATTGCATCATCAAAATCTCGGTGCTCAAGTTTTAGTTCTTCCAGTTTTTCACGTATTTTGTGTTTTTCTACTTCATTCATAGCTTTAATTTTGGCAATCAAGGAATATATGGAAGTATCTGTTATAAATAGTCTAAAATCAAGATTAACCTTTTCTTTTGAAATAATGCAGAGGTGTATTAAATGATATTGAAAAAAATGATACGCCTTATCAGTGTAATGGCTCTGCTAAGTGTAGCGTCTTGCTCAACTCAGACAAAACTCTATGAAAGTTGGTCTGATAAAGAATATCTCGGACCTGAGCTGGAGAAAGTTCTGGTTCTTGGCGTCTTTAAAGATGATATTCAGCGTAGAATGTTCGAAGTTAACTTTGTTGAGGAAGTAGATGCAGATGGTAAGAAAGCGATAGCGGGCTATACGTTGATGCCCAAAAGAGAGGATTTTGATGACAAAGAAGATATCCTGGCTGTGGTGAAAAAAGTAGGTGCAGATTCTGTATTAATCACCAGTTTCAAAGGCATTATAGAAAAACAACATGACGTTGCACCAAGGATCGATTACATTCCGAGAATGGGCATGCGCTATGGCCGATACGGTTATGGTTATGGCGGCTATTATGGCTCAAGGTATGAGGCTGTTTATCGCCCAGGCTATACCGTTACGGATAAGATTGTGCAGCTTGAAACACGAGTTTACTCGGTTAAAAATGAGAAACTGGTCTGGGCTGGAAAAACAAAAAGTGTCAATGCTTCTTCTGCAAAAAGTGTGGTCAAAGATTTAGTGACTCTGGTTATTAAAGATATGAAAGAGAACGGTTTAATAAAATAATTTTCACGAATAATAAAAATTAAAATAAGATATTGAGGAGAATAAATTGGAAACTAAATTTAATGTGGTTTATACGGGATTGCAGGAAGGAGTAACGGCTGAAGAGTTTATTGCAAAATTTTGTGATAAATTTGGTGTGAGTGAAAAAAAAGCCCAGCAAATTGTTTCTTCAACGTCAGATGTTGTTGTCAAAAAAGACTTAGGTGAGGTTAAAGCTAAAAAATATGCTTCAGCATTTGAATCTTGCGGCATTATGATTCGCCTGGATGAGATAGTGAATGAACCTGTTGAAAAGCCTGGGGGATTGTCATTAGAACCAATGGCAGAAGAGAAAGAGGCGGCAGAAAAGGTCGCGGCAGTGCCTCAGTGCCCAAAATGTGGCTCAGAAAACATTGAAGCTGATGAGTGTAAAGCTTGTGGAATCTACATTTCCAAATACATTGGAAATCAGGAGAATGCCTCCATTCAGTATGAAGAAGAATCTGAAAAAGTGAATAATGATGCCGCATCTGGGAATATGAACTCAGAAAGCAATCCTTACGCAACCCCTGAAGCTTCACTGGCCAATACTATTATTTCCAAAGAGGGGCAGGGGTCGCTTGAAGGTGGCATCAATGGTGACTATGACTTTACTATCGGCGAAATCTTTGGTGAAGCATGGGAAAAAACCAAGGGTGCCAAAGGCACGTTCTTACTTTCCTGGTTGTTTTATATGCTGGTGGCCTTTGCTGTTAATTTTATCTTTGCTTTTTTAGGACCCGATCCAGAAGTATTAATGCAACAGGGACGCATGGGTGAAGGAATGGCATGGGCCGTGATCCCCAGTTTGATCAGTATTCCTCTTTTGTATCCTGTGCTTGCAGGTATTATCTTATTGGGCATTCACCGCGCAGTAGATGCTGATATTAGTGCAAGCTCTGTTTTTAGCCACTATAAGAAAATTGTGCCACTGACTCTGTTGACTATAGCAACAGGCTTATTGACCATGTTAGGCTTTATGCTGCTCGTGTTGCCAGGTCTTTATTTAGCAATAGCCTATATGATGGCAATGGCACTTGTAATTGATAGAGATATGGGCGTATGGGAAGCAATGGAAACGTCTCGAAAAGCCGTGACTAAGCATTGGTTTAAAATTTTCCTATTGTATTTAGTACTGGGTTTACTCATGATGGTAGCCTCTATTCCAATATTTATAGGACTGATTTGGGTTTTACCTCTTGCTTCAATTTTGCATGGTGTCTTGTATAAATACATGTTCGGTGTGGAATCAGTTGAATAAAAGCCTTGGGGTTTAAACTTTCTGCTAAAAGATGGTGCTCATTATCCAAGTGAGCACATATTTTATATTTGCTTGTTTTTAATATTAACTTGAATAATGTACAAAAACTGTATACTCTTGAATTAGTTTACTTTTATTTTTTCCCTGAGTCATATGTTGCGAGGTGTGGTATGTCGGCAGAAATCAGTTATTTGTTACCTAAAAATAAACGCTCAGTCTGGACGCCTGAGCTAGAAGTTTTAGATGAGATGGAAGCAGAAGCGTTGCTTGAAGTGCCTTTGCTGGGGTTTATTACTGCGGGTCAACCCATTGAGCGCGTGGAGCAGAATGATTTTATTTCTGTCCCTGAAGCCATGGTCAGTCGTAATACTTATGCACTTAAAGTGCGCGGTCATTCGATGATTGACGATAACATTCAGGATGGGGATGTGGTTATAATTGAAAAAACAGAAAGTGCGGGCAACGGCCAATCAGTGGTTTGTTTGATTAATAATGAGCAAGTGACTTTAAAGAAATTTTATATTGAAAAAAAGGGCATTCGATTACAACCTGCTAATCCTGATATGGACCCCATCTTTCTTAAAAATGAAGAAGTTCAAATTTTAGGGGTTGTGTCAGGGGTGGTTAGAAACTTTCACTGAGTTGATTTATATCCATGACACTCAGGCTCTAATAACGGCCAATGAACAAAGATGAAAAATTTTAAGTGACAGACAAAACAATAACGGCACCTGATAGCATAAAAGTACTGACTTATAATATTCATAAAGGTTTTAGTATTGCTAATAGACGTTTTACACTGTTTGGCATTAGAGATGCATTAGAAGAAATTGATCCCGATGTCATTTTTTTACAGGAATTGCAGGGTGAGCATCATCAACGATGTGACAAAATAGAATCCTGGCCTTTAAAACCGCAAGGAGAATTTTTAGCAGAAAATCGCTGGCCATTTTCTCTTTATGCCAAAAATGCGGTTTATAAAAAAGGTCATCATGGGAATGGCATTTTATGTAAATACCCTATTATATCCTGGCATAACAAAAACCTGTCTAAAGCCAAATTTGCAAGCAGAAGCTATTTGCATGCAAAGATCCTTTTACCGAATAAAAGCACATTGAATCTGGTTTGTGTTCACCTTGGTTTATTTGAATCGGAAAGAGAAATGCAGCTGGATATGATTGCAAAGGCTATTGAAGAAACCATTCCAAGCAATGAACCACTGATTATGGCTGGTGATTTTAATGACTGGCGCAAGAGAGCCCTGGATCATATGAAAATTGATTTGGGATTGAAAGAAGCATTTAAGGATTATGCAGGCCAGCATGCTCGGACTTTCCCTGTCTGGCGACCCACGTTACAGGTTGATAGAATTTACTATCGTGGGCTTCACCTTCATGAAGCACTTTCATTCCAGCATAAACATTGGCGTAAACTATCCGATCACCTTCCTATTGGTGCTGTTTTTAATATTGAATCGGAGTAGATCGCTCAACTAGACTTTAAATTTATTGACTAATTGCTCTAACGTTTTTGCCAGCTCTAATAGTTGCTGTCCAGAATGATTGGTTTCTTGAGCTTTTTTCTGAGAAAAGGTGGCGTGCTCATGTATCTGCTGGATGTTTTCATTAATATTGTGAGTAATAATGCTTTGCTCTTCTGCAACATTAACAATCTCCTTATTTTTCAAAGAAATTGTTTTGACTGAGTTATCAATATTAAGGAGTGCTTTTTCAGCTTCATTGGCGCCATCAGTTGTTTTATTGGCCAACTCAGCGCTTTGTCTCATTTTTTCAACAGCAATGGCAGAGTTACTTTGAAGTTTTTCAATAATAGTTTGAATCTCAATTGTGGACTCTTGTGTTTTTTGTGAGAGCAATCTGACTTCATCGGCTACTACTGCAAAACCTCGGCCTTGCTCACCCGCACGTGCGGCTTCAATGGCAGCATTTAATGCAAGAAGGTTGGTTTGTTCTGCAATTTCTTTAATGGTGTGTAGAACTTGCGAGATATTTTGACTGTCATCAACGAGTGCGACTGAAATATCACTGGCATCATTGACACTTTTAACCAGGGTATTGAGTTGCTTGGCCACTTGCTGAGTGATTTTATTGCCATGTTCGGTATCATTTTGAGCTTTTTGAACTGAATTCTCTGCCTCTAATGAACCAGATGAGACTTTATTTGAACTGACGGACAAATTCTGAACGACTTTTGAGACAACTTCAATCTTCTTATACTGATTGCTGATACTTTCTAAAGTATCACTCGTAATATCACTCAGTTGAACTGATGAATCAGCCAGATCATGACTGGCATTTGAAACATCTGTTAAAATGGTTTGAAATTCTTTTAACAAGCTATTAATCACTTGAGCTGTTCGACCAAACTCATCCTCAGTCTTAACATCAATTCGCTGCTGAAGATCTTTATCATCTTCAATGATATAAATAGTTTTACGAAATATTTCTAAAGGGGAGACAATGACTTTATGGAAAATAAAGAAGGCCAGAATTATGCCAATAACAAAAATAATAGTGTTTAAAATAATACCTGTCCAGAATGCACCTTGTATTGCTTGCTCTTCTT
Organism: Gammaproteobacteria bacterium; assembly: GCA_016744395.1. Classification (GTDB taxonomy): domain Bacteria; phylum Pseudomonadota; class Gammaproteobacteria; order GRL18; family GRL18; genus GRL18. The sequence goes on along the minus strand of JADGEK010000023.1, from coordinate 16,725 downwards.
CTTCCATAGAATAAGTGATACGGATTGCACCAATCATTGTGCCCTCAGGGACTTGATGGCACATAATGCAATTGACGCCATTGTAGTCTTTATGGGCTGGCAAAGGCTTTAAATAGTGAAGTACTGGCTTACCATCTAAATCAGCCCACTCAATGATGCTTTCACCTTGCATCACTCTTTTATCCAGTGCATCAATGATTTTATGTTCATCAGCCTGACTACTCCCTGGTAGGTGTCCTTGGCCATGGAGCACCCGAAGTTCTATAATATTTTGATTTTTAAGTATTTTCTCTTTTAGTATGTTTCGATTCGCAATAGTACCTGTGAGCATCATGGTATTGAGACTATCAAAATAGTTAGTTGCAATACCATTTATTTGCTTAATGATGTTTTGTTGTGATTGTTTTGTTTGATGGGTGGTATAAAACCAGCTTGAAATGGACATGGCAATTAGGAAAATAAATCCTAAGGGCAAAATGACCTTAAGTCCGACAGTAAATTTAACTTTATGTTGATTCATAAATAGACGCCCAATGAAGAGTTATGAATAAATGCTGAATGTCTTTTACATACAAATAAGTATATCGGTGAATTTTTAAAAAACTAGAGGTATTTTTTAAAAAAACATTTTATTGTGCTGATGATAATAGGCCGTGAGCCAGGTAATCTTCAATTTTAATACCATAAGCACCATTGGAAAGTGATTTTTTTATGATATAGAGTGTATTGGTAAAGGTGATATCGCCTTTATTTAAATCAATAATCCGTTTATTTTTTTCTTGCTTGTCTGAACCAAGTACCAGCAGTATTTTAGGTTTGATTCCATCTTCATTGTTGGTTTCAATCACGATTCCCACTTCACCCGTATTCATCTCAACTAAGCTACCAGGCGCATAAATGCCGATAAAATGAATGAAATGCCCCAGAATGGTCTTATCATACAATGAATCTTTACACTGGTAAATGTGACGACAGGCGTCTAATGTGGTCACTCCCTTACTATAAGGCTTATCAGAGATCATAGAGTCATAGGAGTCAATAATACCTATGATTTTTGCATAATAGGGGATGCGCTCAGCAGTAATGCCTCTGGGATAACCAGAACCATCCAGTCGTTCATGGTGGCAGTAGGCAACATCAACGGCACCAGGATAGACTCCAGATTTTGAGATAAGCAGTTTTTTTCCGTAGGCAGGGTGTTGCTGCATGATTTTTATTTCTTCTTTACTGAGATTGTCTTGCTTTATCAGAAGCGCTTCTGGAATGCGAACTTTCCCAACATCATGAAGTAGGCCACAAACACCAATGTTTTGCAGTTCTAGTTCACGAAACCCAAGCTCTCTTCCAAGGGCTATCGCATAAATGCAAACTCTCAGTGAGTGTTCTGCTGTGTAATTGTCTTTGTTGCGTATTTGAGTGAGCCAGACCAGCGCAGAGTCATTCCTCAGGATACTATCAACACAATCATCAACGACTTGATTGACTTGATTGACATTGAGTTCACCTGTCAGGCGAATGGTATCCAGTATAGCACTGGTTTGTGAGCAGGCATCTCTATAGGCTGAACGGGCGTGGTTTAATTCCTGATCAATAGGAATTTTATTAATATAGGTAATTCTTTCCTGAGATTCAGTTTGTTCTGAAGGCTGACTGTCTTGTTCAACATGCCAAGTCTGTTTAGCCGCTCGAACATAAACATAGTCGCAAACTTCCTTGAGAGAGTGCAGTTCTTCCTGGGTGTTGATTTGAAAACCCTGATAAACGAAATCAGTGTCTTCCCAGGGGCGATCCAGACGAGAAACAAACATACCAAGTTCAAGCAAATCAACAGAACGTTTTAATTCTATGTATTCAGTAGAGGTTGCTTCAGCCATTGAGTTATTTCAGCCATTGATTTATCAGATTAATCTCAGCATAGCAGTTTAAATGGTATAATTCTAATAACTGGTCAACATTTTTCATAGCATAAAGGGCGTCAAAACAAATTGTTATCAACTGAACAACTACTAAAACAATATTCCATTCGAGTTTCTGGCAGGGCAAAATATATGCGCCTGACCATTTCGCTGGAAAAAGGAATTGTCGTTGTTGTTCCTAAGTCAATGACTTCAAAGCGGATGACAAAGCTGATCCCAGAATTTGTAAAAGATAAACAAAACTGGCTTCATGAAGCACTTGAAAGGCTGCAGGCTAGGGGAAAAATAACCCCAAGCATTGAACAATGCCAAATACCAGAAAAAGTAACATTGGTGGCTTTAGGTGAAGTTTTCTCTATTTCTTATCATTCACCTATGGAATCTGAAGGCTCTTTACCCAAAGCTAATGGCTCCTTACCAAAAGCTGAAGGCTCTATAACATTACAACAAGTCAATGATGAGCATATAGAAGTGCGGGGGGATTTGAGTAATAAAGTACAAATTTTTAAATTACTGGAATCATTTTTTAAGCAATATGCTCGAATTTATCTGGAACAAAGGCTGGATGAGCTCAGCAAAGAATTTAGTTTGCCGTACAATCGTTTAACGGTTAGAGCACAAAAAACTCGCTGGGGCAGTTGTTCTTCCAAAAAAAATATAAACTTGAATTACCGCTTATTATTTATCGAAAAGAGGTTAGTGGATTATATCTTACTGCATGAACTGGTTCATACAGTACACATGAATCATTCACGATCATTTTGGTTATGTTTTGAGTCACTGATGCAAGATGCGCGCAGTCTCGATAAGCAAGTGAACCAGATGACAAAAACATTGCCATGCTGGATTTTTTACGCTCAGAATAAAAGAGTCTTATAAAAATTTAATTGGTCAGCTTGTGTTATGAATGGAGTGGTTTTGGCTTATGAAGAATGAGTGCTTCGATGATCTTTGTGGTGAACTAATTCTTCATCAACAAACTCTTCATATTCATCTACGTATTGAGAATCTGTACTTTCAACGGAATCATCATTCGTATTAGACCACATGTTTCGAGTTAAAAACCAGGCAATAAATGTTAAGCCAAAAGCACCTGCGATGATGAGGGAGTGCATTTCAAGAAAGCTAAAAAAGCCAGATCCGACACTACTGAGTGAAGCTAGGTTTTCAGGAGATTCTTTTTCTATAATACCTGCAATACCTGTGATAAGCATAAAAACAGGTAAAGGGATCATAAGAACGATTAATTTTTTCAGGATATGACGAATTGCTGGAGCTAATTTAGCTACAGAGTGCAGTATCATTTGATAATCTTTCAGTTTAAGTGGACTTTTGTGTGTTTGACTAATCATTATCTGGTTCCCCCCAGGTTGATTTGACTGAATTATAGAATGCATAGAAAATATGACAATACTGGTAGATCCTATTAATTCTATCAATATGCTAACGTAAACGTATGACATTTTGATGACAGGGCGTACAATATTAAAATTCATAATATTAGCAATAACTGTATGTTATTAATAAGCATTATTTATACCAAAAGTTATTTTTATTAAGTGTCTGAAAAATGGCTGTAAAATATTTTTAGTTAAATTTGTTATCAATTTAAATGCACAATAAAAAGGCATATTTTTTTTAACGGATCGTTTTAGTGCATGATAAAAATTTTTTTATGAAAAAACTGTATCAGTAATTACCCTATGCTTTTACCTGATTTTGAGAAATATTTTTTTAAGTTTTGTCTTTTTTGGGAAAAAAGCTGAGAGGAGAGTAGAAAAAGAATGGAAACAATAGTTGAACAGACAGTTGAAGAAATTATCGGACAAACCCAATGTTGGTTAGACCGTATTATTATTAAGCACAACATTTGCCCATTTGCAAAAAAAGAAAGGGATAAGGGCAGCATTCGATTCAGTGTTAATGAGTCGTCCGATGTAAGTCAGGCTTTAGAGCATCTTGTGCTTGAGTGTGAGCAACTGGATGCCAATCCTGAAATTGAAACGACACTGTTTATTCTGACGAAAATTGGGCGGGATTTTAATGACTATCTGGATTTTTTGGATATTGCCAATCAGTTGCTGATTGATCAGGGCTGTGAGGGCGTCTATCAATTAGCCAGCTTTCACCCCGACTATTGTTTTGCACAAAGCACTCAAGATGATGCTGCGAACTATACCAATCGATCTCCTCATCCAACTTTGCACATTATTCGAGAAAAAAGTCTGGAAAAAGCGCTACAAAGCTACCCAGAGCCTGAACTGATCCCAGAACGTAATATCGACTATTGCCGAAATTTAGGCCTGCAAAAAATGCAAAAAATGCTAGACGAATGCTGAGAAGTTAATGATGAGTTAAAGGCTCAACATTAATTCTTCTCAGCTACTGTTAAATAGTAACCTGTATCCATCCAGAAATTATTACTTCCGCAGAGTGTTTTTATGTTTTCCAGGTGGCACTTCTTGAAGTTGTCTTGTTGTTCTGAGGGAATTTGTTCAAACAATCCTCGATACCCCGCATTCCATACGATGTCCCACCATTCATTGTGATCGGCCATTGCATACCCTTGAGGAATTTCTTCGATATTGAGTTGTTCAAATCCTGCATCATTAAAGATTGTTGTGATTTGTTCTATTGATGATAAGCGAAGCCATGAAAGAGGGGGAACTGTTTGTCCCAAGGTTTCATAATTTTCTAAAAACAATGATGAGTAGGGTTCGAATGCCTCTTGGGTAAAACTACTAATAATCATTATTCCATTTGGCTTTAAGAGAGTTTTCAGATTCTTTAGCGCAGCAACCATATCATCAATGAAAAACAGACCAAAACTGCAAGTAATTACATCAAAACTTTGGGCTTCATAATCCAGAGCGTCAAGATCAAGCTGGCGAAAACTAACATTCTTAATCTTATGAAACTCGGCTTTGTGCTGGGCTATTTGTAACATTCCAGATGAGAGATCAATACCGATTACTTTACTTTGAGGGATATTCTGTGCGGCATTTAATGCTACCACCCCTGTCCCTGTACAGACGTCTAAGAAGTGAATAGGAGTCTCTTGTGAAAGAGGTGAAGCCATTTTTAAAGTCTTGTTTAAAGTACTGATGATATTCTCAGCTGTCTGAGGGAAAAAAATCAGGGCAGGGTGATCATAGCCACTTGCCACTGTATCAAATGTTTTTTCTATCATTTCTTTACGTTTTTCAGCCATGCTTATCGTCTCATTTTTAGTGGCAACCGTTTATAATAAATATTTTTAACGGGTAATTGTTAAAAAATAGCTATTAATAAGATGTTGCTGTAAGTGATATCAATACAAAGACAATAAACTAATCGAATAATTCATTGTTAAGTGAAAAAATAACAGTGCTGGCAATGGTAAAAGCGAATAAAATGCTTCTTGAAATTAAAAAATAAAACCTGACGTAATGAACTTGTTTATACTGCTTAGATAATAAACGCCAAAGGATAGAGTGATGGTGAGAATTTGTCCAATTATAATCTCAGATTGAGTGACTTGAGTTGTGCTTGAAGGATTTAATGCTATAGTATTCATTTTTAAAATATAATTCATAAAATTAAATGGTTGGTATACACTTATTCATTGGAATGATCGTCATTTTCATTATTGCAGTTGAAACAAATATCGGAATTTCAACTCAACCAACCATGTTTGCTTGTCGCAACCCATCTTTAAGCCAAATAATGACCAATAATCGCTTGCCCTCCTCCTCAAACTGGGTAACCTCTCATAAAGATATTCGAAATGCCCAGCGCATTCGAGTGGTCGTTGATTTTATTTGTCAGATCTTAGCGAAACAAAAGGGTTCACAATGATTTCAGCATTTAAACTTCTTTGTGCTATTGGCTTACTGGCGATTTTTAGTTCCACTATTTCAAAGAATCCTTCGCTGCCACTTTTGATTGATCACTTAAATGGTGATTATATGGCGATTGGAATGGTTGCTGCGGTTTCTGCTTTGACGGGCATTCTCTTTAGTTTTCCTGCGGGTCTTCTATCCGATAAAATAGGTCGATACAAAATGCTCCTGGTGTCAGGTTTTATTTTTGCAACGGCGCCTTTTTTATATTTATTGGCTGATGAAATATGGCAAATTGCTTTGATACGCTTTTATCATGGTTTGGCAACGGCTATTTTCGGCCCTGTTGCTATGGCAGCAGTGGCAGATCTATATCATAATTCCAGGGGAGAAAAAATGGGCTGGTTTTCGACAGCCACTTTGTTAGGTCGTTTTTCAGCACCGATAGCAGGAGGTGCCATTCTTGCCTTTTATGGTACAGAAATTGATTCAGATGATGCATTTAGCATGCTATACATTGTTTGTGGCATAACAGGTTTATTCGCTTTTATCAGTTTGTTTTTTTGTCTGCTACATTAGTTGCTGATGAACCTGATGTGAAAAAAATTGAGCCAAATACACAGCACTGGAGACAGGGACTGGGTGAAATTTTCTCTGAGAAAGGGATTTTGATCACCTGTATTGTAGAGGCTTCTATTTTATTTGGGTTTGGGATTTTTGAAACTTTTCTTCCCATTCGTGGACTCAGTCTTGGCTTGTCGCCATGGGATATTGGAATTTGTATTTCCTCGCAAATTCTCACTATTGCAATATCAAAACCTGTTCTGGGGCGGTTTTCAGATCGACATGGAAGGCCACCTCAAATCATTCTAGGCACTTTTTTAGCCAGTCTGTGTCTTTTGATGCTGGCTTTTTCGAATTCTTTTTTGGCCATACTCAGCAGTAGTATTTTGCTGGGTTTAGCAATTTCAATTGTTACTTCTGCCAGTGCCGCACATATTGCCGATTTGAGTAAAAAAGGCTCACATGGCTCTGCGATGGGTATGTTAGGGTCAATTATGGATATAGGGCATACGGCAGGCCCTTTGTGTGGTGGTATCATTGCTGTTACATTTGGTTTAACCCTTTCATTTATTAGTGGCAGTGTCGTGTTAGTTGTCAGTGGGCTTTATTTTATGTGGCACAGTCAGTCACCCACAAAGAAAATTTGATAATATTTTATACTTATCTATCAACCAGTATAGTGGCCATTTATTGCAATTGGATTGCCATAATACGGCCAAATCAATGATTAATAATTGATCATCAGTGATAACGATAAACACTGGATAACAGGTTAGATTTTGTTGTCAACTCCAGTCCTATAAATCCCTAATAAAATTTCCCTGCAAAAAACAATGGAATTTATATACAAATAAACTTTTTGTACTATACTTTTTGTGATTTACATTTTTAAAACCAAAGGAGTACATCAATGCGTCGTTTTATAATACAGAGTTTTATTATCGTTCTATTGTTCATATCACTTCCAGTACTGGCTATTGATTTGTCTGTTAAGACAGGTTCTGATTATGTTTCTCCTGAAGTGGTAAAGGGGGCCACTACGGTTGATGCTGCTAAGGCTAATGAACTCTGGCAGCAGAGGGCCTGGTTTATTGATCCACGAAAGCCAACACAATATGAGGCAGGGCGTATTCCTGGAGCACTGAATATTGAATATGATCCAGATGCCAAACAAGCGACAGGACTGAGTGATCAGCAGCTGACGGAAGCATCTCTGCTTGCTGAAGTACCCAAGAATGAAGCAGTGGTATTTTATTGCAACGCTGAAGCTTGTGACCGTTCAAGCTGGGCTGCTGCACTGGCCGTCGAATGGGGTTGGGAAAAAGTCTATTATTTTCGTTTAGGATACCCTGCCTGGACCAAGGCTGGCTATGCGGTAGAATAATGATGATAAAGCCTGATAACTTCTTGTCATTAAAGTTATCAGGCTTTTTGCCGTTATATTGGAATGACGAAACAATTCAATACACTGAATTGATGTAAAGCAATTTGAATATTCATTTTTTAGCCAAACAGGTTTGTCCATGATTTCAAACAACTCACTTCCTATCCGATATCGCCTCAGTATGAGTGTTGCACTTGCCATGTTGGTTGTTGCAATTGTTATGATGTTAATAGGCCAGCACCTTTATAATCAGCGCGATAGAGATTTTCAGGAAACCTATATCAGCAGTCAGAAGAATCTTTGGATTGCAATCAGCGAAAATGAACGTACTGAGATGGCAGCAAATTTTAAGATATTTACCCGAAATAGAAAACTGACCAGTGCTTTATTTCGCAAAAAATTTGATAAGTTACCTGAAATATTAGGACCCACCGCAACGCGTTTAAAGGCAATGCAAATTGCAGATAATATGATGATTGTTTCGAAGGAAGGTACGGTTGTGTTCAGTGAAATAAAGCAAAAAACACAGCTTTCCTCTATAGTAAAACAGGTTTTACAAACATCAAAACAAGGCGCTGACCTGGCGTTGTCCGATGATGGCCGACTGGTCAATATAGTCGCTTTTCCCATCCTGGATCGTGCTGATCTGGTTGGTGTTGGAGTCTTTGAAAAAAATCTTACTTCAGTGGTGAATAAAATTAAAGCCGCTAACAATAAAGAAGTGATTATCTATGATATCAATGATAAGCAACAGGCTGCTACCACTGGGGATATCCCAGATCTAAAACAACAAGAGATAGCTGATAGTGGTCAATACTGGGAAACAAATATAGCAGATAAGGTCATGGGTATTGCCAGTTTACCACTGACCAACCATGAAAATAAAATTCTGGCGGTATTAAATACACTGGAAGACGTGACTGCTCAGGTAAAAGCCAGAAAACGTACCTGGCAATTTACAGTGATTATTGGGATGGCATTGTTGATTATTGCAACGGTGAGTATGTACTGGTATATGAAAAAAATACTGGAACCTTTGAATGAAGGAGTTGCTTATATTGAGCAAATTGCTGAAGGTGATTTATCGGGTCAGATTAATTGTGATCGAAATGATGAATTTCGTCGATTAATTGATGCCATGGCAAAAATGAATCAAGATTTGCGCAAACTGGTGAGTGAAGTCTCCAGCGTTGTTCATGAAGTAATCAGTATGGTGGGCAATGTTCAGAAATCTTCAGAGCAAACAGAACAACATGTCAATAAGCAATATTCCAGCCTGAAAGAACTGGAGGCTTCTCTTACCCAGATGACTTCTACTGCAAATGAGGTGACAAATAATCTTTCAGAACTTGAAGTATCGGCAGAACAATCAATGAAAGCAACCAATGAAGGTGATCAGCTGGTCAAAGAATCCGTGCAGCAAATCTCTTTGTTAACTGATAGAATTCAAACGGGTGGTGAGACGATTCGCCATCTTGAGGAAAAAAGTAATCAGATCGGTGTTGTTCTTGAAGTAATAAAAAATATAGCAGAGCAAACCAATTTGCTTGCTCTTAATGCTGCTATTGAGGCGGCACGAGCGGGAGAATCAGGCAGAGGATTTGCCGTTGTTGCCGATGAAGTGCGGACACTTGCTGCTCGAACTCAGGACTCTACTATTGAAATTGAAGAAATTATCAGAGCTGTTCAATCAGGCGTTAGTCAGGCAGTGCAGGTCATGGATGATAGTGTTGAGCAGGCAGCACATGTTTCAAATCAATCTACTCATATCAGTCAGGCTCTTGATTCGATCAATTCACAGATTGCTAATATCTCAGATTTAAGCACACAGGTGCGAACGTCTTCTGTTCAGCAGCTCTCTGCGACAGAAACCATGAGTCTGAATGTCCATACCATTTCACAAATGGCTGATGCCACGGCAGAGCATTCAAAGGAATTTGCTCAATCAGTTTCCCGACTCATACAACTTTCAGAACAACTTGAACGTGAGATGGGACATTTTAGATTATCCTGACAGAGCATTCCTAATGCTACTGTAAAGATATTGATAGACTAGAGTCAGTTAAGCTGTTTTGATCACTTAACTGCCTATAAAAAGTGCCTATAAAAAGTACCTGTCAAAAATAACAGGCACTCTTTTTGCACCTCCATTTATTCAAATGCTTTCTAAAGGTTTCAGCTCAGTAGGCTTAAATCCAGTTGATTATCTTTCACAGGGGGGCACCAGAAATAATAGCCTGTCACAGGATGGGTAAAACTGAATAAAGCATCCACAATACCGTCTTCTGCTCCCACCATGCGTTGTAATAAAGCCTCAAATGCATCGAAAGAATGTCCGAAAGCGACAAATTGCAACCCGGACGTTTGACCTTCTGCCCAGGGCATAGAACGTCTAAGCACAAATGCTTCTGGTTCAAAATCTTCCTGTGCGGTGCGTTTCACGTGAGCAGATTCAGGAGCTTCGTCAATTTCTTCATTATCTGACAGGCGTCTGCCTATCGCATGATCCTGCTGCGATTGAGGCATTGCCTGAAACTGATCGAGATTATGGATCCATTGCTGAACTGCAACAAAGCTGGAACCATCTAGTCCTTCATGTTGCTCCTGAACAATTGCTGCATTGATGGCATCATCCCCTTCGGGATTTTCCGTACCATCTTCATAGCCAGTTAAATCGCGGCTGTCCTTATACTGAAATGAATCTAAGGTCTGATCTAACTCAAAATAATGACTCAAGCCTTGTTCAATTTGACGTGATTGATGTAATAGTTCACCACGATCATCACCTCTTAACCAGATCCAGAGCGCAGCGGGTGTTGATGGTATGGCAAACCCTGTGCCTGAATAGGGCGTCATATCTTTCATACCAGCGATTGATTTATTGAGCTGTTGTAATAAAGGCAGCCCAAGACCAATAACGTTGGAATCGCCATCATGAAATTCAGCAAGAACTGCTAAAGATGCCCTGGCATCAACGTCAGGTTTCAGGTTAAAAACCAGATAACGGGCCAGCCTGGGAACATCCATAAGAATACCAGATTGTGTATTGTTCATTGTATCTCCTAAAAGTGTTTCATATTTTGTTGATATAATAATACCTATTGAATATTCAGGAAGCAAAGTTAAGTAATAGAAAATTCAATACAAATTCTTACTGAGTAAAATTAGCCAGAATAAAAAAGGGCAAACCGAAAGGCTTGCCCTTATGAAACCAAGTAATTCAGATGCTTAATTTAGTGCTTAAGATCAAAACGATCGGCTGTCATCACCTTGCTCCATGCCTTAACGAAGTCGTTTATAAACTTCTGATGAGCATCATTCGATGCATAAGCTTCGGTAATTGCGCGTAACTCGGAGTTTGAACCAAAGATCAAGTCAACTGGTGTCGCGGTCCATTTGAGCTTGCCTGACTTACGGTTACGGCCTTCATACACACCTTCAGTTGATGACTTAGACCACTTTGTAGACATGTTAAGCAAGTTGACAAAAAAGTCATTGCTCAATGTGCCAGGACGTTTTGTGAAAACACCATGCTTAGAACCATCCATATTAGCATTGAGTGAACGCAGTCCACCAATCAGTACCGTCATTTCTGGTGCGGTCAGGTTTAACAGGTCAGCTTTTTCCACCAACATTTCTGTCGGAGTGTCATAGCTCTGGTTCGTATAGTAGTTGCGGAACGCATCAGCCGTTGGCTCCAATATGGCAAATGATTTCACATCGGTTTGTGCCTGGCTGGCATCCATACGGCCAGGTTTAAAGGGTACAGTCACTCTGTATCCCCCTTTATCCGCCGCTTTTTCAATTGCCGCAGCACCACCCAGCACAATGACATCGGCCAGTGATACTTTTTTGCCCCAATACAGTGATTGATTGAATGATGTTTGAATAGTTTTCAGTTTATTCAAAACTTTAGACAACATAGCAGGGTTATTAACTGCCCAGTCTTTCTGTGGAGCCAGCTGAATACGTGCACCATTGGCTCCACCACGCCGATCTGAATCGCGATATGTGGAGGCTGATGCCCATGCTGTTCTAACCAGTTCAGATATGCTCAGACCAGAATCGAGAATTTTTGACTTCAAACTGGCAATATCACGACTATCAATCAACTTATGGTTAAGCTCTGGAATTGGGTCCTGCCATATAAACACCTCGCTTGGTACTTCTGTGCCAACATAGAGCGCACGAGGGCCCAGGTCACGGTGTGTCAGCTTGAACCAGGCCCTGGCAAATGCCTGATCAAATGCTTTTGGACTTTTCAAAAATCGCTCCGTAATCTTGCGAAAACCTGGATCTTTTTTCAGCGCCATGTCAGTGGTAAACATAATGGGTGCGTGTCGTTTATCCTTGATATGGGCATCAGGTACCGAGCTAGCCGCAGCTTTATCCGTTGGAATCCATTGGTGCGCACCAGCAGGACTCTGGGTCTGTACCCAGTCAAACCTCATCAGATTATCCAGGTACAGGACTGACCATGCTGTCGGTGTTTGAGTCCATGCACCTTCAAGACCACTGGTCATGGTGTCTTCAGCATTACCTTTATCACATTTGTTCTTCCAGCCAAGCCCTTGCTCTTCAATAGCGGCAGCAGCAGGTTCGGCACCGACACAATCTACAGGCTTTGCACCATGGGCTTTACCCAGAGTATGACCACCTGCAACCAGTGCCACAATCTCTTCGTCGTTCATAGCCATGCGGCCAAACGATTCACGCATGTCTTGTGCGGCAGCGAGGGGATCGTGATTGCCATTTGGGCCTTCCGGGTTCACATAGATCAATCCCATTTGTACAGCGGCCAGTGGTTTTTCTAGTTTGCCGTCTTTATAGCGCCCGGTGTTACCAAGCCATTTGCTTTCTGTTCCCCAGTACACCAGGTCAGCCTCCCAATCGTCGGTGCGGCCACCAGAAAAGCCCAGAGTTTCAAAACCCATGGATTCCAGTGCAACATTACCTGCCAGGATAATCAGGTCGCCCCAGGAAACATGGCGGCCGTATTTTTGTTTGACTGGCCACAACAGTCGGCGTGCCTTATCCAGGTTAGCGTTATCCGGCCAGCTGTTTAGCGGTTCGAATCGTATCTGGCCGCCATCAGAGCCACCACGACCATCCCAAATACGATAAGTACCTGAGCTATGCCAAGCCGAGCGGATCATTAGTCCACCATAGTGACCCCAGTCGGCTGGCCACCAGTCCTGAGACGTGGTCAAGGTGTTCTCTATATCTGCCTTCAGTGCCTTCATATCGACACTTGCGAAAGCCTGGGCGTAATTAAAGTCATCACCATGGGGATTGGATGATGAATTGTGAGCACGCAGTTGGTCAAGGTTCAGTTTGTCTGGCCACCAGAAACTGTTTGGTTTTGCCTCCCCTCTGCCCATGGAAGAGCTTGCTGTTGCTGGTGTCGAGAGTAATATGGCTATGATCCCTGCTACGGCTGTGGACATTTTTATTTTGTGTGTTTTCATTATTTCACTCCTTTGTGGTTGAACATGTGCTAGACCAGATCAAAACGATCCAGATTCATAACTTTGGTCCAGACTTTGACGAAGTCATTGACAAACTTATTCTGAGAATCTGCTGTTGCATAGACTTCGGCCAAAGCCCGCAGCTCAGAATTTGAGCCAAAGATAAGGTCGACATGGGTACCAGTCCATTTGACTTCGCCCGTGTTACGATCACTGCCTTCAAAGACATCTGAATCTTCAGAAGTCATTTTCCAGACGGTGTTCATATCGAGCAAGTTGACAAAAAAGTCATTGCTCAGTGACTCTGGATGGTCGGTAAAAATACCCTGTTTACTCTGCCCAATATTGGTATTCAAGACACGCATACCAGCCACTAAAACTGTCATTTCAGGTGGGGTCAGTGTTAGCAATTGTGCACGATCAATGAGCATTTCCTCAGCTGAAACCGTGTACTTAGTCTTCATATAGTTACGAAATCCATCAGCCTCTGGTTCAAGCATGGAAACGGAAATTACATCGGTTTGCTCCTCAGAAGCATCCATGCGACCAGGTGTAAAGGGAACTATAATATCGTGACCTGCATTCTTTGCAGCTTTCTCGACACCAGCGCAACCCGCTAACACAATGAGATCAGCCATAGAGACTGTCTTGCCAAATTCATTTTGGATGGCTTCGAGGGTATTCAGCACTTTTGCCAGCTGTTCAGGTTGATTGACTTCCCAGTCCTTTTGAGGCGCAAGACGTATACGCGCACCATTGGCTCCACCACGCATGTCTGAGCCGCGAAATGTTGAGGCTGATGCCCACCCTGTTGAAACCAGCTCAGAGACAGATAATCCAGAATCAAGGATTTGCTTCTTAAGGCTGCTCACATCTTCATCATTGATCAACTCATGAGTGACGGCTGGGATTGGGTCTTGCCAGATCAGTTCTTCTGCAGGCACTTCTGGGCCAAGATAACGTGTGCTGGGTCCCATGTCACGATGTGTCAGCTTGAACCAGGCACGTGCAAAAGCATCTGCAAACTCATCAGGGTTCTCGTAAAAGCGTCTGGAAATCTTTTCGTAACCTGGATCAAAACGCAAGGAGAGATCTGTGGTCAGCATGGTTGGTGCATGACGTTTTGACGGATCATGTGCATCAGGTACCGAGTCGGCACCAGCACCATGTTTGGGTATCCATTGATGTGCACCAGCAGGGCTTTTAGTGAGTTCCCAATCATAGCCAAAGAGATTCCAAAAAAAGTTATTGCTCCACTTTGTTGGTGTGGATGTCCAGGTAACTTCCAGGCCACTACTGATGGTGTCACCTGCCTTGCCTGTGCCAAAACTGCTCTTCCAACCCAAGCCCTGATCTTCTATGGGAGCCGCTTCTGGTTCAGAGCCGACTAACGCAGCATCACCCGCGCCGTGGGTTTTACCAAAAGTATGCCCGCCAGCAATAAGCGCGACAGTCTCTTCGTCGTTCATTGCCATTCTAGCGAAAGTTTCACGAATATCCTGGGCTGCTGCAATCGGATCAGGCTTGCCGTTAGGACCTTCTGGATTAACATATATGAGTCCCATCTGAACTGCAGCAAGCGGGTTTTCCAGATCTTCGTGTTCACCAGTAAAGCGTTTGTCATCTAGCCAGGTATCTTCTGTACCCCAGTAAATGTCTTTTTCTGACTCCCAGATATCCTCACGACCACCAGCAAAACCGAATGTTTTGAATCCCATTGATTCCAATGCAACATTGCCTGTAAGAATAATCAAGTCGGCCCAGGAAATCTTGTGACCATATTTTTGCTTAACAGGCCAAAGTAACCTTCGAGCTTTATCAAGATTAACGTTATCAGGCCAACTATTGACGGGGGCAAAGCGTTGGTTACCCGTACCTGCGCCACCACGACCATCGCTGGTACGATAGGTACCTGCACTGTGCCAGGCCATACGAACAAATAAAGGTCCGTAATGGCCAAAATCAGCTGGCCACCAATCCTGTGAATCGGTCATGAGTTCATGAAGATCTTTTTTTACAGCATCAAGATCAAGGCTTTGGAATTCTTCAGCATAATTAAAATCCTCACCCATTGGATTGTACTTGCGTGAATGCTGGCGTAGAATTTCCAGATGCAACTGGTTAGGCCACCAATTTTGGTTTGATGTTCCACCACCCGCAGTGTGATTGAATGGACATTTGTTATCAGACATAATGATCGCTCCTTTGATACTTAGTCAATGTTTCGGTTAGTAAATCAATCGTAGATCATTTGATTTTTATTGAACAATTGATTTAATAAAAGATTATGTTCGATTTTTTGAATTGAAGGTGTCCAAGAATTACTTTGTAGTCTTTACATTTTGTAAAACTCAGCTTTTAACCGATCGCTGATACAGCAGCAATTTTAAAATAAGGCATACAATTTATTGCTAATAGGATTAATTCAGACTATAAAATATAAAGATAAATAGATTAAATTACTGGGGTTTTTAATCACCGTAATAAGTATCTTTAATAACAATAATATGCAGCAATCCAAAGGAGAGTAAAAATGAGCAAATTAGTCGATGAAATAACATCAGCAAACGCTGATTATGTGTCAAATTTTGGTGAGAAGGGCAATTTGCCTATGCCTCCAGGCAGACAATTTGCCATTCTTACCTGCATGGATGCTCGTCTAGACCCAGCTAAATATGCAGGTCTCGCTGAAGGTGATGCTCACGTAATTCGTAATGCAGGTGGTAGGGCAAGTGATGATGCTATTCGTTCACTTGTTATTTCCTATAAATTGCTTGGTACTAAAGAATGGTTTGTCATCCATCATACCGATTGTGGAATGGAAACATTTACCACCGAAATTATGGGCGATCTCTTGTCAGGTAGCCTTAAAACATCAAGTGTTGATGCATCAGGCTGGCATGACAGCAATGCTGGTGGAGGTACGACCGATGGAAAATACATTAATTGGTTAACCATCAGTGATAATTCTAAGAGCGTAGTTGAAGATGTCGAGAGGATTCGGAGTAATTCAATGGTTCCTTCTGATATTCCAATTTATGGATATATTTATGATTGCAAAACAGGTAAACTCGTTGAAATACCTGAAGCCACGGAAGCAGGTAAAGCCAGCTAAAACCGTCCAACAATGATGTCCATTGGTAGAAAAATATCATTTCACTGTACTTTTTCTGCTGATAGCCATATTACAGTTTATATTTTTTGTTTTTTGTTTAATAATTCAGGAATACCTTAAACACGGGAGTTTTATTTTGTTTCGTAACTTATTATTGATTTTGCTTTTATCGGTACCAGTGAGTCTTTTTGCCTATGATCTTGAAAAAGAAAAACGTTGGGCTGAAGAAGTAGTTGATTCCATTATGGATGGTGAGGCAGTATGGTTAAACGATGGTAAAAATGATTTTCTGAGTATTTATACCGATGCTGAAGAAGATAAAAATCGGGCAGTCATTGTCGTGCATGGTACTGGTGTGCATCCAAACTGGCAACAGATTATTCAGCCATTAAGGGTGGGATTGACAGAACATAATTGGAATACATTGTCGATACAAGTGCCTGTTTTGTCAAATGAT
>JADGEK010000115.1 GCA_016744395.1 Gammaproteobacteria bacterium | reverse complement strand
TTCAGTGGTTTTCTGCCCTTTGTTAAGAGCTGTACCGCTGACTGAGATGCACATTATACGCAGTAATTTTATCACGTCAACTTTTTTATTCAATTAATTTGATAAAGTTTTAAAAATGTTTAACTTCACCTGATAATACTGGGCTTATCTCATCCCATGAGCCTTATTATCAGGGTATCTCAGACCGTTAAGCGACTGTTACTTTTGCAAATTTTCTTTTACCTACCTGATAAATCTTAGTGGTTCCAGCCTCAATGGCTAATTTCGTATCTGCTATTTTCTCACCATCTATTTTAACAGCACCCTGCTTTATCATCCGAATAGCTTCGCCAGTACTTTGAGTCATGCCTGAATCCTTTATGATATAGGCAATGCCAAGGCTTCCTTCAGTTGATTGCATTTCAAACTCTTCAATATCGTCTGGTATTTTGCCTTTTTTGAAGCGGTCAATAAAGTTCTGTTGTGACTGCTCCGCAGCAGCTTCATCATGAAATCGGGTAATTATCTCTTTGGCCAATATGAATTTTATGTCTCTGGGATTCGTTCCAATTTCTATGTCCACTTTGAATTGCTCAATTTCTATCATTGGCCTAAAGCTCAATAATTCAAAGTAACGCCACATGAGTTCATCTGAAATGGACATAATTTTACCAAACATGTCATCAGGCGCATCTGAAACACCAATATAGTTATTGAGTGACTTAGACATTTTCTGCACACCATCCAGCCCTTCCAGGATCGGCATAGTCAGAATGACCTGAGGAGTCTGTCCATGTGTTTTTTGTAGCTCGCGCCCCATTAGCAAATTAAATTTCTGATCGGTGCCACCAAGTTCAACATCTGCCTTTATGACAACTGAATCATATCCCTGAATCATTGGGTAAAGAAATTCATGAATGGCAATGGGTTGTCCTGAAGAATAACGCTTACTAAAATCATCACGCTCCAGCATTCGGGCAACGGTTTGATTGGCTGCTAGTTTAATTAAATCAGCCGCATCCATTTTACCCATCCACTCTGAATTGAAAACAACTGTTGTTTTCTCCTCATCCAAAATTTTGAATACTTGATCTTTATAAGTTTTAGCGTTTTCTAACACTTGTTCTTTTGTTAGAGGCTTACGGGTAATATTTTTACCTGTTGGATCACCTATCATGCCCGTAAAATCACCAATTAAAAAATGGATGTCATGTCCTAAATCCTGAAACTGGCGCAGCTTATTGATTAAAACAGTATGACCAAGATGTAGATCAGGTGCAGTTGGGTCAAAACCAGCTTTAATGACAAGAGGTTTATTGGCTTTTAATTTTTCTATCAAACCTTCTTCTAGCAAGATTTCATCAGAACCTCTTTTTATTATTTCCAGAGCGTCTTCTAATTTGCCCATTTTGACTATATACTCCTGCTTTTATGTTAACTCGTTATCAAAACACGCCTAATTGACTATTTTTTAACCAGCATTTCTCAAATTTGCGATAAGATTACCATAATTTTTCTGAACTCACTGTTAGGATTGACTTAAAAGATTACTTTTTTTTACTTTTCTATTGCATTAATCCTGATTAGAAGCTATCTTTATCTAAAAAAACCGAGGAATTTCCGTGAATTACAACCACTTTTTAAACAATAGCAATAAGTTTAAAAATAAAAATCGATATCGTTTAGAAAGTAAGAAAAAAAATAGTCGTACTTTTTTACTTTTCTCTGTCGTGTCTGTTGCTGTGATAATTGGCTCGCTTACACTGTTTATCGATGCTAAAGATAACGCTAGTCAGATTCTCAGTAATGTTATAGCAAAACCGTCTACAATTATTCCAGCATCAAATCAGGACGGGAATATACCTCTTGACTTGCCTGAGATTGGCTATCATTCTGAAGTATTATCTAAGTCAGTTACTTATGTTGAGCCTGTAGTTGAAACAAAAGTTGAAATCCAGCCTGAACCAGAAGTCACTATTACAAACAATTCATCTAATAATACCCAGATATCAAGTAACATAACAAAAGATGAGACTCCAGCGGTTACTGTCGCCAAACATAAAATAGATAAGAAAAATACAGCAACAGCACTTAATAAAGTCAATACGGACAATGTCGACAAGCTTCAGGCTTCAAAACAGTTTGCAGAAACTAACATTCAAACAAAAACGATTATTGTAAAGAGTGGTGACACACTTTCTGCTATTTTTAAACGTTTATCTTTGAGTGCAGGCACTTTGCATAAGATGATCAATTCAAGTAAAGAAGCCAAACAGTTAACTCGCATTAAACCTGGTCAAAAATTAATTGTTAGTTTTAATGAGAACGACAAGCTTCAATCACTACGATATGACCTTAATCGTGTTGATACTCTCGTCATTAATAAAGAAGCCGACAGCTCTAAGTTTGTCACCCTTATTGAAAGCAAAGAAATTGAAATAAGACAGCAATTTGCTACTGGCACCATTACGAATTCTCTGTTTGCCACAGGTAATAAAGTGGGCTTAAGTAATGCAATGATAATGAAACTCGCTCAACTATTTGGCTGGGATGTGGATTTTGCTTTAGACATTCGTAAAGGCGACTCTTTTGCCATCCTTTTTGAAGAAAAATACATTGATGACAAAAAAATAGGCAATGGCAATATTCTTTCTGCTGAATTTGTTAACAGAGGTAAAACATTTAAAGCCATTCGTTATACAGATGCTTCAGGGCACACTGACTATTATTCGGAAAAAGGGCTGAGCATGCGTAAGGCATTTTTACGTACCCCAGTTGATTTCTCCCGTATTAGCTCAAAATTTTCCAGTGGTCGTAAACACCCTGTATTAAACCGAATTCGGGCTCATAAAGGCGTTGATTATGCTGCATCTCGTGGCACACCCATTAAGGCCGTCGGAAATGGCAAGGTTATTTTTAAAGGAACAAAAGGTGGCTATGGCCGTGTTATAATTTTGCAGCACGGTTCAAAATATACGACCTTATATGCCCACATGAACTCTTATAACCGAAAACTAAAGCGCGGTAGTCGAGTTGAGCAGGGCCAGACAATTGGTTATGTTGGCAGTTCAGGTCTGGCAACAGGCCCACACTTGCATTATGAGTTCCGTATGAATGGCGTGCATCGTAACCCGTTAACAGTGCCACTTCCAAGTGCATCCCCTATTGCTAAAAAATATCGTACAGATTTTCGAAATGCCGCTGATACTTTAATTTCTCAACTAAAATCAAGACAGCAGGAAACTGTTGCTTTAACAGAGCAATAATCACCCCCTGTTTTAGTTCCTTTTATTATTCAATAAGAAGAAACGAGAATAGGTCAAGACGCAGGATGGCTTGTGACTTACTTTATTGGACTCATGTCTGGAACCAGTCTCGATGGGATTGATACCGCTCTTTGCTCCATAGAGTCGCCCCATGAATTCTCTCTGCTAGATGCAGAAACTTACCCGATACCAAGTCCATTAAAAACTCACTTACTTGCTCTCAGCCAAGAGCAACATCCAGATGAACTTAACCGTTATGCTGAGTTGGATGTACAAATGGGACGCTTATTTTCAGATTGCTGTCTGCACATATTGAAAAAAAATAATCTAAACTCTAATGATATTCAAGCCATTGGCAGCCATGGTCAGACACTTCGACATTATCCTGACAGCCAATACCCCACGACACTTCAAATTGGCGATCCGAATATTATTGCACACAATACCAGCATCACTACAATTGCAGATTTTAGACGTCGAGATATGGCTGCAGGAGGTCAAGGGGCTCCATTAGTCCCCCCGTTTCACCAGGCCCTATTTAGTGCCAGAGATCTAAATATCAATCGAGTTGTTTTAAATATTGGTGGTATTTCAAATCTTACCTTTTTACCCGCCACAGAAGATACAGTGATAGGCTATGATACGGGGCCAGGCAATGGGCTAATGGATGATTGGTGTGTCAAACACTTTGATTGCGCTTATGATGCATCAGGTAAGTTAGCTTCTCAAGGTGTGGTTCATCAAGAGTTTCTTTCCCTATTACTGACAGACCCTTTTTTTTCACAAGCCAGTCCAAAAAGTACAGGCAGGGAATATTTTTCATATCAATGGGTCAATGACAACCTGAAACAATATGATAAAAAGATTAAAGATAAGGATGTTTTGGCGACACTGCTTGAGTTAACAGCCTTGTCCATTCTTTGTGAAATAAAGAAGTTAAAACCCAAAGTGAATGAGGTTATAGTCTGTGGTGGTGGGGTTCAAAATGACTTGCTCATGGCGCGACTGAAAAAACAAATGCCTGGGATAAAGGTGGCTTCAACTGAAGCCTACGGTTTACACCCCGATTGGGTCGAAGCCAGTGCCTTTGCATGGCTTGCATACCAGACACTCAACGGCTTAACATCCAATTTACCTTCTGTTACAGGCGCCAGAAAAGAAGTTATTCTTGGCGCTATTTGGCCTGCTTAAGACTCTTATTCTAAAAAAGACTAACGTGCATCCATTGGAGTATATGAGCGCTTATCCTCACCTGTATAAATTTGGGTCGGTCTGAAGATTCGATTATCTTTAAGTTGTTCACGCCAATGCGCCATCCAGCCTGCGCTTCTGGCAATAGCAAAAATCGCAGTAAACTGATTATCAGGGATGCCCATTTCTCGATAAAGCAGACCTGAATAATAGTCTACGTTGGCATATACTCCTTTTTCAGCCAGACGATCTTCACAAGCTTTTTCCAATGCCTCAGCCACTTCAAACAAAGGATTAACATCCCCTCCTCTGGCTTCGAGAAGCTCTTTAATGAGTCCTTGTAAAATTGTGGCACGAGGATCTTTTGTTTTATATTCTCGGTGGCCCATTCCCCAAATTTTGCCTCTACGTCGCAGTTGCTCATCAACAAATTTAGCGGCATTTTTGGGGCTACCGACTTGCTCCAGCATGTTCAATACTTTTGCATTAGCACCGCCATGTAGAGGCCCGGACAAACAACCGATCGCGGATGAAATCACGCTATAAGGCGTTGAAAGAGTTGAGCCATTGACCAATACTGAGAAAGTGGATGCGTTGATAGTATGCTCTGCGTGTAAAATCAGGCAGACATCCAGAATACGAGTCAATAATGGATCAGGTTCCATGCCTGTTAGCATATAAAGAAAACTTTCCGCATAGTTCATATCATACCGTGTCGCGGCTGGTTCATAGCCTTTGGATATATGCTTCCAACTGGTGACTAAAGTTCCCATTCTGGCTATTATTTTCATTGTTGCAGTATTCACATAATCCAGATCAGTACACACATCACCATCAATCAGGCATTCACTGCCCTGATAAAACATCCCCAAACTGGAAACTGTCGTTTGCAGCATCAACATGGGATCCGCTGAAGCAGGCAGTGATTTCATTAAATCAACAAGATGGTATTTCAATGCTCGATTGGTACGTAAACGACCAGTAAACTCGTCCAACTTATCTTGGCTTGGCAATTGACCATTCATTAATAATAGAATTGTTTCTTCAAAAGTACTGTGTTTTGCCAATTCCTCAATCGGGTAACCACGATAAAACAGAATGCCTTTTTCACCATCGATATCAGAAATATTCGATTTTGTTGCAGGAACTCCAGCGAGGCCAGGAAGATATTCATTCATATTGAGTCTCAATTTAGTGTCATCTAGATAAAAATTAAATAGATATTTGTAGTTGGCGCATGTTAATAAATCATACTTTAAACATAGCAAAGATTAATTCTTTTGCTTACCCATTTAGCGCATAGCACACGTTCACGCTGACTGAAGAGCAAACAAAAAAGGCGCTGTCAATCAGCGCCTTTTTACAATACAACTTGATAATACTTCAGCCTGAGTATTATTTGTCTTCCGTGGAGAAAGATGAACCACAGCCGCAAGTTGTTGTCGCATTTGGGTTACGAATAACAAACTGAGCACCTTCAAGGCCTTCAGTGTAATCAATTTCAGCACCAACGAGGTATTGAAAAGACATGGGGTCAATTAATAATTTAACACCCTGATTTTCAACTTCTGTATCGCCATCATTAATCGCTTCGTCAAAGGTAAAACCATATTGGAAACCTGAGCAACCACCACCAGTAACAAATACTCTCAATTTTAAATTATCATTCTTTTCTTCTTCAATCAAAGATTTAACTTTAAACGCCGCTGCATCAGTAAAATCTAATAGGCTTTCTTCATTCATATTTTCACTCACTCATTACTCCAATTCAAACTTCATTATTCAATAACCAAGTGCATTAGTCAAGATTAATGTATATTATCACTTCATATGCTCTAAAATTTAAACAATAGGAGTCTGCCTGAGGACAGACTTCTAATTATTCGTTATCACTTCTGGTTCTTCCAGTCTTGGTGGCTCTTGCTTAGTCTCAAGATTTGCAGTCAATTCATCATCAGCGACATGAACCAGGTTACCATTCACTGCAGCTCCCATTGCCATTTCAAACAGGTTGTAATAAACATTCCCAAAAACTCTGGCTTTCTTGGCAAGTTCGACATGGTTACTGGCGTAGACATTGCCTTCAACTGTGCCATTGATGATAATATTAGGAATTTGTATTTCACCTTGCACATAGCCATTTTCACTAATGGTAATCGTCGCATTATCATCATCAGTCGCAGTGATATTACCCATTACCTTGCCATCAACCAACAGTCCCCCAGAAAAATCCAGATCACCCACGATTTTAGTGTTTTTCCCAACCAATGAATCAATTCTTCTGCTTGTATTTTTTTTACTGCCCCACATATTTCATTCCTTCTGTTTGAGACCATTCCAGATCGCCGAGCTCAATGACTGATTTTTTCTTCTTAGCATCAATGATGATATCAACAGATTGAGGAATCATCCCTTCAGGCAAACGCATTATACCGCTAAATTCTTGAAAATACTTAAAACTGTATTTGAACCCCTTTTCTTTCACACTTTTTTTCTCCTGGGGAGGCTCAAGTAGTGATTTTAATGAGAGTTTAACTGATTTATTATTCTGTTTACCCTTGATATAAATATTAATAAAACCTTTAGTATAGTTTCTTTTCTTTATTTTTTGCGCAAGCGTAAATTGATATTGATAAAGTCCTTTCGGATCTTTTTCCAGCTTGCTTTTTTGTGGCTTATAGACTTTGATTTCCATACTTTGCAGATAGATCGATTCTCGCTCATAGGTCGGTGAAACAATGCCTTTATAAAAAGCCAGTTCTCTTTCCAATACAGCGATTTTTTTCTGATCCTTATTCATGCCCAACTGTATTAATTGACAGGACTCTTTATCCAGGAGGTATTTTCTCTCAAGGTGCAAAATTTCCTTACTCAAGTCAGTATTTTTCTTTTTTAAAACACTTTGTTGCACCAATAAAGATTTTCGCCCCCCTTTGGCCTCAATAATATCTTCTTCAGATTGCATATAACCCAGCTCAAATGCTCCCCATAGGAGAGATGCAGCCAGGAGTAATACCAGTAGGCGAATGCCATAATACTGAAAAGGGTGTGTCCGATGTACAATTATATGAGTCATAAATTTTAAAGTATGAACGTTTTAAGGTATCAACTATGAGTTCCCTAAGGCATTAAAGGTACAAGATTAAGCCCTGCTTTCTCATCCAGGTCAAATGCAATATTCATATTCTGAACAGCTTGACCAGCAGCACCTTTAACCAGGTTATCGATCACTGATAAAACAACAATAGTGTCACTCCCCTGAGGTTGATGCACGGCAATTCGACACATATTGGAACCTTTCACCGTTCTTGTTTCAGGGTGTGAGCCTGTTGGTAACACATCGACAAAAGGCTCATTTATGTATTTTTCCTCATAGAGTGCTTGTATCTCTGCCAAAGATATAGCTTTTGAGTCAATTTTTCCATAGAGTGTTGCCTGAATACCACGGATCATTGGCACCAGATGAGGAACAAAAGTCAAATCAACGTCACCACTTTGGGCACTGCCATTGAAAAGATCGAGCCCCTGACTGATTTCAGGAAGATGCCTATGACCAGGTACCGCATAGGCTTTAAAGCTTTCGCTGGTTTCACATAACAAGGTACCCACATTAGCCCCACGTCCTGCACCACTGACACCAGATTTACAATCAGCCACTAAAAAATCTGTTTTCAGTAATTTATTTTCAAATAGGGGTAAAAAGCCCAATTGCACAGCCGTTGGGTAACAACCTGGATTGGCAATCAAGCTGGCCTGCTTAATGGCAGCTCGGTTCACTTCAGGTAAGCCATAAACAGCCTGTTCAACATAGTCAGGGCAAGCATGCTCCATGCCATACCATTGTTCCCAGATTTTTATATCTTTAATTCTAAAATCAGCTGCCAGATCAATGACTTTAACACCTGCTTCAATCAGTTCAGGAACCATTTTCATCGCAATGCCATTAGGCGTTGCAAAAAAGACCAGATCACAGTTTTTTAGTGTCAGAACATTGGGTTCAGAAAATTGTATATTCAGGTGATCGCGTAAGTTAGGAAATAAATCCTTAACAGGAAGTCCTGACTCTGATCGCGAAGTAATCACTTGAAGCTCAACATTTGGATGGTTTGCTAACAACCTCAATAACTCAACCCCGGTATAACCTGTACCACCCACTATACCCACTTTAATCTTTGTCACCGTTTCTTTGCCTCTAAAGTCTGACCTTATTTCTGGAAATCTAACTGAATAAAACATTATAATACAGGATAAGGCAGAGTAGAAATTAAAACTAAAATTTAACCTGACCTAACACTGATTGAGTAGACCGCGTACAATATAATGCTCTGGGCTTAAATAGAGATTTCAAAAAGAAAAGTTTCAGCCTTCTCACAATTTGGATAATTCGTAACAAATGAAGAAAAAAGATTTCGCTGTTATTGGTTTTGTTGTTTTACTCGGCGCACTATTGGGCTACTTGTGGCTGGCTCCTTCAGGACAATCTCCTGCACCACAGGCTCATTTTAAGGATTTGCAAGGCAATCAATTCAGCCTTCAACAACTGAAAGGTAAGCCTGTTATTATTAATTTTTGGGCAACCACTTGCCCTGGCTGTGTCTTGGAGATCCCTGCATTAGTCGAGCTGTCTCATAAATATTCGGCCCAGAATTTGGTCATTATTGGAGTGGCAATGGATTATGACCCCGAATCTCAAGTGAAAGAAATGGTTCGTCAAAAAAAGATGTCTTACCCTGTTGTTTTAGATTCAGATGGAAAAATAGCTCAGTCATTTGGTCAGGTTACTCTTACGCCAACAACTTTTTTTATTAGTAAAGAAGGGAAAATTTTTAAACATAAATTAGGTGAGATGTCGCACACAGAATTAGAAACGGTAATAAAAAGCTTAATTCTTTAGGGCAACAGCATTCCAATCACTCAATTAATAGACCTAAATGTTGAACACTGAGTATAAGAGGAGGCAATGTATTTTTTTGTGATTTGACGAAGTCCGAGCAAAACAATATATTGCCTCCTCTTAATACGGATTTTCTTAAAAATTGTTCTTAGCTTAGGTGCAGCTATTTAGATATCTCCAAAGATAAAGATTATAAAGCAAATTAGAAAGGATATTATCAATGTTATGGGTCAAAGCTTTTCACGTTATTTTCATGGTTTCCTGGTTTGCAGCACTATTCTATTTACCTCGATTATTTGTTTATCATGCCAGTAGTAATGATGAAATTAGCAATGAACGCTTTAAAATAATGGAACGTAAATTGTTTTATGGCATTATGACACCCGCAGCAATTGTGACTATTGTTCTTGGTTTTTGGATGCTTTTTGAATATGCCTGGCAAGCATACTCATCTATGCTTTGGCTACACATTAAATTAGCAATTGTCGCGCTACTAATTATCTATCATTTTTATTGTTGGAAGCTCGTTAAATTATTCAAAGCGGATAAAAATACACACAGTCATGTTTACTATCGATGGTTTAATGAAATACCTGTTTTTATGTTAATGGGCATTATTATATTAGTCATTGTGAAACCCATTTAAATCAATAAAATAAGTTATCCATAAGGTATATCAAAACTGAGTTGAGTAAAGGCTTACAAAATTTATGAAAAAATCCCGTCCTATTGTGATGTCTTTTTCTGGCAATGATCCAACTGGTGGTGCAGGAATACAAGCAGATATCGAAGCAGCAGCCAGTATGGGGGCTCGTATTGCTCCAGTGATCACCGCACTGACGGTTCAGGACACTCAAAATGTGAAATATTTTTCTGCGACCGACGCCAAATTACTCATTGAACAAGCACGAGTCATTCTTGAAGATATGCCAATTGCCGTCTTTAAAGTTGGCATGGTTGGTAGCATCGAAAATATTAATGCCATTCATACAATTTTGCATGACTATCATGAGATTCCCGTCATTGTTGATCCTATCATTAGCGCTGGTGGTGGAATGTCCCTCGCCAGTGAAGAAATGTCACTGGCTTATTCTGATTTAATTTTTCCTTTCACGAACCTGGTTACGCCCAATAGTAATGAAGTCCGTCTCCTTGCCCCAGAAGCAGACTCTCTGGATGCCTGCGCACAAGAACTCATGGACGATGGCTGTGAATATGTGCTTTTAACTGGGACCCATGAAAGCACAGAGCAAGTAATAAATACTTTTTACGGCCATCATAGGAAAATTGAAGCCAGTTGCTGGACACGTTTACCCAATAGCTATCATGGTTCAGGATGTACTTTAACATCCGCCATTGCAGGTCTGGTTGCCTGTGGTGAATCCATTCCTGATGCGGTCAGCATTGCACAAGAATACTCCTGGCAATCTCTTGTAGACGGTTATCAATCGGGTATGGGGCAATACCATCCTGATAGGTTTTCCTGGACAGAAAACTGGACAAAGTTTGAGAGAAATGGAGCAGAAAAGACCTACTCAATAAAAACAGCAGATCAAACAAAAAATTGAATACGATAATATCCAAAATAGCCCAGGAAAAAGCAAAAAAAATCCAGGGTTTATATGCGATTACTGCACCTGAACTGATTGCTGCAGATGCCATGATTAGCGCCATTAAAAGTGTTATTCTGGGTGGCGCACAAATAGTCCAATACCGAAATAAATTGGCATCAAAATCAGAAAAGCTTCATCAAGCCCATCAAATCAGCCAACTTTGTAAACAACATAATGTCTGCTTCATCATTAATGATGATCCACAACTTGCCAAAGCAGTGAGCGCTGATGGTGTTCATGTTGGTAAAGAAGATGGAAAAATTGCTGATGCGAGAAAAACCTTAGGTGAACAGGGCATTATTGGCGTGTCATGCTATAACCAGTTAGAAAATGCACAACAAGCCATTACTCAGGGTGCAGATTATGTTGCATTTGGACGATTCTTTCCTTCAAAAACCAAGCCTGATGCTCTACAGGCTGATTTGCAGCTCCTTGAGCTTGCAAAGCAAGAGCTTAAAGTCCCAATAGTTGCCATTGGCGGCATTACACAGGACAATGCACAAGATTTAATTAAACGTGGTGCCCATGCAATTGCGGTCATTAATGACTTGTTTCATGATGAACAGGCCATTTTCAGTACCGCTAAAATTTATCAGGAATTATTTAATTCTTGATGTAAGTGACTGCTTTACAGATAATTGACACTCTACATTTTTAAACCGATTTAAACAGGAAATTATTACTATGACCCGATCACACGATTTGTTTCAACAAGCTCAAAAAACAATTCCTGGTGGTGTTAACTCCCCCGTTAGAGCATTTAAAGGTGTCGGTGGCGATCCTGTTTATTTTAAAAAAGGTGAAGGTGCCTATCTTTATGACGAAGACGACAATCGTTATATCGATTATGTTGCCTCATGGGGTCCGATGATCATGGGACATGCTCACCCTGAAGTCGTCAAAGCAGTACAGGATGCGGCTGGAGAAGGGCTGGGATTTGGTGCACCGACACAGATTGAAACAGAGATGGCTGAACTGGTATGCCAGTTAGTCCCTTCAATTGAAATGGTTCGTATGGTTAGCTCAGGC
>JADGEK010000198.1 GCA_016744395.1 Gammaproteobacteria bacterium | reverse complement strand
TTCCAGAGGATCACGAATAATTTCTACTTTGTCACCTGCAGCATCATAAATATTTTGATCAGGATCATAGCCTTCGGGACAGGCGATATTTAATTTGAAACCCCATTGGCGAGCAGCATTAATATAGGAATGGCACATATTATTGCCATCACCGACCCAAGTGACTATTTTTCCTTCAATGCTACCTCTGTGTTCTTGATAGCATTGCATGTCTGCTAATAACTGACAGGGATGGTACATGTCAGTCAGGGCATTAATGACAGGCACTGAAGAATATTCCGCAAATTTTTCCAGTTTTTCGTGCTCAAAGGTTCGAATCATGATGATATCAACCATTTGAGACAATACGCGTGCACTGTCTTCAATGGGTTCTCCACGACCTAGCTGAGTGTCTCTAGGTGATAGAAATAATGCACCGCCGCCAAACTGTACCATTCCTGTTTCAAATGAAACACGAGTACGAGTGGATGATTTTTCAAAAATCATCCCCAGCATACGGTTTTTCAATGGTTCATAAATATCACCTGCTTTTTGCCTTTTTTTCAGGACAATGGCACGATCAGTCATGTTCTTCAACTCATCACTGGAAAAGTCCATCAAAGTTAAAAAGTGGCGTAATTTATTTTCAGTCGTCATATTTCTTTCTCTTTCGAGGTCATTTTTTCAAAGTATTGCTAATCGAATTTAGCAATGTTTTAAAATTGCTGTCTGTTCAGTCAGAGATCCCAATAATGAGTTCGCTAACCAAGTTGATAATGTCATCTGCCTGAGCATCTGTAATAATTAATGCAGGCAATAAACGGATGACACTATCTGCTGTGACATTAATAAGCAGTTTTTTATCGAGTGCTTTTTTAACCAGTTCTGTACAGGGTTGTGCCAATTCAATGCCTATCATGAGGCCTTTGCCCCTGATGTCTTTAACAAAACCTTTTTCAATTAAATCTTGCAGTGATTTTTTAAAACCTTGCTGAAAATAATCACCCAACTCAGTAGCACGTTGATCAAGATTCTGCGCTTGCATTGTCTTTATCGTTGCCAGCGCAGCAGCGCAGGCCAGGGGACTTCCGCCAAAGGTGGAACCATGAGTACCAGGCACCAAAATTTCAGCTGCAGCACCTTTAGCAACACAGGCACCAATAGGGAATCCATTACCTAAACCTTTGGCTAGAGTCATGACATCGGGCACAATGTCACTGTGCTGACCTGCAAACCATTTTCCTGTCCGGCAAATGCCTGTTTGAATTTCATCCAAAATCATCAGCAGGCCATTGTCATCACAAAAAGTACGTATCTCTTGCAGGTAACTCATTGCTGGCGTGGCAAGACCGCCTTCCCCTTGAATGGGTTCAACCATAATTGCAACAACACTGTCATTGTCAGAGGCAACCTGTTTGATCGCATCCATATCATCAAAATCAACATGAATAAAACCAGGAACCAGAGGTTCGAAGCCTGCATGAATTTTAGGGTTTCCTGTTGCAGATAAAGTTGATAACGTTCTGCCATGGAAGCTCTTGTTGGCGACGATAATTGTTGGTAAATCGATGTCTTTTGTATGACCAAAGCGACGAGCAATTTTGATGGCTGCTTCATTGGCTTCAGCACCTGAGTTACTGAAAAAAACCTTATCCATAGAAGAAAGTTCACAGATTTTATCCGCCAGTGCTTCTTGGTTTGGGATACCATATAAATTAGACGTATGCATTAAAGTGCTGGCTTGATCGCTAATGGCTTGTGCAACGGCAGGGTGACTATGCCCTAGGCCGCATACGGCAATACCTGTCAATGCATCAAGATAGCGTTCACCTTGATCATCATAGAGATAACAGCCTTCACCTTTAACAAAGCTGACCGGTAACCGGCCATAAGTATTCATAATATGATCTGACACTGGCTTTTCCTAAACAAAAATCTTTAAAGACAATTTTAAAGTGTTAGTTGAAAACATTAGCCCCTAAGTAATGGCTTTAGTCCTAAGCCTTATAATGTTGGGGTGGGGCAATTTCTATTTATAGTCACTGTCTCTTTGATGAAAAAAAGTCTTTATGACAGAATAAGGCCCCAACAAAAAAAGCAGCCGATAAGACTGCTTTTTTTAATGTAGACTGACCATTATAATAATTTTATTGTATGATATCAATACCAAAAAAAATGACCCAAGCAAGTGGATACTAAATGCTGAGCACAGAACAAAGAAATAAAGCCTATCTCGACTGGATAAATGAATGTAATCAAAACAATCTTAATGACTATCTACCCTTTTTTATTGATACTTCTATCTTGGGTTATATCCACAAGTCAAAGTTGGCTGTTTTTAAGCCGTTTGAATCTGTTTTTTTATTTTCTGAGTTTCAAGGCAAAGAGGCTGTGACGTTTCAACTGGATGTGAATAATTTTGAGAGTCGCAGTCTAGCTGTTGATGAAGTGGCTAAAAGCTGGTATCAGTCGGGAGTGATTACTTCTTGGGTTGATGAGCAATATAATGTCAATACTGGCTATAACAATCCATCATTCTTTACCATTGAACGTGCAGCCTCGTCACTGCTGGGTATCAAAAAATATGGTATTCATCTTAATGCCTGGGTTGAAAAGCAGGGAGAGGTTTTTATATGGGTGGCCAGGCGGGCAAGAGATAAATTTACTTTTCCTGGTAAGCTTGATCATCTTGTGGCTGGGGGCCATGGTGCTGGCTATTGTATTGAAGAAACGATGATTAAAGAATGTGCAGAAGAAGCCAATATTCCTGAG
>JADGEK010000114.1:10652-12166 GCA_016744395.1 Gammaproteobacteria bacterium | reverse complement strand
CTGAGACCGTTAATGCCTGTAATGAACTACAGCAATCCTGGGCTAAAGGGCTGGTCAATGCTATTTTAAGACGCTTCCTTAGAGAAAAGGAGTCTTTGCTAACGAGACTGGATCAATCTTATTCCAGTCGTTATTCCTATCCTGAGTGGCTTATCAGTGCCATTAAAAATTCCTGGAAGAACAATAAGCGTTCGATTGAATCGATACTTGAGGCGGGTAATGAGCGGCCTCCGATGACATTAAGGCTTAATCAACAATTTGATACAGATAATTACATTCAACTGCTGACGAGTGCTGAAATTGCTTATTCCAGGCCTCAGGTTTCAGGGCATAAATCAGATTCGGTGGCGCAGTATAATGCCCCAACTGTTATTTTAGATAAGCCTGTTTCAGTTGATCAGCTGCCTCTTTTTGTAGAAGGTGCTTTGAGTGTTCAAGATGGTGCGCCCCAGTTATCTGCCCATTTACTTGCTCCACAGCCAGGTGAGAGAATTTTGGATGCTTGTGCTGCACCAGGGGGGAAAACGATGCACCTCTTTGAACAGCAGCCATTATTAGACAGTATTGTTGCCTTGGATATCAGTTCTGAAAGGTTAAAACGAGTTCAGGAAAATAGTGTGCGTTTAAATGTACCCCCTGATAAATTAATTATCTTGACTGCTGATGCTGCTCAACAGGACTGGTGGGATGGACAATTATTTGATCGTATTTTATTGGATGCTCCTTGTTCGGCAACAGGTGTGATTAGGCGTCATCCTGATATTAAAACACTTCGGCGCGCTGATGATATTTTGGCTCTTACTCAATTACAAGAACAGATTTTAAATAACCTCTGGCGGATGCTAAAACCTGGCGGCGTTCTTTTGTATGCCACTTGTTCAATTTTAAGGGAAGAAAATGATCGGCAGGTTTTATCCTTTTTGCAAAAGCAGAAAAAAGATCGAACCAATGAGTTTGATGCGACAGAGATTATCATTAATGAGGAATGGGGTCATGCACTACCTGTTGGCCGTCAAGTCCTTCCAGGTGATCAGAATATGGATGGGTTTTACTATGCATTGCTTAAGAAAGAATTAAAAAAAGAGCAAGACATGAGCCAGGATTAATATGAGCCATATTGATAAATTGAGTTTTTCTGAAAAAAATGGTGCACGTTTTTTTTCAGAACGCAGAAGTCGTAAACGCTGTCCTCAATGTCAGGCTGTTTTTGCTTTTCTAGTGATAGTGATAAGTTCTTTAGTAGTATCATTTTTATTGAATGTTTTTCCCAGCCTGCTTAATAAAAGTGATTTTCAAGTCGTTGCAGCCAGTTCGTTTGAACAAAAAAAGAGCATTGTCATTGATGCTGATCTAAAAATGAATTTTCCAAAAGATGTGGTTGATGCCTTGGAAAATGGTATTCCTTTAACCATTGCGGTTGAAGTTCAGGTTTTAAGAGTGAGGCCCTGGTGGCGGAACATTATTATTAAAGAGTCTACGCAATTATTTGAATTACGCTACCACCCTTTAACCAA
>JADGEK010000114.1:0-10552 GCA_016744395.1 Gammaproteobacteria bacterium | reverse complement strand
GGGCAATCCCAATAAAGAGTCGTCAACCAATAAAGAGCCATCAGCTTATAAAGAGTCTTCAGAATGATAAAAAAAATATTTAATGGCCCCCTGGCCATATTTGTTATTCTGTTGATTTTATTCTTTTCATTACGAATGATCAGCAGCTCCACTATGGATGCCGATCAATTTCAGCAACTCTATTACCTTTTGTTGACAGTGAATCTTGTTATTCTTGTCATGTTGGTTTTTCTGATTGCGCGACAGGCATGGCGGTTACTCAGTCAATTACGTCAACATGTTGCAGGCTCCAGACTGACATTACGAATGGTTATTATTTTTGTAAGTCTTGCCGTGTTTCCTGCGTTAGTCGTTTATAGCTTTTCAATTCAGTTTATTCACCGCAGTATTGATAGTTGGTTTGATGTGACCGTTGAGCAAGCACTAGAAGATGCAATGAACTTGAGCCGTTCAGCGGTGGATGAAAAAAAGAAGACACTCTTACGTCAAATTCGTCGCTTGAGCGATGAGATTTTAGTGGATATTAATACACTATCGGTTGTGTCATTGGGTGAAATTCGAGAAAAAAGTGGGGTTGATGAAGTCACATTAATGACCTCAAGGGGTCGAATCCTGGGGTCAAGTTCCGTTGAAGAAGGTGATATTGTTCCTGATATTCCAAGTTCTGATTTACTCTTACCCTTACAGCAAGGGCGTGATCATGTGGTGCTTGATTTAAGTGAAGATTCCGATCGAATGATCCGTGTTCTGGCCCGTATCACGTTTGAGGGTGAGAAGGGTTTTTTAATACTGCAAGCGATGGTGCCTCTAAGCGAGCGCCAACATCGTTTAGCGGCCAGTGTACAGCAAGCCTATTCAGAATATAAAGGCCTGGTTTACTTGCGTAAACCCTTGAAGATCAGTTTTACGCTCACCCTGTCTCTGGTTTTATTACTGGGGATTTTAAGTGCTGTCTGGGCCGCTTTTTACTCGGCAAAACGAATAGCCTCTCCGATTCGAGATCTGGCAGAGGGTACCAAAGCTGTCGCTGAAGGCGAATATCATAAGCCCATCCCTTTATTAAATGATGATGACTTTGGTTTATTGATTCAGTCATTTAATAAAATGGTCAGACGGTTATCACAAACTCATAACGCTCTGGAAGAAAGTCATCAGCAGGCAAAAAGCCAAAGAGACTATCTTGAAGCTGTTTTGAGCAACCTCTCTTCTGGTATTATCAGCTTGACTCAGAACAAGGAAATACGAACCAGTAATCCAGAGGCCAGCTTGATTTTAGGTGTCAATGTGAATGAATACCATGGCCTTTCACTCTTTCAAATGACCAAAGAAAAACCTGAACTGGAGTCATTGGTACGCTGGATAATGACGGCGATTCAAAACCGTGTCAAACACTGGAGTGAAGAAGTGACCTTGAGTGAATCTGATGGTCGTAAAAATCTATTATGTCGTGGTAATGCCCTGGCTGATGGCGGCTATGTAATAGTGATTGAAAATGTGACGTCACTGGTTCAGGCTCAAAGGGATGCAGCATGGGGGGAGGTTGCAAGGCGACTGGCTCATGAAATTAAAAATCCTTTGACTCCAATTCAGTTATCCGCTGAGCGAATCCGTCATAAATACTTGAAGACGATGGATCAAAAAGATGCTGAGACAATGGACCGATTGACATCGACTATTATTAATCAGGTTGATAGTATGAAAGAAATGGTGAAAGCCTTTTCAGAATACGCCAAAATGCCTGAATTGAAAGTTCACCCTTTGGACATTGAAAGTTTATTAATGGAAGTGGTTGATCTCTACCGCGGCAGCGATAAACTCACTATCTCATCAGAATTAACGATCAGTGGTACCTTAGTTGAGGCGGATCAAGGACGCTTGAGACAAGTTTTTCATAATTTGATAAAAAATGCAGTGGAAGCATCGAATGAGCAAGACAAAAGTGATTTATTTGTAAAGACTCATTTACTGGAAATTAATAATCAATACTGGTGTCTGCTGGAACTTACGGATAATGGGCCAGGATTTCCTGAGGATATGCTGGCCAATATTTTTGATCCATATGTGACGAATAAGCCAAAAGGTACAGGTCTGGGTTTGGCTATTGTGAAAAAAATTATTGAAGAGCACGGTGGTTCCATTGTGGCTGAAAATGCACCCGAAGGGGGTGCAAAAATTGTTATCCGATTGCCTGTTGCATAATATTGAGCTTATGAACTATAAACAAAGTGAATAATACCTATACCCAAGTCGTTTGGGTATAACATAACGATTGAGGAAAAAAAATGGCGTCAGCCTATATACTTGTTGTTGATGACGAACCTGATATCCGTGAATTAGTACAAGAAATACTTCAGGATGAAGGCTATGATGTTGAAATTGCTGAAAATGGAGAAACAGCAAGAGAAAGCTGTCGCCTGAAACGTCCTGAATTGGTTTTATTGGATATCTGGATGCCTGATATTGATGGTATCAGCCTGCTTAAAGAATGGAAAGACACTGCTGTCAATACAAAAGCTGAAAATGATGTTATCGGTGACTTTCCTGTCATTATGATGTCTGGACACGGCAGTGTTGAAACAGCCGTTGAAGCCACCCGCCTGGGCGCTTATGATTTTTTAGAGAAACCACTTTCTTTGGCTAAACTCTTACTTACTGTTGAGCATGCTTTGGAAGCTCATAAGTTGGATGAGGAAAATCAGGGAATGCGTAAACAGCTTTCTATTGCCGATGAGCCAGTAGGAAAGAGTCAGATAAACCAAAATTTATACAAAGAAATAAAACAAATCTCTCAGCATGATTCCAGAGTGTTATTCATTGGAGAACCTGGTAGTGGGAAAAGTAAATACTCCCGTTTACTGCATCGTTTGAGTCACCGTTCTGAGCAGCCTTATATTGAATTAGGTGTGGCCACACTGGATGCTGATAATTCGGCACGAGAACTCTTTGGTTCAGAGGTTGACGGAAAAATATATTATGGTCTATTGGAACAGGCGGGGCGTGGTACGCTGTATATTGATGACATTGGCGAGATGGAAATTGCAACTCAAAGGCGTCTATTGAATACTCTGGAAACAGGGTATTTCCACCGACTCGGAGGGACGGAATCCATTAGTATGATGTGCCGTATTATTACGGCCTCCCATTATAATCTGGAACAATTAGTCAAGCAGGGGCAGTTTAACTCTGAATTATTTTTTCAATTAAATGTACTTCAGGTAAAAATTCCACCACTGCGGGAGCATTGCGAAGATGTGCCTGATTTGTTGAACTATTATCGTGACCGATTTGTTCAGCAAGAGCAGTTTAATTATCGTAATTTTTCCATTGCTGCTTTAAATAAATTAAGAAATTATCTTTGGCCTGGTAATCTGATAGAATTAAAAAATTTGGTGCAACGGCTTTTAATTGTTTCTGAGCTGGAAACAATTACTTTGGAAGAAGTGGAAGCCTGTATTGTGTATGAAGCACAAAAACAGGGTGCTCCAGACCATGAGACGATGCCTGGCGATAATGCATTAAAAGCCTTGTTTGAATACCCGCTTAAAGAAGCAAGAGAGCTTTTTGAAAAAGCCTATCTTGAAGAAAAGCTCATTGCCGTCGGTGGCAGTGTTGGGAAAGTAGCACAATTGGCTGGTGTTGAACGAACTCATTTGTATCGAAAAATGAAGACATTAGGCATTGATGCTAAGAGTATTTCCAAAAAAACAAAAGAATAACCTTGGTCTCTGGACACTGAAATCATCAAAACTCTCTCATGATAAAGATAGGTAGAACACCTGCTCTATGAAAATATTAATCTTAGGTGCTGGTCAGGTTGGTTCTTCTTTAGCAGAAAACTTAGCCAGTGAAGACAATGATATCACCGTTGTGGATTTGGATGGCCGAAAACTGGCTATTTTACAAGATCGCCTGGATATTCGAACGGTGAGAGGCCGAGGTTCACACCCTGAAATTTTAAATAGAGCGGGCTGTGATGATGCCGATATGATCATTGCGGTCACCAATAGCGATGAAACAAATATGATCGCTTGTCAGATTGCCTATACTATTTTTCATACACCTATGAAAATTGCACGGGTGCGTTCTACTCAATATTTAAAATATCCCCAATTGTTTTCTCATGAAGCGTTGCCTGTTGATGTTTTGATCAGTCCAGAGCAATTGGTGACTGATTATATTAAACGCTTAATTGCCTATCCAGGTGCGCTTCAAGTTCTGGATTTTGCAGGTGGTCAGGTGCAACTGGTGGCAGTAAGGGCGTTTCAAGGTGGACCTTTATTAGGGCATGAGCTTCAGGAGTTACGGGAGCATATGCCGAATGTTGATACTCGTGTTGCAGCCATTTATCGAAAGGGACACCCCATTACTCCCATGGGTGACACCATTATTGAAGAGCACGATGAGGTGTTTTTCATTGTTGATCGGCGTAATACTCGCAAAGTGATGTCAGAACTTAGGCGGGTTGATAAGCCCTATAAGCGTATTATGATCGCTGGTGGTGGAAACATTGGACAACGTTTGGCAAGAGCCCTGGAGAACAGGTTGCATGTAAAGCTCATTGACCACAACCCTGCCAATGCACGAATGCTATCTGAAGAATTGGAAAAGACCATTGTTTTATTGGGTGATGCTTCAGATGAAGAGCTGCTTATAGAAGAAAATATTGAAGGAACTGATGTCTTTTGTGCCCTTACGAATGATGATGAAGCCAATATTATGTCGGCACTGCTGGCAAAGAGGCTCGGGGCCAGAAAAGTGATGGCTTTGATTAACCGGGCGGCTTATGTTGATCTGGTTGAAAGTGGTGATATTGATATTGCAATTTCTCCTCAGGAAGCCACTATTGGCAGTCTGCTGGCTCATGTGCGTCGTGGGGATGTCGAAATGGTGCACTCATTACGCAAAGGTGCTGCTGAAGCCATTGAAGCAATTGCCCATGGTGATGAAAAAACATCAAAAGTGGTCGGTCGAGCCATTGAGGAAATTTCTTTGCCTCCAGGCACCACAATTGGCGCCATTGTCCGTTCTGGTGAAGTCATTATTGCGCATCACAATACTGTAATTGAATCAGATGATCATGTGATTTTATTTTTGGTTGATAAACGTCATATCATTGATGTGGAACGTCTTTTCCAGGTCGCAGTTACCTTCATTTAAGACCTTTTTATTAGACCTTTATTTTAGAAGAATGCTCTGAGGCCATAGAAACATGCAACCACTCGTTATTCTCCGTATTGTCGGTTTATTAATGATGATATTCAGTACCACAGTGATACCTTCGATTGCTATCTCCTGGTGGTATGAAGATACTGAAACTGTCGCGTTTATCAATGCATTTTTAGTGATTTTTCTCAGTGGATTGATTGTCTGGATGCCCGTCAGACGTCTTCGCCGTGAACTCAGAATTCGTGATGGATTTATTGTAGTGGTGCTTTTCTGGTTTGTTTTTGGTTTGATTGGTTCTTTACCTCTCTATCTCTCTCATAGTCTGGATGCCAGCTTTACTGATGCCTTATTTGAATCCATTTCAGCATTGACGACAACAGGGGCAACCGTCTTTGTTGGCCTGGATGATTTACCCTACTCAATTCTTTATTATCGCCAGCAATTGCAGTGGCTTGGTGGTATGGGTATTATTGTTTTAGCGGTTGCTGTTTTACCTATGCTGGGTATTGGAGGTATGCAGCTTTATCGAGCAGAAACCCCTGGCCCTATTAAAGACAGTAAACTGACGCCCAGAATTACTGAAACTGCCAAAGCACTTTGGTATATCTATTTAAGCTTAACCATTACTTGTGGTTTAGCGTATTGGTTGGCGGGTATGACACCTTTTGATGCCCTGGCTCATAGCTTCTCAACGGTCGCTATTGGTGGTTTTTCAACCCATGATGCTTCGATTGGCTTTTTTAATAGTCGATTGATTGAAGGCATTGCTGGCTTTTTCATGGTGCTCTCAGGTATAAACTTTGCTTTGCACTTCAGTTCTTTGCGTTCTCATAGCATAAAACCTTATTTCTTTGATGTTGAATTTCGGGTTTATCTCCTCATTTTAGCTGTTGCCTCGACAATATCTGTCTTGTATCTGCACTTCACAACGACCTTTGAAAGCTGGGGAGATGCTTTACATCATGGTATCTTTCAAACGATTTCAATTGGGACGACGGCAGGATTTACGACCTCAGACTATTATAACTGGCCTGGCTTTTTACCTGTGATGCTACTTTTCATTAGCTTTGTTGGTGGCTGTGCGGGATCCACTGGCGGTGGTATGAAAGTCATTCGTGTTATTTTGTTATTTAAGCAGGGTCTTAGAGAAATTTTTCGTCTGATTCACCCCAGTGCCCAAATTCCCGTTAAAATTGGTGGCAAAGTCATGCCTGAGAACGTCAGTAATGCCATCTGGGGATTCTTTGCACTTTATGTTGCCAGCTTTAGTGTCATGATGTTACTTTTAATGGCTTCAGGTTTAGATCAAGTGACGGCTTTCTCTGCTTTGGCTGCCTGTTTAAATAACCTGGGACCAGGTTTGGGTGATGTGGGTGCAAATTATAAAGACATCAATGACTTTTCTAAATGGGTACTTTGTTTTGCCATGTTATTAGGGCGTCTGGAGATTTTTACTTTATTGGTTATTCTTACCCCTTCGTTTTGGCGACGTTAAGATCGTTTTGCTATACTCTTTCTTCTATTGACAACTCACAAATATAAATAAGACAAAAAAATGCAGGCTCTCAGAAAAAAATGGAATGATCGATATGGGCAGGTGCAAGTTCCTAATCAGGTCATTGAAGTACTTGAGCTGAATACTCATTTGTTACCGCAACAAGGAAAGTCACTTGATTTAGCCTGTGGGTTGGGAGGGAATGCATTGAGAATGGCTGAATTGGGATTTGAAAGCCATGCCTGGGATTTATCAGACTTAGCAATAGATAAAGTGCTTGAGTTTGCAGAGGAACGTCACCTTGTGGTCTTTGCCAAACAATGTGATATCAGCCAGGATGTACAGCAAATTGAAATGCACAAAGAAGGCTTCGATGTTATTATTATCGGCCATTTCCTATTACGTGATATCATTCCATCTCTCATTTCTGCGTTAAAACCAGGCGGTTTGATTTATTATCAAACGTTCGTTGAACAGGAGTATTTGGAGGGTGATCAGCCTGTCTCCGATTCAGGGCCCAGAAACACCAATTTTAGACTTAAGAAAAATGAACTTCTATCCTTGTTTTCTGGCTTCACTCTGCGTTATTACCGTGAAGAAGGTTCATTAGGTGCGCCGATTGAAGCGAATCCAAGTGAGGCATTACTGGTTGCACAGAAGGCAATATTAGATTTATAAGTCAGATAAAAAGAAGCTTATCAATGAATCGTGGAAATCAAAAAGCCTCACATGAGTGAGGCTTTTTAAGCTTGAATACTCATTGATCTTTTATCGATTCACATTAACAATCCGTCTTCCCCGAATACGCCCAGAAATTAAATCATCAGCAGCAGAAATGACTTCAGACATTCCAATCTCAACAGCAATGTTTTCGAGCAATGTAATATCTAAATCCTCTTCTAATCGTTGCCAGGCTTGAAGTCGAAATTCTTTTGGGCACATCACACTATCGATACCAATCAGTGAAACTCCTCTTAAAATGAAAGGAGCAACAGTCGCAGGAAAATCCATTCCTCCAGCTAATCCACAAGCTGTAACAACGCCACCATACTTTGTATTAGCACAGGCATTTGCAAGCACATGCGAGCCCACAACATCGACAACACCTGCCCATTGCTCTTTTCCGAGAGCCCGACCAGGTTCTGATAACACGGAACGAGAAATAATTTCTGCTGCACCGAGTGATTTTAAGTAAGCCGTTTCTTCTTCACCCCGACCACTTAATGCAATCACCTTATAACCCAGTTTAGACAGTATTGCTACTGCAACACTTCCAACGCCCCCTGCAGCACCAGTAACAAGAATATCACCCTTGTCAGGAGTTATGCCATTACGTTCAAGGGCCATAATACAGAGCATTGCAGTATATCCTGCGGTACCAATCGCCATTGCTTGTAGAGGATCGAACAAAGAAGGCAAGGGAACAAGCCAATCACCATTCACCTGTGCCTTTTGGGCAAGTCCACCCCAATGGACTTCCCCAACCCCCCAACCGTTAAGGATGACTTGTGACCCAACAGTATAGTCTGGGTGGGAAGAGTCTGTCACCGTACCAACGAAGTCGATACCAGGTATCATTGGAAAGCGACGGATAACAGGAGACTGACCAGTGATGGCGAGTGCATCTTTGTAATTCAGCGAAGAATAATGTACATCTATACTGACATCTCCTTCAGGCAGCATCGATTCATCAATATTTTCTAATTTCACACTGTATATCTCTTCGTGTTTATCAATCAAAATACCCTTGAACATTTTATGTTACTCCAATAATTAGACTGATCGTCTATTAATTAAGAAAAAATTATTTAAGGCTATCCAGGAAATAAGCCGAAAATACCTTTAAAGCTGAATCACTTTGTTCCAGCTTTGCCCTGAGAACTGCACCTTCCCATCCAGTCCAAAACACATAGGCTGCTTCAGTACTATCTGTCTTAACAGAAATCTGCTTGGCACATTTAGCTTGTTCCAAGCATAAGGCAATGCGTTGCTGCCATTCAATAAAAACTTCATTTAATTGCTCACGAAATGACTCAGGCAGAGCCCCCATCTCTTGACCAAGATTACCAACAAGACAGCCTCGCTTGAATTCGTGTCGAGCCATACCAGCGATAGTATCATTTATAAATGCCTCCAGACGATCAAGGGGCGCTAAGGACTCATCTAATAAGAATTTATCCAGCTTATGATTGAAGAAGGTAGTGTATTGCTTAATAAGCTCTGAACCGAACGCATCTTTACTGCCAAAGTAGTGATAAAAAGACCCTTTGGGTACACCAACACGGCCAAGTATCTCGTCAAGACCAGTCGATGAGAACCCTTTTTCTGTCAGCAGTTCCATACCAGATCGAATGAGGTCTGCTTTAGTCTCGCTAAAAGCAGCCTGATCTTTTGGCGGACGACCACGGCGGCGCTTTATTGGTGCTAATACTGTCATATTGGTAATATTAGACCAATCGTCTAATTAATTCAACTAATCAATTAGATTAATGGCAGAATGAAGAGTCATGTTTTATTTTGGGTAAACGCAGGGTATAAGAGCAGGCAAATTGCACCAGCCAGAATAAGATAACAGGGCTGTTGCTGGCTCATTGATTGATAAGAAAACTATAAGTATCAATCCCCCATTTTATGGGATCTTCCACACCCACTATCTGGGGAACATCAGCATCTGATCTTAACTGAATGTCAATGGGGTCAATATAGACTCGTTTTACTGAATCAAAAATTATTCTAATATTGGGGTAAAGTAAGCCTTTTTCAGTTTGGCCAATAACAAGAGCGAGTTGACCGTTTGATAAAGAGACGAAACTTGAAATGGGATAAATACCAATACAGTGGATAAAAATATTAACAATACTATTGTCAAACAGCTGTTGTTTGTATAGAAAGTTTTGTAATATTTTGTGGGGTGGTGTTGCTTTTTTGTAAACCCGATCAGAAGCACAGGCATCATAAGTATCCACTATTGCCGCCATTTGTCCTGCCAGAGAAAGTTTGCTTGATGTTTTATTGCAGGGATAACCAGAGCCATCTAACCTTTCATGATGTTCAGTCATGATTTGTATCACTGTCTCTGAATCAATTGCCAGCTCTTCGATTAACTTATAATTAATTTTAATATGTTGCTGGGCTGCCGCTAATTCCTGTGCATTAAGCATTGATGGTTTGCTAAGAATTGATAAGGGTACTTTAGCTTTACCGATATCCAGAAGAAAACCACCCATACAAAACATATTTAATTCTTCTGCATTATATCCAAGTTGTTTTGCAAAAACAGTCAATAACACCGAGGTTCTAAGGGAATGTTCATAGGTATATTGATCTTTATTTTTCAGTTGAATCAGTGTTAATAATGCTTCTTCATTTCTAATAATTGATTGTACAATTTGTGAGACAAGTGGGGTTACATATTCTATAGAGACCTGTTTACCTAAGCGAATATCATTCATAAAACTTTTTATAATCTGTATTGAATCCTTCTTGATTGTTTTGGCCTGTTTCAACTCACTTTGAAGTGATACAGTCTTTAGATGTTTTTTATCCCTGACTTTTATGTGAACATATTCAATATTTGTCTTCTGAAATTG
Source organism: Gammaproteobacteria bacterium (assembly GCA_016744395.1). Lineage (GTDB taxonomy): Bacteria > Pseudomonadota > Gammaproteobacteria > GRL18 > GRL18 > GRL18. Next base: position 301 of record JADGEK010000114.1, on the reverse strand, counting down.
TTCTAATTGAGACTGATGAGTAATAATTGTTTCAAACAAAGAAGAAGCAAACTTTTTAGGATGAGGGTTTATTTCGCATACAGTCATACCTAATTTAAGCTTAGAGACAGGAATTTTTTTCAACATATTTTAAAATTAGCAATTTTATGAATTTGTTGGTTCTAATAGGATTAGTACAAGTTTAAATTCAGTCTAGCACAAAAATAGTTTTGCTGAACAATAGTGTGAAATTAACAAACTTGGCTTTTAAAAAATTTACCTGATTATCTATAAGCTTTAGCATCTTCATGAGCTTGTCTAG
>JADGEK010000113.1 GCA_016744395.1 Gammaproteobacteria bacterium | reverse complement strand
GCTTGTTATGAACAGACAAAATCATATTATTATTAATGATACAACTCTCAGAGATGGTGAACAGTCAGCAGGTGTTTCATTTTCTTTGCAGGAAAAATTAGCTATTGCACAGGCATTAGACAAATTGGGAGTACCAGAACTTGAAGTGGGTATTCCAGCAATGGGTGCAGAAGAAAGAGAATCAATTCGGCTTGTTTCGGAAATAGTGAACAATGCAAGAATTATGGTCTGGTGTCGAATGCATAGTGAAGATATTGTCTTGAGTAAAAATCTTGGCGTGCATAGTATCGATCTTTCCATGCCTGTATCGGATCAGCAAATACAAAATAAACTCGGTCGAAACAGAAAGTGGGTTCTGGCACAAATTGAGCAACATATTAACGAAGCACTTGAGCTGGGACTGGAGATTTGCGTAGGTGGGGAAGATGCTTCAAGAGCCGATCCAGAATTTATATATAGAGTCTTAGAAATATCAGAAAAGGCTGGGGCAAGACGTTTTCGTTTTGCTGATACCGTTGGCATTATGGAACCCTTTCAGGTCTATGAAACTATCTGTAAATTAAAATCCATGACTGATCTGGATATTGAAATGCATGCCCATGATGATTTGGGACTGGCTACAGCGAATACATTGGCTGCTATCCGAGCTGGAGCTTCCCATGTTAATACGACTGTCCATGGTTTGGGTGAACGAGCTGGAAATGCACCATTAGAAGAAGTCGCTATGGGACTTAGGCAGTTCTTTAATCAGGCATATGATATTGATATGGCTAATTATCTATCGGTGTCACAATTGGTAGAACAAGCCTCAGGTCGCTCAATTGGCTGGCAAAAAAGTCTGGTAGGCGAGGGTGTGTTTACTCATGAAGCAGGTATTCATGTTGATGGTCTGATGAAAGATAGAATGAATTATCAGGGTGTTAATCCAGCTGATCTGGGAAGAGATCATCAATTTATATTGGGTAAGCACTCTGGTTGTCATGCCATCATACAGGCTTATGCCAATATGGGTATTCAAGTAATGCGTCAACAGGCAGAAATACTGCTGGAGATGATTCGTCATTATTCGGTTCAATACAAACGTTCACCTGAGGATAAGGAATTACGTCGTTTCTATTTTGAAATTAATGCATAAGAAACGTAATCGATTTAGTGATGAAATTTATTATTAAAGTCATATCTTTGCAGGAGATTAAATTATGCAAGCAGGTGTAGAAATTATGGATGGACTGCCAGAAACCGACCAACCGATATCAGTTTGGCAACATATCCGTGAGGACATTGCTTGCGTGTTTCAAAGAGATCCTGCCGCCAGAACTCGATTTGAAGTCATAACAACCTATCCAGGTATTCATGCAATTGTTATATACCGCCTGGCTAATAAACTTTGGCGACGAGGAGGACGATATTTTCCAAGGCTGCTTTCTTATGTCGCTCGTGTCTGGACAAGCATTGATATACATCCAGGGGCAAGTATTGGACAGCGTTTTTTTATCGATCATGGGGCAGGTGTTGTGATTGGCGAAACGTCTATCGTTGGTAATGATGTGACACTTTATCATGGTGTGACTTTGGGGGGTGTTTCCTGGAACAAAGGCAGACGACATCCGTCAATAGGTGATAATGTTGTCGTTGGTGCGGGAGCAAAGATACTGGGACCGATTGAAATTGGCAAAGATGCTCGAGTAGGCGCTAACTCAGTGGTGATAGCTCACGTACCTGCAGGCAAAACAGTGGTTGGGATCCCAGGCAAAGTCGTACAATCCCGTCAGGTTAAATCAAAAACAAATGATGGTATCGACTTAAATCATCACCTGATTCCAGATCCAGTTGCTGAGGCAGTATCCTGCTTACTGGAACGTATACGCCTATTAGAACAAAAAGTGGGCACTCATGGTTGTATTCCAGGAGGTGAAAAACCTGAGGATGAGTGCAATCACTGTGATGCAGTGCAGGTTTGTGAACCAATTTCATTTGACTATAAAGAGACAGATTATACGCCTATTAACAGAAAAGACATGGTATAAATTTTATGGATATGTTGGATTTTGAAGGTGAAAATCTGTATTTCGATGAAGCGATCAGCGATGAAGCACAGCAATGTATTGATCAGGCTGCTGAGAATTATGGTGAGGCTGGTTCAGAAGAACTTTTAATGAGAGCCTATTTTCTAGAACCGGAACATCCGATGGTTCTGGTGGCGCTGTATCGATATTTTTATTATCAGCATCGAATAACTGATGCTTTAATTGTTGCGCAGAGAGTGTTACGTATTTACGCGTTAAAACTCGATTTTCCTGATGATTGGAATGAGTTGAATGAAAAATACCTGGATAAACACCGAAAAGATTCAATGACACTGGTCCGATTTTATCTGCTTGCATTGAAAGGTACTGCCTATCTGGAATTGCGTATAGGGAAGGAAGATTCTGCAGTTTCACGCTTAAAGAAAATTTTGGAATTGGATAGTAAAGACAGGCTGGGAGCAAAAGTATTGTTGAATGTGGCAGTATACAAGGACTTGAAGTCTGTTTCATAAGCATTAATAAACAATTTGTATTTTAAATACGATGGGAGAAAAAAATGAGTGAAAGTGAATTTGATCTGGATCTGGATGAACTCAGCAGTGCTGAAGACTTTTTAAATTATTTTGAGATTGAATACGATCAATCTATCGTACATGTTAATCGTTTACATATTTTGCAAAGGTTTCATGATTACCTGGGAAAAGTTATTGATATGCCTGCTGAAGATGAAGCACGTCGTAATATTTATGCTGAAATGTTGAGCAATGCCTATAGCGACTTTGTTGGCTCGGATGCACAAACTGAAAAAGTGTTCAAGGTGTTTCGTATGGGTGAACCAACCGTTGTTAGTATTCCCTTGAGTGATATTAATTTAAAAGGATCTTCCAGTGCGCCCCAGATATGAATTTGGTGAATCAGTGCGGGTTATTAGAAACGTTCGTAATGATGGCACTTTTCCTGGCGAAGTAACTGGTAAGTTGTTGATTCGAAGTGGTAGTGTTGGTTTCGTTCGTGATGTTGGCACATTCCTGCAAGATCAAATCGTTTACTCTGTGGATTTTATTGAAGCAGGTATGATGGTTGGCTGTCGTGAACAAGAGCTTCAATATGAAAGTGATCTCTGGATACCAACACGTTTTGAATTTCATGAAAAAGTGACACCGACTATTACATTAGGCATTCAGGGTGAAGTGATTGCAAATCCAGGAGATGAGGGTGAGATTGAGAAAGTATTGAAAGAATATGAGGACGGACCTGCTTATCATGTTCGTTTTCGTGGGCGAACAATTCTTGTGCCAGAGACAGCACTTGAATTTATGTATCCTGAAAATGAGGAAGGGTGATGATTGCAATGAGAAAACAAGAATTAAAGCAGGAAATACCCTCTGAATTTAATTATCATATTCTACGCTATGCATTGGAACTATTAGGAAAAAATATTATTCAATTGTCTGCCGATGAATATGAATCGCTTTTTAGAAAAGCAAAGAAGAGTTTTGAACTTGAGTCTCTGGTTATTTCATCACCTGAAGCCGAAGGTGTTATAATTTCCAGTCAGCAAATAGACGAATCTTTTTTATCGGTAGCATCCCGCTATGAAAGCCGGGTCGATCTTGTACATGATCTGGAAAATAACTCTTTAGATGAAGAAATCTTGCGTAAAGCGCTTTATCGTGAATTACTATTTGACAGCATTATGCAACGTGTTTCAGCAAAGATACCAGAAGTCACGGAAGTTGATATTCAACTTTTTTACGAAATGCATCGTGACCGTTTCGATACTCCGGAAAAAAGATTGGTACGTCATATTCTTATTACCGTTAACCCGGAATTTAAGGAAAATACACATCAGGCTTCATTGGATAAGATTGTTGAAATTGCAGATAAACTCAATGGTCGAACTAATCGTTTTGAGGGGTTTGCCAAACGCTACTCAGAATGTCCAACTGCAATGGAAGGTGGTAAATTAGGGGATGTAGTTCGAGGACAACTGTATCCAGAACTTGATGCGGAATTATTTACAATGGCTGAAAACGAAATCAGTCAAATCGTTGAAACGGAAATGGGCTTTCACCTTATGATGTGTGAAAAAATAAGGCCAGGTAAAAGCGTACAATTTTCCAAAGTCTCCTCTAAGATTCTAAACATTCTGGAAAATCGGAATCAACATAATTTTCAAAAAAACTGGTTGAATGATTTACAGAAAGGGCGGGTTGAGACCTAACTATGAGCACGGATAAAATACATTGTTCCTTTTGTGGACAACCACAAGGGCCTGATATTCCCCTTATTGCTGGTGAAGAAGGACATATTTGTGAAGAATGCGTTCGCCTGGCCTCTCAAGTCGTGGGTAGTTGGGGGCGTAAGAGAGCGGCATCCAAACCATTACAAAATTTATTAAAACCTGCGGAAATTAAAGAACGTCTCGATCAGTATATTATTGGTCAGGATTTGGCGAAGGAAACCATAGCCGTTGCAGTATACAACCATTTCAAGCGGTTGAGCATGGAAAATGAAAATCCGAAAATGGTGCTGGATAAGCAAGAGGTTGATATTGAAAAATCAAATATTTTGTTATTGGGACCTTCAGGAACGGGAAAAACCCTTCTGGCAAGTACATTGGCAAAGATCGTAGGCGTTCCTTTTGTCATTGCTGATGCAACAACCCTGACACAGGCAGGCTATGTGGGTGAAGATGTTGAAAGTATCCTGGTCCGTTTGATGGACAATGCGGAAGGTAATCAGGAATTGGCAGAATGGGGTATTGTGTACATTGACGAGATTGATAAACTGGCTCGTGCTGGAGAATCATCTCATGGCCCGAGAGATGTCTCTGGAGAAGGAGTGCAACAGGCATTACTTAAGCTGGTTGAAGGTACACGAATGAAGCTTAAAAGTCAGAACCGTAAAGAACAAAATAATGAACCAACCATTGATACCAAAAATATTCTATTCATTGCAGGTGGTGCCTTTTCGGGATTAGAGAAACAATTAGAAAAACGATTCAATACTGGTCAACAGGGAATAGGTTTCCACGTTGATCTCAGTAGTACAAAAAAATCTTATGATCAATTACGATTGTTTGAAGAAGTCTTACCAGAAGACCTTCGTCATTTTGGACTGATACCAGAATTTATTGGCCGATTTCCTATTATTACCGCATTGCATGATCTGGATGAAGAGGCACTTGTTCGTATTCTTACAGAACCAAGAAATGCTCTGATACGTCAATATCATCGATTATTTCAATTTGAAAAAGTGGATCTGCAATTTACACCAGAAGCACTCATAGCGATTGCTAAGCAGGCGATTGAACGGGGTACTGGCGCTCGAGGTTTGCGTGGGGTTATGGAAAGTTTACTACGTAAGGTTATGTATGATATACCTTCTCAAGAAGGAATAACGTCCTGCGAAGTGGATGAAGATGCAGTGAATAAAAAGAAATCCATTGAACTGATTATGGCCGAGTAATGAGTATTCAGTTCTTTAAGCGGAGTAATTAATTATGCAAGAAGATGTTTTTCACGAAGTTTCTGATGAATTTATCAATCTCGCCAATGATCTGTCTGAAGATTGGGCCGAGCCAATGCTAAGTGCGGCAATTTTACATGCCGCCGCTCGCTATAATGCGTTTCATTTTAATAATACCGATGGTGATTTTGACAATGAAAATGCAGCAATCGAATATTATTGTGAACAGTATCGACAGATGCTGAAAGAAAATTTATCGCAAATAAAAAATCAGTAACATGCCAATTGTGCGCATAATAGTCCTGTGCCTGGCCATAGCTATAAACATAGATACTGAGGTCTTTAATTATAGTATCTGAGAACCTTATCGAACAACATCAAAACCTTCAAATTTCGGGGGGCCAAGATAGATAGCTTTGGTTTTTCCAGCATTAGCATGAGCCTGACGAAAAGCATCTGATTTTGTCCAGTTTAAAAAGTCTTTATCTGACTCCCAACTTGAATGAGATATGAATAGAGTTGCTTCTTCATCACTGTCCCCCTCAATAAGATTAAAACTTATAAAACCAGGTACAGTTTTGAGTTGTGTATCTCGATCTTGCCATATGTCTATAAAAGTCTCTTCTCTTCCAATGGCGATTCGAAATCGATTCATTGCAATATACATGGTGTTTTTCCTATTAAGTTGTTATTCAGTGCTGGTTTTGATGCCTGCGAGTAAATGAGGGGTGATTTCTTCTAGCCAGGCATCTAACCTTGGTTCGGTCAGCTTATTCTGGATATGATTCTCAGTTTCCAATCCCACAAATCGTTCATTTATAATTGCTTTGGATGCTTCAAAATCATAACCTTCAGTGCTCCAGTTGCCGATAATATTCAATCTGTTCTGATATAAATAGTTAGCAAAAATTAAGCCATCTAAATAATAAATAGAAAAAATTGATATAACCCAGATTCAACTCATAAGTGCAACTTAAATTAGCTGTATTTTTTGAGTTGAATCTGGATTATATAAATCGGGACAGCTCAATCCCGCTTTACAGTTTTCTGAGCAAATCAATTAAAAAAGGGAAGTTATCAAATCAGTGTTCTGAGATAATATTGTTACCAGACAAACTATCCAGGAGCATGACCCATGACAGGACTGCACAACACCGATTTAACAACTTCCCAGAAAATAGAGTTTAGCGCAAAGATCTTAGCAAGCCAAGGCTCACATGGTGCAAAGACTCAACTGAGTCAAGAGTATGAGGTTTCTCGCCCCACCCTCTATCGTGTACAAGAAAATACCACAGACATTTTATTTCAGCATTATAGTCAAACACAGGAGCAACTAAAAGCCCGCAGAATCACGGTTAATCAGGAACAGTTGGAGCGTACTATCATTGCGCTGTCGATTATGACTCCTGGTAGCATCCGTGCCATAGAAGATCTCATTCCCGTCATTTACCCTGGTGTCACTCGTTCCTTTGGAAGCATTCAGTCCTTGCTTATTGAAGCGCAGCAGAAGGCAAAACAATTTAATAACACGGTTGATTTCTCATCAATTAAAGTGGCCGCCTTAGATGAAATGTACAGTCAAAGCTCACCTGTTTTAGCGGGTGTTGATTTAGACAGTGGTTTCCTGCATTCGCTTGAATTATGTGAGAGTCGCTCTACAGAAGATTGGGAGGCGGTAATAAAACAAGCCCAATTACAAGGACTGAATTTAGAGATTGTGGTTAAAGATGCAGCCCCTGGAATTGCTTGTGGTGTCAAACAAGTTTTTCCAGATGCCCAACAAAGAGATGATTGTTTCCATGTTTTATATGATATGAACAAAGTGAGACGAAAAATAAAAAGTCATGCTTATCATGCCATAGAAACTGAATACAGTTTGCAAAAAAAATTAGTCATACTTGAGAAACAGATGCAAACTGGAAAAGACAAAGTTTCTGAGTTTAAGGAAATGTATAAGCTGTACATAAAGGCACAAGAGACTGCTCTGAAAAAAATTGAACAATTTGATCGGTTTGAAGTGGCCGCAAAATTGATCATTGAATCCCTGCAATATGTTCATCCTAAAACAGGTGAACTGTACTCAGGTAGCCGGGTTGAAATGATGATGAGAGCAGCAGCAAATACCTTGAAAACAATCCAGCAATATCATTGTCAGAAGTTGGCTACCTACATTGAAAATAGAGTGACTGGTATTGCTTATGCGGCTCATGCACTGGATATTGAACTGGCGATATTAACGCCACAATACTCTAGAATTCAGGTCAGCCGAAGTTGTTTGTTGTTGCGCCTGCTTGACGAACTAAAAAAGCAGAAAAGCATTCGACCCTATCAAAAAAAATACCAATTCTGTCAGGCACTGTTTCATAATCTGCAACAAGAGTTAGGTGAAAAGTTGGATGAGTTACTTGATAGAATTAAAGGATTACTCGAAAAACGGTATCGGGCATCCAGTGCGATTGAAGGCTTTAACTCTGTTCTGCGTCCGTATTTATATGTGAGAAAAGGTGTTAATCAGAGTTTCTTAGAGCTTTTTAAAGCCTGGTACAATCTAAAAACACGTAGGCAGGGTCGTTACAAAGGGACTTCTGCTCATGAATGTATTTCTGGCCAAAAAGTGGATGACTGGTTGTCCATGATTGGCTACCCACCATCCAACATCTTGCACTAAACAAAAAAATCATCTCTCAATCTGGTTTTTCAGAATTTAAATATTCTGAGGCTAAAGTGTGCCTATATGTAAAGCAAAATGCTTGGATTTGATCTGTCCCTATAAATCTAATCAAACTGTAAGAAATGTGCGCAATAATGGTTCTAATGACAATAATGTTGCACAGTAAGAGTGCAAATAAAATACCTTTATAGCCAGTTGCTCTTGATTAGAAATTATTATTGCTTGCAGTTGAAATGCAATCGCATTCATTTTTGATTCGGAAATTGAAAGGTAAACGTCCGCAAGAACGTGAAAAGTTTCAAAAACTTCGCGGCGTGGCCTGAGAATATTTTGGCCACGAGAGATATTTATGAGGCAGGGTATTAGCTAATCTGTAACAGATTACTTGGCATCGTTTTTAGCTCTTCAGGTGTTTTTGCTTTAATAGCGAGAGCATGCAATTTACCCGTTTTTAATTCCGGAGAAAAAAGTCCCAGAATTGATTGTTGACGTTTTAGTGCACGCATTCCTTCAAATGTGGCACTGACCACAAGTACTTCAAAACTGCAGTCTGATCCAGTGGCTTCAATTTCTGAATCGGGATAAAGACCAGTAATGCGTTTGAATATTTCTTCTTTGTCCATCTCTATTGTCTCATTCAGTTGTTTCGGTAATTATTTTTTGTAATTCGCCGGAATTAAACATTTCCTCAATAATATCACTACCACCAATAAGTTCACCATTGATAAATACTTGTGGAAAAGTAGGGAATTGTGAATAGGCAGGCAAGCCTTCAAGAATAAATGGTGATTCCAGGACATTGAGATGTGCAAAAGGAACACCCGTTTTCTTGAGATATCCCACTGCTTTGGCTGAAAAACCACAGGATGGATTTTCAGGCGTGCCTTTCATATAAATAATAATCGGGTTCTCATCGATTTGTTTTTGAATTTTTTCTTCAGTTTTCATGCTATTCCTCAAAGGTTTTTTGTAATAAAAAAGTGACTATTGCTAAATTGCACCCCAACCTTCGCGTACGGTATCGGTAGCTTCTGACAGGACTTCATCTAATTCAATAACAGGATATTTGGGTTTATAAGATTTAAATTCATCCATGAGCGTTAATACTTTATTGGCAGAAGTCTGACCTTTGAAATCACTTTTATCCAGTGACAGTTCATCAAGAATTTCATTCCAGGGTACACCCTGAACCAAAGGGATCAGTACAAATTGAATACCATTCACTTCGACCTGTACTGCCTTATCAATATTCACAATAAAGAGTACGCAAACCATATTTTCAGCAAAATCACTTTTATATTTGTCAATGAAGGTAGTAACAAACTCAGCCTGATCAATCGCACCTATGACCAAATCAAGTTTATCATCGCCTAGTAATACCACTCCGCGCATCACTTCAACGGGAGGCTTAAGATGGCCTTTAGCATCAGCTACTTCACCCTCGATCAGTACCAGCTCACCTCGATAAGCAAAGGTCCCTGATTGACTGGTTTGCTCAAGAAAATTAGAGTTAAACAGCAGACTTGATTCTTTGTAGCTTTGTAATAATGACATAATTTACCTCGATAAAAAATTAAATTCCGTAAGGACGTTCTTCCCATTGCCTTAAGATTTTAAGATCTTTAGCCGGAAGATATTCATAGGCACCCATTTGATCACGTAGTACCGCTTGTGCCAGTTCATAGTTACTTGATTTATTACTCAACATGGTAAAATACCAGGCAAAGGGGTAGCCTAATTGATGATCATAATTATGAATGGCCGTTGACAATTCTGTGCCATGGAGTGATTCTCCAGGTGGTAATTCAGGTAATTTATCGGCATAAGTACTTATTGGTTTTGCTCTTAATTGATGTTCACGATCACTGTCCTGATATTCTCTTAACGCCAGTACCCAATATTGGCAAAAGGGGTGTTCATCAAAAGCACTGCTTTGATTCCATTCATCGAAAAAACGCTTAAGGCTATTCAGCGTTCTATTTGGCAGCAATAGAGTATGTATTAATTCCGATATGTCTGTAATACGTCGAAATTGATACCAATGTTTACCCGTGGGTTCTGGTTCCAGTTTTGGAAAATCCAGCGGATCAATAAAATCTTCCAGGCAGTCGGGAAACCAGTCTTTATCAATTAAAGGTCTGTCAATGACTTCTTCTAGACCTTCAATCTCTAATTGAATAAAATCTTCATTATTAGCGCCATATTGTGCGGTTAAATAATATGTTTTTCCAGCCAGTCGAGTGGCAAAATAACCAGAATGAATATGTTTCAGAATGATTTTATCCACATCACCATCACATTCATTTTCAGCCCATAGACTGATGTTATCACTGACGGGTTGATAATTTTTATCCACAATACCACCCAGGCGATACCAATGACCCCGGGTTAATACACAAGTGAAATCCAGTTCTGGCATCAATGATTTTAAAGAACGTTTTAACGTATCCAGTCCTTGAGACTTATCGGCGTTGATGCTTGTCTCAAGACACAGTTTTCTGAGTGCCTCATCATTAGCCAATTTAATTACCATTACATTGCCTCTTGTAATGAATAGTGTTCATGTCGTTGTTGCCACCATTCATTGGCTAATGAATGGGCATTTTCAGGCGTGTTTTCAATTTGCATCGCGCGAATGACCCAGGCTAATGTACCGGTAATTGCTAATTCAGCATAATGATCCTGAACATCACCATCCCAGACAGAGCGGAAGTGGTTTAGATTAAGACGTTCTGGTTTCACGACGCTGCCAGGTTTAAGTAACTTATCCCAGGTCTCAGACCAATCCTGTTGATCGGTCATTCCATACATTATGCTGGAACGTTCGGGAATGCGTTCAAATTCGCCGCCTTCACCCTTACAAATCAGCGTATTGGATTGTCCCAGTAAACGAGCAGCCTGTTGGTGAATTGTCGCAAAATTTGGATGAAAAACACCCATTACCGACAACGGTGCATGAAATGGATTGAGCATTCTTGCAACAGTATGCAGTGGTGCTCTTAAGCCAAATAAATCTCTGGTTGCAATCAGTTCATTGGTCAGTGTTGACAGTGTGCTTATGGGTAGATATGAAAAACCAGTCGATTTTAACTGTTGTTCTGCTTTGACTAGAGAAGCAGCGACATCAATACCCAATGCATCAAGTGCCTCAGGTACGTAGATCCGTTCATCATTTCTCTGCATTCCGTGCATAAGAACAGGATGGCCACGACCAGCAAGTATTAATGCCGCTAATAAAAACCAGGGTAATTGTCTTTTTTTACCAGCATAGGCGGCCCAATCAATGGCTGGACGAAACCATTTATCCGATGTCGGGATGCTTTCACGAAGCGCCTGAGTAAAACCTGCAACTTCTTCAGCCGTTTCTTCTTTGACTCTCATCAACATTAGAAAGGCACCCAGTTGTTCTGGTTCTACATCGTAACAAGTGATCATCGTCATTGCTTCATGGGCTTCTTGCTGAGATAAAGGACGCATGCCATTTCGGCCTTTGCCCAAAATTTGTATAAAACGTGAAAATGGATGCATGTTTAATCTACCTGTCTTATTGTTACTGTTTTCTTAATTTTATAAAGCACGTTTAAGTATTTTGTGATAATCGTTCTCTGGCACAGTCTCTAATGTCTCTGTCCTCATCCTTAAGAAGTGCTTCAAGCTTGTTTAATGGTGCTCGTTGACAAGCATTGAAACGTACAAGCCAGTCTTTATCCTGTAATAATGGATCCAGATAGTCTGGATCGATACGTTCTGCCACGACTCTGCGAATCTCTTCTGCATTGTCATTAATCATTAAGCCCAGGCTCACTATGGGTAATCGTATTGCCACTGTTTTTCGTACTTCACGATCCGGATCAGTGATCATACGAAAGAGTCGCCCCGTTTTTAATCGCCTGGCAACGGTTTGACGGACTAAATAGTCTTCATCATTGACCATCTGTTCCAGTTGTTCTGGCGGAAGACGGTCGGCAACCGTAATCCGAACTTCACGATCGGGGTCAACAATCAGA
>JADGEK010000022.1:53571-57337 GCA_016744395.1 Gammaproteobacteria bacterium | reverse complement strand
TAGGTCGCGCTCTTCACGGGCGTGTGGATTAAAATAACTATAATGTTAGAAATACTAGGGGTGGTGTTTATGTAAATAATAGTAGTATCCGTTTTTTAAAACTTATCCACAGATTAACTGTATGAAAATTAACCAAAATAAAATTTATTACGGATTTATCGAAAGAACTTGAAAAAGTTATCCACAGGCACCATATCTTTTATATCAAAAGAATCGACAAAGAAATCAAATATTTTTTCAAGAGGTGTTATTAAATGAGAATGGATAAACTCACCAGTAAATTCCAACAGGCAATTGCCGATGCTCAAAGCCTGGCCATTGGGCGTGATCACCAATTTATTGAATCAATTCATGTGATGGTGGCACTATTGGATCAAGACAATGGTACAGCAAGGCACTTGCTGACCCAGTCCAATGTCAATATCAATTTATTACGTTCGCATTTGTCAAAAGCACTTGATCAAATGGCCAGTATTGATGGTTTTGCTGGAGATGTGCAGGTATCACCTGAACTGACTCGCCTGTTGAATATGACTGACAAACTGTCTCAAAAACGCAAAGATCAGTTCATATCCAGCGAGCTTTATATTTTGGCAGCAACTGATGACAAAGGTCAGCTGGGAAATATTTTGAGTGAATTGGGTGCAAATAAGGCAATTATCGAACAAGCAATTGATAATATGCGTGGCGGCCAGACGGTGAACGATCCTAATGCAGAAGAACAACGTCAGGCTCTGGAAAAATATACAATTGATCTCACCGAACGTGCAGAGCAAGGCAAGTTAGATCCTGTGATTGGCCGTGATGATGAAATTCGTCGAACTATCCAGGTATTACAGCGTCGAACCAAAAACAACCCCGTTCTTATTGGTGAGCCAGGCGTGGGTAAAACGGCCATTATTGAAGGCTTAGCGCAGCGAATTATTAATGGTGAAGTACCTGAAGGGCTGAAACACAAGCGCATATTATCCTTAGATATGGGGACGCTCATTGCGGGTGCAAAATTTCGAGGCGAGTTTGAAGAACGCCTTAAAGCGGTATTGAGTGATCTCTCCAAGCAAGAAGGCAGTATTATTCTCTTTATTGATGAATTACACACTATGGTTGGCGCTGGTAAAGCGGAAGGTTCTATGGACGCAGGTAATATGCTTAAGCCTGCACTGGCTCGTGGTGAGCTGCATTGTGTAGGGGCCACAACACTGGATGAATATAGAGAATATCTGGAGAAAGATGCAGCACTGGAACGTCGTTTTCAAAAAGTATTGGTCGAAGAGCCTACCTTAGAAGATACTATTGCTATTTTACGCGGGCTGAAAGAAAAATATGAACTGCATCATGGTGTTGATATTACGGACCCTGCAATTGTGGCCGCTGCCAGTCTTTCGCAGCGTTATATTACGGAACGTAAACTACCCGACAAAGCCATTGACTTAATTGATGAGGCGGGCAGTCGCATCCGTATGGAAATTGATTCCAAGCCTGAAAAAATGGATAAGCTGGAACGTCGTATTATTCAGTTTAAAATTGAACGAGAGGCATTGGGCAAAGAATCTGACCCAGCCTCAAGAAAACGTCTGGGCATATTACAAGAAGACATTGCTGATCTGGAGCTTGAATATTCTGAGCTGGAAGAAATCTGGAAGTCTGAAAAAGCTGCAGTACAAGGTACTCAGCATATCAAAGAATCTCTGGATCAGGCACGTAAAGACCTGGAAACCGCACAACGTGCAGGTGATCTTGGTCGTATGTCAGAGTTGCAATATGGACGCATTCCAGAATTAGAAAAGCAGCTGGATATGGCATCGCAGGCTGAAATGATTGGCATGGAAGAACAGCCCAAGTTATTACGAAACAGTGTCACAGAAGAAGAAGTCGCTGAAGTTGTTGCAAAGTGGACGGGTATCCCTGTGTCCAAAATGCTTGAGGGAGAAAATGACAAATTACTACGTTTAGAAGAACAACTTCATGAGCGTGTTGTCGGACAATCTGAAGCAGTGACAGTGGTTGCTAATGCCATTCGTCGTTCACGAGCGGGTTTGTCTGATCCTAGACGTCCCAATGGTTCGTTCTTATTTTTAGGACCAACAGGAGTGGGTAAAACAGAACTGTGCAAAGCCCTGGCTAACTTCTTATTTGATACTGAAGATGCCATGGTGCGACTTGATATGTCCGAGTTTATGGAAAAACATGCGGTTGCTCGATTAATTGGTGCGCCACCAGGCTATGTTGGTTATGAAGAAGGCGGCTATCTGACTGAAGCCGTTCGACGTAAACCTTATTCAGTCATTTTATTGGATGAAGTCGAAAAAGCTCACCCTGATGTTTTCAATATTTTGTTGCAGGTTCTGGATGACGGGCGTTTAACGGATGGCCAGGGACGTACCGTTGATTTCCGTAATACCGTCATTATTATGACCTCTAACTTGGGTTCTCAGCGTATTCAGGAATTAAGTGCGCTTTCCAATCGAAAGGGTGGTGAGCAATCTAATGCAGAAGCAGAAGCGGAATATCAATTAATGAAATCTGAAGTGATGGATGTTGTGTCGCAACATTTTCGCCCTGAGTTTATTAATCGTGTGGATGATGTTGTAGTCTTTCATCCCTTAGGAAGAGAAGCTATCAATTCAATTGCAAAAATTCAAATGCAGGATTTGAGAAGTCGATTATCTGAACGTGAATTAGATTTGGAGTTATCACAGGAAGCCATGACTCAAATTGGAGAGGCAGGTTTTGACCCTGTTTATGGTGCGAGGCCACTCAGACGAGCCATACAGCAATTTCTGGAAAACCCTCTGGCTCAGGAAATACTGGCAGGTAAATTTTTGCCAGGGGATGTGATTGAGGTGGATGCTATTGATAGTGATCCTCAGGGTCGAATGAGCTTTAAGAAAAAGTGATAGATTAACAGAGTCATTTTTCTAGCTGATCGTTGCAGAGATAAGATATGTCTTATCTCTGCTTATTGCACCAAATGGATATTTTAATTCTCTTCCTTAGAAACTTTACGTAAAACCCAGTCCATTGCTGTTGTCGGTAAGATTCTTTTTAATGTGCCAAACAAATGAGTCGGAAACGTTACGTAGTAATGGGCTCGGGGCCTGGTGCTTTCCAGCGCATGTTCCAGTTTTTTATAAACGGCTTCTGGGGGCAATGTAAAAGGGACTGCGGGTCCTTTTTTGGTTAAACGAGTTTCCATTCCTTCATAGTTGCTTTTAAAAAAGCTATTATCCTTATTAATATTTTCTTGATATTTTGTAAAAGCATTCTTGCGAAAAGCACTGCTAATAGGGCCAGGTTCAATAATAGAGACAGCAATGCCACTGCCGTATAATTCCAGGCGAAGCGTGTCGGCCAAACCTTCTATTGCATATTTTGATGCATTATAAGCACCACGAAAAGGCAGAGAAATAATGCCGAGTACTGAGCCATTATAAACAATACGTCCATAACCTTGTTGGCGCATAATCGGAATAATTCGATTGGTCAATTCTTGAGTGCCAAAGACATTAGTCTCAAATTGGTCATTCAAAACATGACGTTGTAAATCCTCAACAGCACCTGGCTGGCCATAGGCACCATTGTTAAACAGTGCATAGAGGTGACCATCTGTGAGCTTTAATACTTGATCCACCGCAGTGTTAATGGATTCACTCTGGGCTAAATCCAATTGCAGGCTTTCAAACCCCTGTGTTTGAAGAGTTTCAACGTCTTTTAATTTTCGTGCCGTTGCAAAAACTCGATATCCTCGCTTCTTTAATTCATGAGC
>JADGEK010000022.1:45448-53471 GCA_016744395.1 Gammaproteobacteria bacterium | reverse complement strand
ATTGCTCGAAAAGAAGGTATTCTTGGTTTAGAAGGTCAGGAAATCCCCAATGAATTTCTGCAAAAAGGCATCAGTCTATGCGTGGATGGCCATGAGCCTGATTTTGTTCAGCGAATGCTATCCAAAGACATTAACCTGGCTGTTGAGCGACATGAGCTGGGTCAAAAGTTTTTAATGAAACTGGCTGATATGGGACCCGCAATGGGTATGATTGGTACCCTTATTGGTCTGGTGGGTATGCTGGCGAATATGGACGATCCTAAAACCATTGGTCCCTCTATGGCAGTTGCTCTATTAACGACACTTTATGGTGCTGTGCTGGCGAATGCGGTGTGTATCCCCTTAGCAGATAAATTAACTTATATTGCTGATCAGCAACGCCTGAGCCGCACCCTGATTCTTGAAATTATTGGCGCTATCCAGGAAGGTATCAATCCAAAGGTAATGGGAGAAATGTTGCAAACCTATTTGCCTGAAGGTCAGCGTGCGGTGGCTGGTGAAGAATAATGATTCGTTTATGAGAAAAATTCCTCTGCTTGACTCAATAACCAGCTCTTCATCCTCAGGCTCCTTTTCTATCACTCCTTTATACACAAGGAGCGGCTAGATGGAAGAAGAACAAAAATGTAAATGCCCGGCAGGCATTCCTGCCTGGGTACTGACTTTTGCCGATCTCATGTCACTTCTGATGTGTTTCTTTGTACTATTACTTTCCTTTGCTGAAATGGACGTGCAAAAATTTAAGCAAATTGCAGGATCCCTTAAAGTGGCTTTTGGTGTTCAACGTGATATTAAAGCAGTAGAAATTCCCAAAGGGGTTAATATTGTTGCCAGAGAATTCAGTCCAGCGCCTCCCCAACCCACAGTGATCAATGAAGTCAAACAAGTCACCAGCGATGACACGCAGCAGGAACTCAAGCTCGTTAAAAAGCTGGAACAGCTGCAAGATGAAGCCAATGAGCTGAAAGATAAAATGGAGAATATGTCTGAAGCCGTTGCTGAAGCAGAAGGTTTGAAAAAACAATTGAGCAAAGTAGAGTCAGAGATTGCTGAAGTTGAGCAGGAACTCAGTGAAGTAAAGCAGAAATTGGATCAATTGCAGGAAAGTAAGATTCAGGAAAAGGCAGAAGCTTTAAAATCGGCTCTGGAAACCGAAATAAAAGCCGATATGATTGAAGTAGAAGCCAGGGATGAGAGCATTATTATCCGCATCAAAGATAAAGGCTCTTTCGCTGCAGGCTCAGCGAGACTGACCGATGATTTTATTGAAATTCTGGAAATTATTGCTGAAGAACTAAGCAGTACCAATGGTAATATCATTGTCGCTGGTCACACAGACGATATTCCCATTAATACCGCTCAATTTCGTTCGAACTGGTCTCTGTCATCAGCGCGGGCAGTCGCTGTTGCTCATGAACTGCTATTGGACGATCGCTTAGAAAAATCACGCTTTAGTGTTCAGGGGTTTGCTGACGCACAGCCGCTTATTGATAATGAAACACCTGAGAATCGAGCAAAGAATCGCCGAGTGGAGATTATTGTTTCACAGGCGAAAGCTGACCTGGGTCTCAGTCATGAAGATAATAATAATTCAGGCTCTTCTGATAAAGCAAAGCAGTTGAAAGGATCAGGTAAGAATGATAAAACTGCATCTGCCAACAGAAATACTAAATCGCCTGAAAATCAAGTGAAAGCGAACAGTACTACAGGCTCCAAACAAGACAATACCAATAATGCTGCTCCAAATGAGAGCACGGATGATGCGCCAAGCTTTATTCAATTTTGAGGGATATTATGACTACCAATGTTCAACCCAATGAGCGTCGACAGTATTATCGAATTGATGATAGTGCTATATTTTCTTATCACGTTCTTAAAAAGGAACGCAGTGATGATGACCAAAATGAAATTGAAAAGGTCTCAACCGCTTTTGAAATGATTGAACTGTTTGGGCAAATGAACCAGCAAATGAGCGTTGCTTTAGGGCGAATTAGCGATCATTCAGCGGATGTGGCCACCTATTTAAAAGGTCTGGACAATAAAATTGAACTTCTGGCTCAAATGTATCTGTTTAAAGATAATCAATCGAGCTTAGAACCTCGTCGACAAATCAATCTGGGTGCTGGTGGTTTGGCTTTTGGTTCAGATGAAAAACTCAAACAGGGCACTTTAATTGCTATGGATATGATTTTATCCACTGATTTACTCTGCTTGCACCTGACAGGACGTGTTATCCAAATCTCCAATGAGAAAAACGGCGATTTTCCTTATCGTATTTCTGTTGGTTTTGTTGAAATTTCTGATGCTGAAGTGGATCAAATTATTAAACACATTATGCGTCTCCAAGCAGAGCTATTAAGAGCTAAAAGAGAGTCTTAATTGAAGTATACTGCTTTCCCTCCCACAAACCTCATTGATTCAAGCCTTTAACGCTTGGGATCTGTTACAATTACCCCCATCATTCAGTGAGTCATTAAGATAAATCCCCAAAATACTTACTTAGAAATACATTGAAAAAAATATTTAGGGACGTGAACGTACCTGAGTCTATATTAGGAAAAGATATGCCAATTTATGAATACCTTTGTAATGGTTGTGGTCATGAGATGGAAGTGATACAAAAAATGTCAGATGATCCCATGAAAGACTGTCCAGTCTGCAAAGAATCAGAGTTAAAAAAGCAAATTTCTGCTTCAGGTTTTCGTCTGAAGGGCAGTGGTTGGTACGAAACGGATTTTAAAAATAGCAAAAAAGCAAAAAAAGACAGTCAATGAAGCCTGTCTGAGACTTTGAGGTGAACGAAACAGTTGTTGAGCATCAACTTATGTCTGTCAGCACTTGTAGTCTGGGCTCACAAGGCTTAAAATTAGCCGTTTTTTAATTAATAAATGAATTTGACTCGAACTTTGGCCCGCTTTGGTTCAATATTTGAGACATTCAATCACATCGTTGACAGGAACTAGGGTATGCGAAGCCATTATTGCGGGCACTTAACAGAAGAAAACATTGATCAGGAAGTCACTTTAAGCGGTTGGGTGCATCGTCGCCGTGATCATGGTGGTGTTATCTTTGTTGATTTGCGAGACCGTGAAGGTATTTCACAAATTGTTTTTGACCCTGATATCCCTGAAATGTTTATGCTGGCTGAAAAAGTGCGTAATGAATTTGTCATTCAAATTAAAGGTAAAGTGCTTCAACGCCCGGAAGGAACAGAAAATCCTGAAATGAAAACAGGTAAAGTTGAAGTGCTGGCTCTGGAATTGAACATTCTGAATGCTTCTGAAACTCCGCCATTTCAACTGGATGATGATGATGTTTCAGAAGAGCACCGTTTGCGCTATCGATACATTGATTTACGTCGTCCTGAAATGCAAAAACGTTTGCTTTTACGTTCTCAAATTACCCGAATGTTACGTAACTATCTGGACGATAATGGCTTTCTTGATATTGAAACCCCAATCTTAACTAAGGCGACTCCAGAAGGAGCCCGTGATTACCTGGTACCAAGCCGAACCCATCAGGGTGAATTCTTTGCCTTACCGCAATCACCACAATTGTTTAAACAATTATTAATGATGTCTGGTATGGATCGTTATTATCAGGTAGTACGTTGTTTCCGTGATGAAGATTTACGTGCGGATCGCCAGCCTGAATTTACCCAAATTGATATTGAAACTTCCTTTATGGAAGAAGAGCAACTGATGAATATGATGGAAGATATGATGCGCTCTGTCTTTGCCAAAGTATTGGAACAACAGTTGCCTAATCCTTTTCCTCGCATGACCTATGCTGAAGCAATGAACCGTTATGGCAGTGATAAGCCCGATTTACGTATTGATTTAGAACTGGTTGAAGTTGCTGATGTATTAACAGAAGTCGATTTTAAAGTGTTCTCAGGGCCTGCAAAAGATCCAAACAGCCGCGTCACCGCATTGCGTGTACCCAATGGTTCGTCATTAACTCGAAAGCAAATCGATGGCTACACAAAATATGTTTCAATCTATGGTGCCAGAGGTTTGGCTTACATCAAGGTCAATGAAATTGCGGCAGGTCGTGAAGGTTTACAATCTCCAATTGTTAAATTTATCCCTGATGAAGCACTGACGACTATTTTACAACGCACTGAAGCACAAGATGGTGACTTAATTTTCTTTGGTGCGGATAAGGCTAAGGTTGTTAATGAAGCTTTGGGTGCATTACGCATTAAAGTGGCTCAGGATCTGGACTTAGTCAAACACGGCTGGCAACCGCTTTGGGTGGTTGACTTCCCAATGTTTGAATACGATGAAGGCAGTCAGCGCTGGACTGCACTACACCACCCATTTACTTCACCCAATAGTGATAACCCACAAGACTTATTGGACAATCCTGGCGAAAGCATATCAAGAGCCTATGATATGGTACTTAATGGTACTGAACTGGGTGGTGGCTCAGCGCGTATTCACAAACAGGATATGCAAGAAAGCGTCTTTAAATTATTGGGTATTGATGATCAAGAAGCTCAGGATAAATTTGGTTTCTTATTAGATGCACTGAAATACGGTTGTCCTCCTCACGCAGGTATTGCATTTGGTTTGGATCGCTTGGTGATGTTAATGACAGGTGCCAGCTCAATTCGTGAAGTCATGGCATTTCCAAAAACTCAATCGGCGGCTTGTTTACTAACCTCTGCACCTTCTGGTGTGAGTCCCGCTCAGCTAAAAGAGCTGGGTATTAAAAAGCGTGAAGTGTTAGTGGACCCGCCTCTTGCTTAAAAACAGAGCAACAGATAAATTCACTAAGCAGTTACAAAAGAATCAATAAAAGAGGTTTTCATGGCAGGTCATAGTAAATGGGCAAATATTCAACACCGCAAAAAAGGTCAGGACGCCAAACGAGGTAAATTATTTACCAAACTGATCCGTGAAATTACTGTGGCTGCTCGCTTGGGTGGCGGTGATGCAGATGCAAACCCTCGCTTACGTGCAATTGTTGATAAGTCTTTGCGTGCTAACATGACTCGCGATACTGTTGAAAGAGCCATCAAACGTGGTGCTGGTGATACGGATGGTGAAAACTTTGATGAAATTCGCTATGAAGGCTATGGACCAAACGGTGTTGCAGTTATGGTGGATTGTTTAACGGATAACCGTAATCGTACTGTGGCTGAAGTGCGACATGCTTTTACTAAGTCTGGCGGCAACCTGGGCACTGATGGTTCAGTTTCTTATTTATTCAGTAAAATTGGCATTTTGAGTTATCCTGTGGGTAGCGATGAAGACGCTATAATGGAAGCGGCTCTGGAATCTGGTGCTGATGATGTTGAAACCAATGATGACGGTTCCATTGATGTCACCATGACCGATGAAGATTTCATGGATGTTAAAGATGCTATGGTTGCCGCTGGTTTTGAACCAGAAATGGCCGAAGTCACTATGAAAGCTTCAACCAGCGTTGATTTAGAATTAGAAGACGCACAGAAAGTAATGCGTTTGGTGGATATGCTTGAAGATCTGGATGATGTGCAGAATGTGTATTCAAATTCTGAGTTTTCAGATGAAGTGATGGAAAAGCTGGCTGAAGAATAAAGTTTGGCTTGAAAAGCCCCTGCAAGACCACCACCCAGCTCTCACCAACTACTCAGGACATCACGTTTCTCACTGGTGGTGGGAAAGAAAAATCAAGAGATAAGAATAAAGCATAAAGATAAGAGATGTTAGCCTATAGTATATGACTGAATTTGGCTTTTGAGCTGTTGTTTTTTATCTCTTGATTTTTCTTTTGCTCTTGCTTTTCCACCCCAAGAGAGGGAATGACGTAGAAGTGATTTGGAGTGTGGGTTCTTGTTCTGGGGGCTTTTCGAGGCAGGACGCCGAGGATGAGCGGGCCATGGATGGCCTTGAAGCGATCCCCAGAACAAGACCCACACTCCAAAGCACGCTTCTAAAAACACCACTCCCGAACGACGCCCCATTGTTTTTGTTTTTTATAATGTAACGATAAGGAAAGCCAATTACCTTAACGCCACCAACACCCAAAATTATATTGGGCATTGATCCAGGTTCATTAAAAACAGGCTATGGTCTCATAGAATCCTCAGGGAACCGCTTACGCTTTTTAGAATGTGGCACTATTAAAACAGGTGGTGGTCCATTACCCCCACGCTTAAAAATTATTTTTCATGAAGTTCGTCAAGTGGTACGACATTGGTCACCAGATGAGATGGCCATTGAGAATGTTTTTCTGGCCAGAAATCCTGATTCAGCGTTAAAATTAGGTCAGGCCAGAGGAGCTGCAATTTGTGCTGTGATGGCAGAAGGTGTTCCTGTCTCAGAATATACGGCAAATCAGGTGAAACAAGCCATTGTGGGTAAAGGACATGCTGCAAAAACTCAGGTACAGCATATGGTTAAAATCTTACTGAAACTCAGTGAAACACCTCAGGAAGATGCGGCAGATGCTTTAGCGATTGCTCTTTGTCATGCCAATACAAGAAAAACCATGGTGGAGCTAAAAAGTAAAGCCAGTGAGCGATATCCTGAGGAAGTATTGAAATCAATACGCGGCAGACGTAAAAAGCGCTTTACCCTATAAAAATAACAACATACAATTTACATGATTTCTCGCATTAAATATGAGAAGTTTGATTTTTATTCATAATTCTCTTTATACTTTAAATAAACAAATAGGTCACCATGATAGGACGATTGTCAGGCACCCTCATACAAAAACAACCACCATTACTGATGATTGATGTTCATGGTGTGGGTTATGAAGTTCAAGCTCCCATGAGTACCTTTTATAGTTTGCCTGAATTAGATAAGCCTGTGGTTTTACTCATTCACATGGTCGTTCGTGAGGATGCTCAATTACTCTATGGTTTTTATAATGAATCTGAAAGACGACTCTTTAAAAGTCTGATTAAAGTCAATGGAGTTGGCCCTAAGCTGGGCTTGACCATTTTATCGGGCATTAGTGCCAATGAGTTTGTTCAAGTTGTTAAAAACAATGATGAAAGTGGTCTGGTTCGCTTACCAGGAATTGGTAAAAAAACGGCTCAGAGATTGATTGTCGAAATGAAGGATCGTCTTGATGACTGGGATACGCCATCTGTTGATGATAAAACATCGATTGAGTCAGATAATTTAAATTCAGGACAAGATATTATAAAAGAAGCAACCAGTGCGCTCATTGCTCTGGGGTATAAGCCCGTTGAAGCGAGCAAAATGATCAGCAAGTTAGACAAGCAGGATCAAAGCAGCGAATCCTTAATTAAACAAGCACTTAAAAATACAGTCAGATAACTGGTATCAAGTCACTTATGTTAGGCAGCCTATGTTAGAGCAGGAGCGCATTATTTCGGGAATAGAAGGTCAGAATGAAGATCAGCTTGATTGTTCTATTCGTCCTAAAACCTTAAAAGATTATGTAGGACAACCTGCTGTTTGTGAACAAATGGAAATTTTTATTCCTGCCGCTAAAAACCGTAATGAAGCACTTGATCACGTGCTCATTTTTGGGCCTCCAGGCCTGGGGAAAACCACTCTGTCCCATATTATTGCCAATGAAATGGGGGTTAGCTTACGCCAGACATCGGGCCCGGTACTTGAGCGTCCAGGTGATTTGGCTGCATTATTGACCAATCTGGAAGAGGGTGATGTGCTTTTTATCGATGAGATACATCGCTTGAGTGCCGTGGTTGAAGAAGTGTTATACCCCGCGATGGAAGACAATCAACTGGATATCATGATTGGCGAAGGACCTGCTGCCCGTTCCATTAAGTTAGACTTACCCTCATTTACATTAATCGGTGCAACGACACGAGCGGGTTTATTAACTTCTCCACTGCGTGATCGCTTTGGTATCGTACAGCGATTGGAATTTTATTCTGATGCTGATTTGACCCATATTGTCAGTCGCTCAGCTAATATTATGGGCATAGAGATTGAACCACATGGTGCCAGTGAAATTGCCAGGCGTTCACGGGGGACACCTCGAATTGCCAATAGGCTCTTAAGGCGTGTTCGAGACTATGCAGAAGTGA
>JADGEK010000022.1:0-45348 GCA_016744395.1 Gammaproteobacteria bacterium | reverse complement strand
CAAAAATAAAGCTGAATAGTTAATGATAAAAAAGAAAATAAGCCAATGAGTGAATTTATCTGGCCTGTGAGAGTCTACTATGAAGACACTGACAGTGGTGGAGTGGTGTACCATTCCAATTATCTGAATTTTATGGAACGAGCCAGAACCGAATGGCTCAGATCGATGCAATTGGAACAAGACGATATTGCTAATGAGTATGGTATCTTATTTGTGGTTCACTCTTTATCAATTGATTACTTAAAGCCTGCTTTATTTAATGAAGCATTATTGGTCAAAACAAGTGTTCAAAAATTGAGTAGAGCGAGTATTGTGTTTGAGCAGTTGATTGTCAGAAGTGATAATGAAGGCAATGAGCAGGTACTAACGAAAGGAATGGTTAAAGTGGTCAGTTTGGGGATTAAACAAAACAAACCCGTACCATTGCCAAAACCTGTTTATGAACAGTTTGCCAATTAAACACCAGGATAACGTGGAGTAAAAGCAACTCCACCTGAAATTTTATTTTCACTGCAGTCAATGGAATCGTATTAATGCACACAGATATGTCAATTCTTTCTCTCGTCGGCGGAGCCAGCTTTATGGTTCAGCTGGTATTGATCAGCCTTCTGCTGATTTCCATAATTGCCTGGACAATGATTTTTCAGAAATGGCGTGTGTTGAAAAAAGCCAAAGATGAAGCCAACCTGTTTGAGCGGCGCTTTTGGTCAGGTGCTGATCTGGTTGATTTATACAAAGCTTTGGCACAGCGCAAAGATGCTGAGGGCATGGCCAGTATTTTTGAGGCAGGGTTTCGTGAATATGCCAAATTGCATAAACAGCCTGGAATTGAAGCGGACGCCGTACTTGAAGGTGCCCAGCGTGCCATGCGGGTGACGCTTAATCGTGAGGTGGATAGAGTTGAATCAGGCCTTCCTTTTTTAGCAACAGTTGGCTCAACCAGTCCTTATGTGGGCTTATTTGGTACCGTATGGGGAATTATGAACTCATTTCGAGCTTTGGGGCAAGTTGAGCAGGCCACCATGGCGATGGTGGCTCCAGGTATTGCAGAAGCTTTGATTGCAACGGCAATGGGACTCTTTGCAGCAATACCTGCGGTGATTGCCTATAACCGCTTTTCTTATAGTGTCGAACGTCTGGAAGCCCGCTATGATGGTTTTATGGAAGAATTTTCAAATCTGTTAAATCGTCAGGTGCACACATAATGGCGAGAAAACGCCGTAAGCCTATGGCTGATATTAATGTCGTGCCTTACATTGATGTCATGATGGTACTACTGGTTATTTTTATGATCTCTACTCCACTGCTAACTCAGGGGGTTAAGGTTGAATTGCCTCAGGCTAATGAGACAGAATCTCTAGATCCAAAGCCAGCTGAGACAGTGATTGTCAAAGTGGATGTTCAGGGACAATACCATCTGACCATCGGAACGGGTAAAGAAAAACCTGTGAATCGAGATGATTTGGTTGAGCAAATAAAAAATACATTATCAGATAAACCAAAACTTTCTGTGCTGGTTGCGGGCGATAAGGATGCCCGATATTTATTCATTATGGATGTCTTGGCTTTATTAAGTAAAGCAGGTATTCCGAATGTCGGACTGATGACAAAAACCATAGAAGAAAATCAGACACTTTAATGGCAACCTATACCTCTTATATAAAGAGCAATAATCAGTATGCTTGACTGGATAAAAGACAATAGCAAAGCGTTCAGTGTTGCGCTCATCTTTCATGCTATTTTTTTCGGTGCTCTATTGCTCAATTGGCAGATGGATAAGCCAAAGAAAATTGTGATGGAGCAGGGTGATGTCATACAGGTGACTTCTGTGGATGCAAACAGTTATGACGCTGAAATAAAAAAAATAGAAGAAAAAAAACAAGCCAGAAAAAATCTTGAAAAAAAACGTCAGGCCAGAGAAGAACGCAGACTCAAAGAAGTTGAAGAAAAAAAGAAACAGAAAAAAGCGGAGCAATTAAAACGTAAGAAAGCCGCTGCTGCCAAAAAGAAAAAAGCCGCGAAGAAAAAAGCAGAACAGGAAAAAGCGCGTAAGCTAGCAAAGAAAAAAGCGGATGATGATAAACGAAAAAAAGAAGAAGCCAGTCGTAAAGAAGAACTTAAACAAAAAAAATTGAAAAAAGCTGAAGAAGCACGTAAGAAAGTAGAAGAAGAAAAACGACGAAAAGAAGAGCAAAAACGTCAGGAAGCAGAACGAAAACGCAAAGCCGAAGAAGAGAAAAAACGTTTAGCAGAAGAGAAGCGCCAGCAAGAAAGAGCTAATGCAGAGCGAAAGCGTCTCAGCAAAGGAATTATCAATCGTCATGTTGCTATGATTGCACAAAAAATTGAACGAAGTTGGCGACAACCTTTAGATGCACCCAATAATCTAAAATGTAAAATTGATATTGTCTTGTTACCCAGTGGTAATGTCGTATCAGTTAAAGTGGTGGAAACCAGTGGCAACCTCTCATTTGACCGATCAGTTGAAACTGCGGTTAGAAGAGCTTCGCCATTGCCTGTCCCTACAGATAGTGTTATTTTTAAACAGTTTGAAGTTATGAGATTACGATTTGAGCCAGGACGTTAACCAATGAAATTAAATGTACGGTCATCACTCTTTTTTATACTATTTTCTTACTTTGCCTTTTTTACGCACCAGGCAGTTGCTTTACTTGAAGTTGATATTACGGGCGGCTTTCAAAGTGCAACACCGATTGCTATTGTACCATTTTCATGGTCTCAAACGGGTAAGGCGCCTGTTGATATTGCCAGTGTCATTAGCTCGGATTTGACTCGCAGCGGGGTTTTCTCGCCACTGAGTTTTAATCAATTGCCAGAACGCCCTAAAATAGATGGTGCAATTAATTTTCCTCGTTGGAAAAATACAGAAGCTGAAAATCTGGTTATTGGTCAGGTGACTGCGATAGGCCAGGGACGATATGAAGTAAAATTTAAAATGCTGGACATTTTTACAGGCAAAAATAGCCTGGAATACCAATACAATGTTGAGGCTAAAAATCTTCGCCGAGTGGCTCATCAAATCAGTGATAAGATCTTTCAGGAGTTGACTCATAGTCGAGGAGCATTTGATACGTTGATTGCCTATGTCGTGGTTAATAATGACGTCAATGTAAAGAAGCGAGTTTATACTTTGGCTGTTGCGGATTCAGATGGTTATGCAGAGCAAATCATTCTGAAATCCAGGAAGCCTATTATGTCTCCCAGCTGGTCTCCCAATGGTAAGCGGCTGGCCTATGTTTCCTTTGAAAAAAATCGTTCTGTGGTCTATATGCAGGAACTCAAATCAGGAAAACGTAAAACCATAGCACAATTCAAAGGGATTAATAGTGCACCCGTTTGGTCTCATGATGGTAAACGTCTTGCAATGACACTCTCAAAAGATGGTAACTCTGAAATTTACGTGATGTATACTGCCAGTGGAGTGTTACAACGTATCACGAATCATTATGGTATTGACACAGAGCCAGCCTGGTCTCCTGATGGACGATCGTTAATCTTTACTTCCGATCGGGCGGGTAAACCACAAATTTATCAAGTGGCTATTAATCAAAAGGGCCGTGCTGGTGCGCCAAAACGTTTAACTTATGAAGGCAGTTACAATGCGGGTGCTAGTTTTTCTCCTGATGGAAAATCACTGGTCTTTATTACCCGTGATAAGGGAAGCTTTCGAGTTGCGACGCTGGAATTAGCGACTCGATATTTACAGGTTATCACTCATTCTAAACTGGATGAATCACCCTCATTTTCTCCCAATGGAAAAATGATTTTGTATGCAACTGAACTGCGTGGTCGAGGTATACTTGAAGCAATTGCAGTTGATGGCAGTCACTCACCACAGCGTTTACGAGTTTTAAGTGGTGATGTGAGAGAACCTGCCTGGTCCCCCTATCGTAGTCGATAAAAACAGGAATTAAATATTATGAATACACACATCAACACTTTTTTAAACTCTTTCTTAAAAGATAAGTTATCCATTCTTTTAATGGTCGTGCCGTTTGTTTTTTTGACAGCCTGTTCGACCACAAATACTGATACTGCTGAGGGTACGAATAATGCTTCTGTGGAAGACCGAACTGGAGGTGACGCAAATGCATCAGGTGATGGCTCCTATGAAGGTCAAACAGGGGGCTATAATGAATCAGGCATGAATGATGGTACTGCTATTAACGGCCAGTCATATGGTGATGACCCATTATCTGATCCGAATAGCCCACTCTCAGTTCGTACGATATATTTTGAATACGACAGCATAACCATCAACTCTGAAGGCCAATTGGCTTTAAATGCACATGCAGAATATTTATCACTTAATCCAACTAAAACCTTCATTATTGAAGGGCATACGGATGAGCGTGGTACGCGTGAATACAATTTATCTCTGGGCGAGCGTCGAGCTAAGGCAGTGGCAGACTTTTTAACGGCGTCGGGTGTTCAGAGCCAGCAAATTGAGGTGAGAAGCTTTGGAGAAGAAAACCCTGTTGCTTTGGATCACAGTGAATCGGCATGGCAATTAAACCGTCGAGTTGAGATTCTTTACTAGTTCTCAGTCAGGTTAAGTCCCATATTGCATGGGACTGAAACCAAATTTTTTCCTTCCATAGTTTGCTATTTCTATTGAACACTTTCATCGGGTATTTTTTATGAGCATTTTTATAACAAGCCGATCGGCTTTTCTTTTTTCAATAAAACACCTGGTCGTCATTTTATTATTTTTGATGTTAACGAGTGGCTTGATACCAGTACATGCTGAATCAGACGATTATAAAAAACGCCCCTTAGATGTGCGGATGGATCGACTGGAACGCTTAATGAGCTCTCAGAAACAACTTGAGTTACTGTATCGTATGAAACAACTCCAGGAAGAAAATCAGCAACTACGAGGCTTGCTGGAGGAACAAAGTAATGAAGTTCATCTTCTTAAGCAACAGCAACGAGAGTTGTATACTGATTTAAATCGTCGCTTAAGTCAGATGGAAGGTGGTACTCAGGGAGAAGATGAGACTAAATTGTCAACAATGTCGACCTCAAAAGCAGCGCCAGGGACTGTACAAAAGTCATTGACTCCCAAGCAAAAAGAATTGCCTGTCGTTTTAGATAAATCCACTGTTGAACCATCAAAATATGGAGTGACTCAAAGAGAAGAGGTTATTGTTGATCCGTCAGGGAAACAGCAGACTGTAGGAATGGTAGTTGAAAAGCCTGCTGTATACAAAAAGATAGCAATGTCTGAAAAGCAGCGTGTGGCAGAGCAAAAGTCTTACCAAAAGGCTTATGATGAGTTAAGAGCGCGTCGATACAGTAAAGCCAGAAATTCCTTTGTTGCATTCATTCATCAATACCCTGGTGGTCGTTATGCGCATATTGCTCAATATTGGGTGGCAGAGTCCAGTTATGCGCAACAAAATTACGAGCAATCAATCACGGATTATCAATTGTTGCTGGATGTTTATCCATTGAGTCCTAAAAAGGCAGAAGCTGAGTTAAAAAAAGCCTATAGCTTTTATGAATTAGGTAATAAAGAGAGTGCGAAACAAACATTAAATCACCTCTTATTAACTTATCCTGATACCACTGAAGCAGGGCAGGCGAAGCGCTTATTAAAGCAACTGTAAAAAGATGAAAAAAAAGTGCAAAAAAGCTTGCCATAATTAATAAAAACGGTAGAATGTGCGCATCTTAAAGAGACGGCAATTAAGTATTGATTCAACTTCTTTAGAGAAGATTAATCAATGAGTATAATTGTAATCTACTTTTCTCAGCTTCAAGCTGAAGGGCCGTTAGCTCAGTTGGTAGAGCAGTGGACTTTTAATCCATTTGTCCGGGGTTCGAATCCCCGACGGCCCACCATTATTTTTAAAAAAGCCTTGTATTAATTTGCAAGGCTTTTTTTTGCTTAAAATTCTGTTTTTTTAATCATATCAACTTTGCTTAACCATGATTTTATGAAGAAAAGTTCTAATAAATTGATGTGCTTAGCAGATCTTTTTTAGATTTATACTACACTAGTATCTATAGAGCATGATAGTATATGACTGCATAATGAGATTTTTGGGGTAATTTTATCTATTTTTCATAGCGCATAGCTATGATGTGATACATATGATAAGGGAGATAACGTGACTAATGAGTTTGGTTTATTTGTCAATTTAGATTATGCACATAAATCTCAAGATGAATGTGCGCAAATCTGGCACTGCATTATGGAGGTATTGCTCGATTATGGATTTTTATTTCAGAAGCGTGCCTTTGTTATCCATACAGAAAAAAACAGAGATCAAATTTCTTTAGATGTGAGGCATTTATTTGACGTAATTCAGCTTGAGCAGCCGAATTTTTATAGTTTTATTGTGGATTGCTATATTTTAAATTTAGAAGGCTGCAATGATTTAACTTTACCCGATACCAGCGATACAATTGAAGTTGAGGATATTAGTCTGGATGATTTGAATATAATTGGCGTAGACTATGACTTACTTTTTAAGAAAAACAACACTCGATAGTGCTTATCTTTTGTAAATTGTTCCGATGAATTCATATTGACTTTTAAAGTCTGAGGCCTTTAAACAGGCTGCTCCAGTATTGATCAATACCTTTAGCATGGCAGAGATCAGGCTCATTCAAGCTATATTAGAAAAAACTTATATAAATGCTTGCTAATATTTTCCTATCTCTATATAATTATCACATATACAGAAATTGAGAAGCAATAAAAACTCTTCTTAGCTGAAAAGAAAAGAGTGCTTTAATCAATTCACAGATATTATTTTACAGTATCAAAATTTTGTTATCATTTGATAACACTTAACACACTTGTAAATAACACATATCAAACAATATTACATAAAATTTTGGAGAGTATAAAATGAAAAAATTATTAATTGCTGTAGCAATCGCTGCTACTACTGCTTCTATGGCTGTTTCTGCTTCTTCTTGGAGTCCAATGGGTGATGGAAATAGCAACACAAACTGGAATGGCAATGGCTATAACAACATGAACAACAATGCTTATGGCAATGGCTATGGTAATGGCTGGGGCGACGGTTCTGGCGATGCAGACATGGACGGTGATGTTGAAATCACTATCAAAGCACGTGGTCGTGGTCGTGGTAAAGGCAACACTCGTGGTTCAGCTTATGGAAATGGTAACAGCAGCTACAATGGTTACAACAACATGAATAACCGTTTTAATGGTTATAACCAATACTCTGACAATGGTGGTTATGGCCGTCCAGCACCTATGATGCAGGCGCCTATGATGCAAGCACCTATGGCTGCTCCAGCACCAACTGCACAACAAAAAGCGCAGATGGAAGCTCACCAGAAGCGTATGCAAGCGATGCAAGCTCAACAGCAAGCACAAATGGAAGCTGCTCGTAAAGCTTATGAAGCAAGAATGAAGCAATGGGCTGCTCAAGCTCCAGTAGCACCTGCTGCTCCAGTTGCTAAGTAATTCTTAGCCCTTAAAGCTTTAACAAAAAGCCCGTATCAGGAAACTGTTACGGGCTTTTTGTTTTTGAGTTGTAGAGAAAAGGCATGCCTTTTCTCTACAGATTAAATCAGGCGTTTTTTTGGCAAGTTATGAAAATAATTTTTTCATAACCCAGTTCTTATCTGCTTTTTGTATGCTATTAATAATTTCACTCGAATTGATATCATAAGATCCGAGAGGAATGCTATTGATTATTTTAGGGCAGGCTCCATCCTGTCGTTCAAATGTTGCAAGATCTATAATCTTAAAGAGTTTCACAGGCTTTTTCTCATTGTCTCTAAGGATCATGACTTTTGGTAATAGTCTATGGTGCTCGTTCTGTTCAACAATAACGGCAATTTCTTTTGAGTTTAATTCAATTAGAGAGCCTGCAGGATAGATGCCAATGGATTGAATAAATTCTTCAATGAGTTCTTTCTGAAATTCAATGTTTCTAAGCTTATATAGATGCTCCATTGCCCTTGTCGCATCTAAAGAGTCACGGCTATTTCGCTGGTTCGTTATTTTTTCATAATAATAAACCAGTCCTGCAATTTGTGCAGTAAAAATAATGTTGTCCTGACTTAATTTTCTAGGATAACCTGAACCATTATATCGTTCACAGTGTGAAGCAATTGTTGCAATGGTATTTTCAGAAAACATTCCCATCAGTTTGAGTAGTTTAACTGATATGCCCACATGCTTTTGGTAGACTGATAATTCTGCACCTCCCAATTCATCTGATTTTGCCAATAATTCTCTAGGAAGACGAGCCTTACCAATATTGGCCAGTAAAACGGCAATAGACAGTTCTGTTAACTCTTTTTTGGGAAGTGAGAGGTAACGCCCAAAAGCAATTGCCCAGATGGAGGCACGAATGGAGCGATTATGGGAGTGAGTATCTTTTTCCTTAAGACGAGAAAGCCATAAAAAAGCATCGGGGTTACGAATGATGCTATCCACCATTGTTGCGGCTGTTAGGTTTACTTTTTTTATATCAAAATAATTTCCTGATTCCACCTTGCTCAAAACATCTGTTGCTGTTTGGCTAATGGTTTCATAAAGTTTGTTCGCAGTCTTAAACTCTTTTTCAAAAGGGACCCGTTCTATGTATAAGGATTTTTTAGGTTTTAGCTCATGCTTCAGAACCGTTTTTTCTGTTTTTAGACTGTCTTCTTGCTGAACTGGTGTGTTTCCTTGCTTAAGAGATATGGGGTGTATTGATAGACTGGAGGTGTCACTAGAAACAGAGGTGTCCAATTGGTTTATATCAATATGTAATTTTGTTAAATCAACATCGATATAAACAAAGCGGCAAGTTTGTGAGATTTTCTTAATATCTTCAGAGTGTTGTAGATAAAAGCCTTCAATCGGATAAGAGGTCTCAATCCAGGGGCGATCAAGCTTTGAGACATACATACCCTGAACAAGTGCATCGACTTGGATTTTTTTACTATTGACAGCCATTATTTTTCTTCAATATGCATATAATTAATGAAGTATTTAGTTTTATCATAAATAAATAGAACCCAAAAAGCTGATGTATTTATCACATTTATTAGAGAAACCATAGAATTAGCTTACATTATTAAGAAAGTTATTGAAATTAACTCTAATATTATCTATATTGTTAAAGATGTATTATCTAAAAAATAACGAATGATATTAAAAAGTTATAATAATAATTTCTTTTACTAAAGACGTCCTATAATAAAGCTGTTGCAATGGACGATACAGTGATGGAAAAGGACAATTTTATAAATTCTCCCTATAGTATTAGTGGTTTGAGATATTTTCTAATCATTTTGTATTACTATATTGAGGTTGAGGGTAGCATGAGTTTCTCATGGATAATCACACAATAAATGCCGTTTTATTAACGGATTCATCAACAATTGATGGCTTGATCTCTTCTTTATTAGATGGGGAACGCTTTAAAATCAAGGCCATACACTCAAGTGAAGCTGATTATTTTCAGAAAATTCTTGATTGCCGCCCAGAATTAATTTTTATTCGTGCAATGTTGTCTAATATGGACGGCCTTTCGGTGTGTGATCGAATTCGTTCTCACCCTTCTTTAAGCCAGGCACGTCTGATTTTTATTTCTTCCAATAACTTGAATCGAGAGAATGCGATTGATCATCGTGCCAATAAATTTCTTCAACTGCCTTTTTCGCGCCAGGATTTAAGCCAGGCGATTACCCCTTTATTTGAGCAAAAAACTAAGCTATTGCTTGTTGATGATAGTAAAACTTGTCGAAGGCTGATTAAACCTTTTTTGGAGCAGGACGGGTACGAGGTTATTGAGGCTGATAATGGTGAGCATGCACTAAAAATTATCCGTCAGCAAGCAGTTGATATTATTATCAGTGATGTTGAAATGCCAGTACTTGATGGTATTACACTTTGCCGTATTATCAGGCAACAGGAAAAACTATCTACTCCAGTCCTATTATTGTCTTCACAACAGACGGATAAAGCTATATTGAGTGGTTTTAGTGCGGGTGCTGATGATTATATTATTAAATCGGATCATTCAGCCACTCGCAAAGTGGTTGTTCCTGAACTTCTATCTCGCATTGAGCGTTTGCTCAATGCGCAAAATGCACAAGGGCGTCCTGAAAAAATATTGGTTGCAGAAGACTCTGCCACTATGTTGTATCAGATTAAAAATTCTCTAAAAATACAGGGTTTTCAAGTTGATATTGCTGAAGATGGCTTGTCAGCCTGGGAAAAACTCAATTCTCAATCATATGATTTATTGATCACTGATTATGATATGCCCTATGTTGATGGCCTGGAGCTTTGTAGTCGTATACGCCAGTCAAATAAATTTGATAATCTACCCATTATTATTGAAACCAGTAAAGATTCTAAAGCGGATCAGGTAAAAATCCGATCGATTGGGATCCAGGCATTTATTACTAAACCTTTTTCACCTGATAGGTTGATTGCTGAAGTGGAGCGGGTTTTGGCTGAAACTCGTTTAAAACAACATCAAAATGCGATGAGTCACTATTTGCCTGACTCAACAATTTCCCATATTTCTTCAAGTAATAAAAATACTGCACCTATTGCTGAAGATAAATTCAGGACTTTGCTCTTTTCTGATATTGTGCAGTTTACTCACATGTCAGGCCAACTTTCTTCAAGAAAAGTGGTTGATTTTTTAAACAGTTATTTTGATCGCATGGTTGAAGAGCTCATGCATTTTGATGCCACGATCGATAAGTTCATTGGAGATGGTATTTTTGCTTCCTTTGATTTGCAAGAAGAAGGTGCATTTCGATCAGTGTGTGCCGCTGCTGCAATGCTTAAAGCCTTGCCTGAGCTACGTCGAAAAACAGGTCTTGATATTCATATGCGCATTGGTATCCACTCAGGTCATGTGATTTCAGGAGATATTGGTAGTAGACACTCAAGAAGAGATTTTACTCTAATTGGCGAAAATGTGAATATTGCTGCGCGGTTGGAACATTTAGCAAAACATGATGGTATTTTGATTAGCCACGCTACCTATAAGATGATCCAAAATAGAGTGACTGTGATACCCACTCCACCTCTAAAATTAAAGGGTATAAAAGAACCCATTAATGCTTATTTAATTAAATCCATTAAATCTTATCATTCTTTTTCTAAATCGATGGAAAACCGATCGGCTGTAAAAAATTCTCGTGAAAACTCTATTGAAAAAATGTTCA
Source organism: Gammaproteobacteria bacterium (assembly GCA_016744395.1). GTDB lineage: Bacteria > Pseudomonadota > Gammaproteobacteria > GRL18 > GRL18 > GRL18. The sequence goes on along the minus strand of JADGEK010000022.1, from coordinate 34,158 downwards.
CTCCCCACCTTTAACTTTCCAGAATAAGTGCCTAGAATTAAACGTATGAATATCTTAATCCATGCATGATTTGGGATGGTTTTTTGTATTAGATAAATGACTTTCAGGCACATTTTTTTTAAATAAATTATGATAAAAATAATAAAATGTATTTTATTGAACAGTTTTCTCCTATTGCCTATATTCTTATCCTTGTCTTTATTTCATGAGGCTGAAGCGAAAGAAAACAGCAAAGATGCTAACTACTATTTAAAAAAAGCATCCAATGCATATAACCAGGAAAACTATCCTCAGGCCGAAAAGGCTTTTCGGCAAGTGTTGAAAATGAAAGTGCCATTACATAAAGATTTTTATTTCTTTTATGGTAAAACGCTTTATTTTAATGGTAAATATGAGAAATCAGGGGATAACCTAAGTGCTTTTACTGAAACAGTGGGGAAAAAAAGTAAATATTATAGTGAAGCTAACCGACTATTAATGCGCTCAAAAAAGAAATTAGCCAAACTCAATCTTAAAAAAACTGACCCTGTTAGAAAAGACAAATCCAAAAAAGAAAATAAGACAACAAAATCAACCAAGCAACACAATACTCCAGAAATGGTTAAAATCCCTTTAGGTTCTTTTATCATGGGGAGTAATCATGGTTCGCCTGATCAAAAACCGCCTCATAGAATAAAAATGAAAAAACACTTTGCCATTGGTAAATATGAAATAACATTTTCTCAATATGATGCGTTTGCTAGAGCCACAAAAAGGAAAAAGCCAGATGATGAGGGATGGGGACGTGGAAATCGACCCGTTATCAATGTGTCTCTACAAAATGCCAAAGATTATGCTAAATGGCTGAGTAAAAAAACACGGCGAAACTTTCGCCTGCCAACTGAAGTTGAATGGGAGTACGTAACGCGCACGGGTTTTAAAAGCCAACTGGGCTTTAATGACTTGATAGGCTTGGGCGATGCTAATTGTGATGGCTGTCGATACTTCTGGGAAAGTGCTAAAACAGTTGAAGTGGGTAGTTTTGATTCAAATAAATACGGCCTGCATGATTTATTTGGGAATGTCTGGGAATGGACTTGCTCTGTTTACACAAAACGTTATAAAGGCTTAGAAAAAACCTGTATAAACACAAATGATTTGGATGGAAAAACAATTGCTGTGCGAGGCGGAGGCTGGAACTCATTTAGAGAAACCCTTCGCTCCTATGTCCGCTATAATAACTTCCCCACCTACAAGGGAAAAGACTTGGGATTTAGACTGGTTGAAGAACTGGAGTAGGAAAGATAATTTAAAATTCATCATTATCTTTTCAGTGCTTCAATCCAGCCATTGCTAGCACTTCTGGTAATATCTAAAATAATATCGGGGAATATTCCGAAAATTATAATCAGTATACAAAAACCGAGTGTCAGTAATAATTCTCGTGTACGCAAATCCATGGCAGTTGATATCACATCATTTTTAACGGGGCCTAAAAAGGCACGTTGGTATATTGTCAAAAAATAGGCCGCGGCTAAAACAATCCCAACTAAAGCAGCAATGCCTGCACCAGTATGACTTTCCAGTACACTGACTAGAATCAAATTTTCTGCAATAAAGCCATTAGTTCCTGGAACTCCCATCCCTGCAAGACCAAAGATAAAGAAAAAACTGGCCAGTAGAGGCATTGTTTTAGCAACACCCCCCAAACTGACGACTTCGGTTGAACCCGTTCGGTGATGCAGAAAACCAATTAAAATAAAAATTCCACCTGCGACTATGGTGAAATTAAATAACTGAAACAAAGCACCTTGTAAGCCTTGTATTGAAAATGAAGCGATGCCTAAAATTACCAGGCCGACATGACTGACACTGGAAAATGCCAGCATTTTACGCAAGTTTGTTTGGCTGACGGCCATTACCGCACCATAGAGCAGCCCTGTAATGCCAAGACCTGCTAATAACCAATGAAAATTTTGAGCGGCATCTGGTGCGAGAGGGACAGTAAAACGAATCAGGCCATAGGCACCCAGCTTGAGTCCAGTCATTATGGCGGCAATACTTGCAGGGCCCTCCATTGCGATGGCTGGTAACCAGGTATGCAGAGGAAAAATAGGGGCTTTAAAAGCAAAGCCCAGAAGCAACAAAAAGAAAATAACAGTTTGTAATTCTGCGGGAAGAGGGTTATTTAATAAGGTTATATAATCAAAAACAAGTTCACCAGATGGATTTCCCGCATGAGCAAGAGTGGCATGATTAAAGGCGGCTATAATAAAACCAAAGAGCAAAGGTATACCACCTGCCATCATAACCATTGTATATTTTACGGCGGCATAGCGACGGTTTGGCCCAATGCCCCAGTAAATGATGAGAAAATAAATGGGGATGAGGGTCAGTTCCCAAAACATGAAAAAAAGTATTGTATTGAGAGAAATAAAGATCCCTAAAGTGGCTGTCTCTAATAGGAGTAGCAATATGAAATACAAACGTGGCATGCTTCGAATACTGTTCCAGGAGGATAGAATAATGCCAATGAACAATAGGCTGGTGAGTGGTAAAAAGAGAACAGAAATACCATCAATACCAACAATATAATCGATATTCAGACTGGGTATCCAGGGAAGTCGTTCAATGAACTGAAATTCAGCATTGTTTTGGTCAAACTTAAAAACAACCCATAGAGATATAATTAAACTACTTGTTGATGCAATTAATGCAATCCAGCGGGCCTTTAGTTGATCGGATGTCAACATGATTAGCATTGATGCAATGGGTAGTATCAATATCAACAGGCTTAGAATCGGAAAGTCTATGGTTGAATCTATATGTGTGGTTACCGTCTCTGAAGTCATCAGGACATCCTTAATCGTTCATTGTTTAAATAATTCATTTTTGTAAAATGTTGCTCTTGTCGTCATTTCTTATTCTGGCTTAGTGAAGGTGGCTGTAAAGCTCACCCAGGCCGTGCATCGAATTTTCAATTAAGCCGAGCCATGGTTCAGTATAAAATCCAGTGGTAACTAGAATTAGAATAATCATTGCAGCCAGAATCTCTTCAGAACGAGAGGCTGGCTTGATGGCTCTTTGATGCCATGTCCCAATTTTGGGTGATAAAAATGCACGTTGGAAAGCCCAAAGCAGAAAGCCTGCTGCCACAACATTACCCAATGCCGCCGCGATCGTAACTAATGCGCCAAAGCGATGAATGGATGCTTCCAATATTAAGTGGGCAGCATCAAAACCTGGAGTCCCTGGCATACCAACAATGCTTAAGCCTGAAATCAAAAAGGCAATACCAATAAAAGGAATGTAATCAAATAAGCCCCCCAGTTTTTTCAATAGCATGGTATCAGTACGCCAAAAGACAAAACCCGCCATAAATAATAAGCCTGAAGTGGCCAGTCCAAAATTGATTGATAATAATATAGCACCTTCAAATGCAATTTGATTTAAGCTGAACAAACCGATAATAAGGACGCTGGTATGGCTGACGACTGCAAATGACAGTAAACGTCGTAGGTTCACCTGCATCATGGCCATGATTGCTGCGTAGAATACACCTGCTACGGCAAAGGTTACTACATATTCATGCCATTGAATAACCGCATCAGGCAACAAAGGTAAAACAAAACGAATCATGGCATAAATGCCGACTTTAAGGCCTAATAAAAAAACGGGTGCCATTGCAACGGTGCCATGTTCTGCTGCCAGAGGCAGCCAACCATGTAGGGGAAATAATGGAATACGAACGGCCAGGCCATAAAATATTAGAAAAAAGATAATAGAACGAATGTCTTCATTGACAGCAACATCTTTGAGCAGCATGAGATCAAATGTCCAGGCATTGCCTGTTTCATGAGTATAATTCCAACCCAGCATTGAAATACCAAGGGCCAAAAGAAGGATGCCTGTGAGCATAAACTGCAAATAGCGGGATAGAGCAAGATCTCGTTCAGGTGAGGTTGCCCAGCGATGCAGCATGTAACCAATAAGAGACAGTTCAACAAAAGACATTAAGGTAAACCACATTAAATCCATTGTGGTAAACAAACTCATTAGAGTGGCTTCAATGATTAAGATGGTAAATGGTACATGTTTGGGTCTTTCGATCGGCACAATTGAGCCATAGGCCATGACCATGATACTTAATAAACCTGTTAACAATATAAACAGAACGCTCATACCATCGACAGCTGCATGATAAGACAGCGGGGCCAGAATGGTTAATTGCTCAGCAAACTGCATGGCTGAATTTGTTTGGTCAAAGCTTTGGTATAAATCCACCACAAAGATCATTTCAATGAAGGTCAGGACGATGCCTAAATTGAATAAATGTTTGGAATTGCGGAATCCATATAAAAAAAAGGCTCCCACGAGTGGTGCAATTTGTAAGAAGCTTAATATTGGGTAGGCTGATTGAGAAGCCCAATGAATTTCAGTAATTGTCATTTAGCTCTCCTTAAATAATGACTACAAATGTTGCCAGAATGAGTAACATCAAATAACGGGGCTGACTGAGTAACTCTTCAATTTGAAGTAAATAGTGACCGATAATATTAAGCAGCTTAAGAAGTCCATCACCACCACTTTTCAGCACCAGATGTTCTTCAAACCAGAAAAGCATGTCGGCAAGATTTTCCAATAGCTTTCCTGCGAGGCCATGACCTCGGGAAACTTCTTCTTTTTCAGCCACTTTATGAGACCTGGAACCTTGCATTTCCCAGTCAGCAATTGACGTAATTGCACTGGTTTGTTCTGGTAGGCCGACCAAACGGTTGATTACTTTCTCATCAAAACGTTCTGTATCATGGGCTATGCTTTTAAGGGGCTTAACTAATAGCCAGTCTGCAAATGGATCAAGCCAGAAACGTTGTAAGCTGGCAGTATATAGCCAGCCTTGTTTCTTTAATAGGGGATGAACAGGGCGTGTTTTGCGATCCATAAGATGCATAATGGCGGGTGCATGTAGAAATTGATAAGCACGCCAAATAGCATGCAGTACAAGGTGCCAGCTGGCCAGTTCAAACCATCCCATCCCACAACTGAAAAACATCAGTCCGACTTGCGAGGTGGTGGAAAAAATTAAATTACTTTTTACATCAGTTTGTACAAGGTTACTAAAAAAGCCATATAAAACGGTGAGTAGACCAATAAAAGTGAGTATGCTCATAATAATGGGAGAATTTTCGAGTACAGGTTGCAGGCGAATGATCAGATAAACACCTGCATGAACCATGAGCGAACCGTAAAATATTGCACTGGATGGCGTCGGGCCTTCTAATGCTCGTGAAATCCAGGGTGCAAAAGGCACTTGAGCTGATTTGGCAATCGCCGCTAACATAAAGCTGGCTGCCAGAATGTTGTTGCCTAAAGGCGTTAAAGAATTTGAACTGGCCAGAATTTCTGTCCACTCTAAAGTCTTAAGCAAATGAAATGACAAGAAGATTGCAATAATAAAACCTGCATCGCCAATGCGGTTCGTTATAAAAACTCGTGTTGCATTTTTTACGGCAATTGGGCGGTCATAGACGTAAGCAATTAATAAATAAGAGCTGACACCAGCGAGTTCCCAGCCAGTGAAGGTTAAAATGACATTACCTGATACGACAATGAGCAGCATGGCCCCCATAAACAGGTTCATAATCATAAAAAATCGCTGATAACCTGCTTCACGATGCATATAATTGACAGAAAAGCGGATCATCAAAACAGAAATGACGGCCACCAGAGTCATCATGACCAGTGCAAAGGCATCCAGGTTAAAGCTTAAAGTGACTTGGTAGTCACCACTTCTAAACCATTGTGCTACTTCGATATGTCCAGGGATACCAATGAACAGGGCATGTAAATCAACGGCTAAAACAATGAGCAAAGAGAGTAGGGCTGTGCCATTAGCAATTAACGTCGTTTGATTTTCACCTGACTCTCCTCGATTTTTTCCACTGATAAAACCAAGGCCAATTGCTAAAGTGCCGAACATGGGTAAAAAGGGGATTAACCAGACGAAAGCATTTAAAACTGAGTTTGCTTCGCTCATTGACTTGCTCCTTCAACTGACTGACACCCTCTCACATCTTCACCTTCAGGCTGGCTGATTAATGCCAGACTTAATGCCTTGCTGTGACTTGCATACCATTGTGATGACTTCTTTACTTCAGGTGTTTTTTCCTGTTTTCCTTCCCATGGAACAAAGCCTTTCTCAGGCTTAAATACAGTGATTTTATTGCTGTCAGGATCTTTCTGGCTGAGTAATATCCAGCCTTTACCAATCAATTCCTGTAGAGCAGGTTGAGCGGTATATATCTTGGTTAATACTTCGACTGTATGCTCAACCACAATCTGTAAACGCATTGCTTCATGAATTTCAATCATTTGCCTTGGCAAGCCTGTTCTTAAATCGCCGCTGCTGCCATCCATAACACCGAACAAACCATTCACATTATGAGTGATTTTTGAACCACTGCCATAGCGTTCATTATCGACAGTAGAAAAGTAATACTCCAGACTGATGCCTGCCCCCACGGGGCCATTGGCCAGAAGCAGGCCTTCCAGAAGATTACCTTCTGGATCGGTGCTGGGATCATAGGAGATTAAAAAAATGCGTCGATCAAAAAATGCACCCTGAGTAGCACTGCGACGGCCAATAAAACAAATAGCATTAGTGGCATGTCCTAATTCGGGACGAGCCTGGCTGAAGTCATAGGAGCGGCCAACAATATGTTTAAGGGCATTTTCTTTTGTGGTCTTTTCAGGGTTTGGCGCTGAAGCCAAACGGCGGCAGCGTTCATGAGCAGACCATTGACTGGCCGTATAGACTTCAGCTTTTAATTGTTCAAAAGCATTTTGTAATGGTTCTGGAATTTGATCGGTATCATACCAGATGAATTTTTCATCACAGGTGTTGTGCTCTGTTCCTAAAAACCAGGTGTCTGTCGATATCTCCAGTCCTCTTTCTTTTAATCGTGCACGAGTTTCAGGGCGATTGGCTATCGTGGCAAAAGTACGGGCATTGGGGCCGCTATGACGACCACTGCAAGCACCACAGTCATAAGCGGCCAGATGAGGATTATTTTGACTGATAGAGCCATGACCGACAATAACAATAAAAGGGGAAAATCCATTCACCAGGCCAATGTTGCGTAAAAAGCCTTCAATTCTATCGACTTGTTCAATATCCGTAAAACCAATTTGCTCATCCCCTGGCTTGGGCTCACTTTTCGGATGATGACAATTCACTTTTACTTTTGTCGATATCTTTAAATCAAATCGGTCTCGTAATGATTCAGCCAGTTCTCCAGTTTGTCGTGGGATAAAGACTTTGCCAATCAGAGTCAGTAATGCCGCAGGTGCTGACAGTGCAATCAGTACAGCAGAGCTTAACAAGTTACGGCGTGTTTCCTGATTGATGAGTGCTTTTGCCTGCAAGCGTAAACTGCGTTTTTGTTTATGCTGTACCTGTTTTGTATCCTGTCCTTTATGAGCAGATTCTTGAAATTCATAAGCAGGGACTGCCACAACAGGGCATAGAGGAGTGACATCGTTGTCATCTAAGCCACGCCAGTTAATATGCAAACCAAAGTGTGCTGCTGCACCCAAAGTTTCAATGTTAGGATTGAGCTCTTCCAGATGGCGGCGGATACCTTCCTCGCGATCATCCATGCAAAAAACTAATTGTGCATCAGGAAGTTGAGTTCGTTCTTTCCAACGTCCTCGACCCTCATTATCAACCAGTGTATTAAAATAAATTTCATGGTAATGGAGTTCATATGCCTGCAACCAGATAAAGCCACTGGTTTGTTCATCCATCGTATTGATCACAGTGAAAATTTCATCAATATGTGATGGTTCCAGTGCACTGATGTCCTGAGCACTGTAGCCCATATATTGAAATAGACGAAACAAAGGCCACGCATGCTGGCTGACACGATAACCTGGTGTTTTTGTGCCCACAGGGCTTTGTTGCCAGGTCCAGATCATATTGGCCAGCTTCAGCCAGTTATCTTCATTTGAAAAATCACTTTTGGAGCGTTCTATTTGATGACTTGAAAGGGTTGCCAGATATTCAGGTAAGCGTTCATTATAGAGAGTATAACGAACCAGAAAGTCAGAACTGCGATGACGAAAGTAATACCTGAGTGTGTCTAAACTGGCTTCAGTACGCCAGTATTTGCTGCAAACTTTCTGCGCAAAAATGCGTTCTAATACTAAGCGCACTGCCAGGTAATCCAGCATGTCAACAGGATTGTTTTGTCCATCGTAACCTGGTTTTGTGTGTCTCCAGAGAAACATGCCAGACCAGCCAGGCAGTTCCAGGGAAAGACGCTCTAAGTAGGCCGTCCAGCGGTTTTGGCTGATACCCTGACGTTGCAGTTCCTGGATGATCGTATCCATTGGATCATCGGGCAAGGCTTCCAGATTATCAGTCCAATCATCCAGATCGTCAAATATCCAGGTTAAATCTTCATGAGAGCTTTGCTTCCAAAAAGCATAGAAACCTTGTCTACATTCCTTGTGGTGCCAGGCGGCCATACCTTGATCAAGGTAGGAAGACAAGTAGCGTAATAACACAGGACGAATGTCATCCATTAGCTCAACGCCTGTCAGGGCTTTGATAAAACCACTGAGAGTGTTTTTATGGCCAATTTGATCCAGAAGTTGTCCTAATAATTTTCGTGATTCTTTTTGCACGTGCTTATGGATTTGAGAATGGCTAGCTTCTTTTGTATTATCCTTTTTCACCTGTTTATTGAGCATTTCTTCTGCACGATCGGGGGACATGTCAATCATGTCCTCTGGGTGCAATAATAAGTGATCTAAAGAAAGGGATTTTAGAATGGCTTGCCAGAGCGCTGTAATGGCTTGCTTCTCATTCTGTAAAGAGTCATTTGAAGAATTGGCACCAGAGCGTGCCATTAGAGCCTGGCATTGTTCGAGGTTTAAATCACTTTGGCAACGCTCTAAAGCTTCCAGCTCTTCAATTTGCCAGGTTAACTGACAATTTGTAACGGGCTTTAAAGAATAGAGTAAGGTGCTGAGAATAATATCTTTGTGGCAAATACTTTGTTCGTTGTGCGCATAGATAACTTTATCCAGCTCTAAATCACTTTGTTCTTTGAGAATACTTTCCAGGTTACTGAGGGTAATTCTGCCCTGAGAAAAATACTCGCGAAATTGCTCATCACTTAAATAGCCTTTAGCCCCTGTGGTGGCTTTTGACTGAGCCAGAGCTTCAGGAAATGATAAATGCTGGTAACCATGTAGCGTGTTGTGATGTACAAAGTCTTTTATCGGTGCTTGTGCGGGTAAAACATGTTCCAGATGTTCCAGTAGATGCAATATGTCTTTACGCATCTCATCCATATTACCCGTTTTACGGTGACTGGATTGAATGATGTCTTGGGTGCTGGAAGTTTGGCTAGAATCTGACATTTTGCATAAACTCCCTTATTTTAAGTTCACAAATAATTGACTGAAATGATTGGCTGAGGCGCTCATTAAATCCAGAGTAAACCCAGGAAAGAAACCGATGTATAAAAAGCCGATGACAAGAGTACTTGCAGCCAGTAACTCAACAGGTTGCAGGTCTGTGATATCATCCATATTGCCATGACTGGGCCCGGTAAATAACCGACCCATGGTTCGTGCTGCATAGGCGGCACTGATCATCACCCCAATGCTGACGAGCAATACAGTCCAACCCCACTGTTCAAAGGCACCAATAATGACATGTAATTCAGCGATAAAGCCTGCTGTACCAGGCATGCCTACCGCGGCAATAAAAGCCAGTGAAGTAAAAACAGCAAAGCGAGGTGTTATTTTGGCCAGGGAACTGTAATCAGTGATTTCGCGGGTATGAGTGCGTTCATATAGTAAACCAATCAGTAAAAATAAGGCACCAGCCACCAAACCGTGAGCAACCATCTGCATCAGTGCGCCTGTAATACCAGAAATGTTCAATGCCGCAATGCCGAGTAATACGACACCCATATGACTGATTGAAGAGTAAGCAATCATACCTTTTAAATCGGACTGTCGCCAGGCTAATAAACCGCCATAAATTAAACTGAACAGGGCTAAAATCATGAGAAAGGTTTGCAGTGATAAGACGGCTTCAGGCAACATAAATGCAGTACGGATCAATCCATAGGCGCCCATTTTTAATAAAATGCCAGAAAGTAAAATACTGACTGGGCTGGGGGCTTCAACATGGGCTAATGGTAGCCAGCCGTGTATAGGGAAAATGGGCATTTTGACTCCAAAGCCCACTAAAAATCCTAGAAAAATTAAAACTTGCGTTTGTTCGGGTAGTGCTCGTGCACCTTCCAGCATGGCGTCCATGGAAAATGAATGGCCAGGTGTTGCATCAAATAAAACCAGTAAACTGAGCAGCATAAAAACGGAGCCGCCCATAGTATAAAGAACAAAATTGAGTGAAGCCATGCTGCGACGCTTACCACCCCAGCGATCAATCAGGAAAAATAATGGGATGAGAGTCAACTCCCAGAAGACATAAAACAGTGACCAGTCCTGAGCCATAAAAACACCCAACATGGCACTTTCAAGCAGTAGCATTAGAAGATAGTAGCCTTTAGTACGTTCAGTAATGCCTTTAGATGCAAGAATTGAAATAAAGCACAAAAGAGTCGCCAGTAAAACCATTGGAAAGGAAATACCATCAATGCCTAAAGCAAAAGAGGTACCCATGCGTGTATTCCAGGGTACTACTTTACTAAATTGAAGTGCACTGCTGGTTGTATCAAAGGCAAAAATAAAACTAATGGCGTATAACAGTGTCACGCTTGCCATTGTTATCGCAGTTTTACGTATTAATGGTGACTGACTTGGCAGTATGCTAATGATTACCGCCCCTATGATCGGCAGTAATAATAATAATGTTAAACTATGCATAGACTCAGACTTTAGTAACTCTTGCTTTAAAAAAAGAGGGTTTTGCTAAAAAGGGTTTGAAAGTGGATAGTCTTATAACAGAGAAATTTGCCATCAAGCAGTATATGACATAGACTTTTCTGAAATAATGACGGCAGATTATACGTGAAAAGGTGTTTTTAAGCCAGTGGCTTATAGGCGCTTTTTATGACTTAAGTTAATGAAGGTAATAATAATAAATGGCAACAAGTTCCTACGATGCACAGGATATTGAAGTTTTAAATGGTCTTGACCCCGTAAAAAGACGTCCTGGGATGTATACTCAGATTGAACGTCCTAATCATCTGGCTCAAGAGGTCATAGACAATAGCGTTGATGAAGCAATGGCTGGTTTTGCACGTCGTATTGATGTGGTTTTATATAAGGATGGTTCTTTATCGGTTAAAGATGATGGTCGTGGTATGCCCGTTGATTTACATCCAGAAGAAAAAATACCAGGTATTGAACTGATTTTGACACGCTTACATGCAGGTGGAAAATTTTCCAATGATAATTATCAGTTTTCAGGTGGTTTGCATGGTGTGGGTGTGTCGGTAGTCAATGCACTGTCCGTTAAGTTGGAAATCTGGGTTCGTAGAAAAGGTGAAGAGTTTCATATGGCTTTTGCCGATGGTGATAAAACCCAGAATTTGGAAGTGGTTGGTGAAGTTGGTAAACGCAATACTGGAACCACGGTCCAGTTTTGGCCAGATAAACAATATTTTGACACCATTAAATTTTCAGTACGCCGATTAAAACATGGCCTTAAGGCCAAAGCCGTATTGTGCCCAGGCCTGGAAATTAATTTTAAAGATGAAAACAGTGGTGAAACGGAACGTTGGTATTATGAAAATGGCTTATCCGATTATTTATTGGATGAAGTGGATGGTAGAGATTGTATTCCAGGCATTCCATTTACGGGGCATTTGGAAGGCAGTAACGAGCAGGCAGAATGGGCTGTATTATGGTTAGATAAAGAGGGTGAGGCGCAGGATAACACGCCTATTATGGAAAGTTATGCCAACTTAATTCCAACGGCTCAAGGCGGTACTCATGTGAATGGCTTTCGAACAGGCCTGACAGAAGCCATTCGGGAATTTTGTGAATTTCGCAATTTGCTGCCCCGGGGGGTAAAACTAACCCCTGATGATGTGTGGGATAGTTGTTGTTATATTCTCTCGGTTAAACTGCAGGACCCATTATTTTCAGGTCAAACCAAAGAACGTCTCTCCTCACGTGAATGTGCTCCCTTTGTTTCCGGGGTGGCTAAAGATGCTTTTAGTCTGTGGCTGAATGAGCATACTGAAGACGGTGAGCGTTTGGCTGAACAAGTCATCAGTCGAGCTAACCAGCGTATTCGGGCTGGCAAAAAGATTGTTCGCAAAAAAGTGACTCAAGGCCCCGCTTTACCTGGTAAATTGGCTGACTGCACTTCCTCTGATTTCAATGAAACGGAATTGTTTTTGGTGGAAGGAGACTCTGCAGGAGGTTCAGCCAAGCAAGCACGGGATCGTTATTTTCAGGCCATTATGCCTCTAAGAGGGAAGATTCTGAATACCTGGGAAGTGGACTCTGCTCAGGTCCTGGCCTCTAATGAAGTGCATGATATTTCAGTGGCAGTCGGGGTGGATCCTGGTTCCAGTGATTTGAAAGGACTGCGCTACGGTAAAATTTGCATTCTTGCTGATGCGGACTCCGATGGTCTGCATATTGCCACTTTGCTTTGTGCCTTATTTATTCGTCACTTTATGCCACTAGTAAAAGCGGGTCATATTTATGTGGCGATGCCACCATTATTTCGAATTGATATTGGTAAACAAGTTTTTTATGCGCTGGATGAAGCAGAAAAAAAGGGTATCCTGGACAGAATTGAAGCGGAAAAAATCAGGGGCAAAGTCAGTGTTCAGCGCTTCAAAGGCCTGGGTGAAATGAATCCTTTGCAATTAAGAGAAACCACTATTGCACCTGATACTCGACGTCTGGTCCGTCTAACGGTTGAAGAGGGTGATGATACTCATAAGATGATGGATATGCTGCTGGGTAAAAAAAGAGCCGCTGATCGTCGTTCCTGGCTTGAAAATAAAGGTGATTTGGCCGATATTTAAGTAAGAGTTCTATTTGACTTGATATTATCTTTGATTTCTATTGTCCTGGAGGGGTTATGATGGTTCTAGTGGCAGAGGATAGTGAGGCATTGCGACAGATTATTTCACAAATTGTGATGGATTTGGGGCATTCAGTGTGTGCCGTTAAAAATGGTCAGGAAGCTGTTGATGCATGTAAGCAACAAGAGCAAAATATTGATCTAATCATCATGGATGCTGAAATGCCTGTCATGGATGGTATCTCTTCAACGTTTAAGATTCGCTCTATTATGGGTGAAAACTGGATACCAATAATCTTCCTCAGCGCTTATACAGATGAGAACTATATCCAACGAGCATTGGACTCTGGTGCTGATGTTTATCTTCGTAAGCCTGTGAATAGAGTGGAATTAAGCGCCCAAATTAAGGCCATGGGTCGTATTGCAGAGATGAAGCAGAAGTTAGATGAACTCAACACACAATTACAAAACTTAGCTGATCAGGATGGCTTGACAAAAATTGCTAATCGTAGAGTGTTTAATGAAAGAATCAGCTATGAGCTAAAATTTTGTGCTCGAAATAAACTTCCATTTAGTCTGGCATTATGTGATATTGATTTTTTTAAATTATACAATGACACCTATGGACATCTCGCTGGAGATAATTGTTTAAAAAAAGTTGCTAAGACATTGGAGCGTTCTTTCAAAAGAGAAACGGATCTGGTTGCTCGGTATGGTGGTGAGGAATTTGCTATTTTGCTTCATGGGGCGGACTCAAAAGAAGCTTTGTTATTATTAGAAGCCATGTTGGCAAATATCAAATCCTTGGATATACCCCATAGTGCCTCCAATATTACTAAACACATTACGATCAGTGTGGGTTTAGTGACCAATGACGGGGCTGGTAGTGAAATAACACCCAATTCATTTATTCAGCGAGCGGATAAAGCACTCTATGAAGCGAAAGAAAAAGGGAGAAATCGAATTGTTGCACACTAGAAGTTGATATTTAGTTTGAGCGCATAAAAATTAGTTTGAAGGTTTTTATTTTAATAAGTATGAATTAACTCCGACAGATATAAGTAAGAGGTATGCAATTATCAGTATGGCTTTATAAATCTTCATTTCCAAGTAGTTCCCCTTGTTTTTATTCCCCTTATTCATTAGTATCAGCTAGATAATTATAAATTACTATTTTTAGAAACTCATTGTAATAAGAACCCGATAATCTATGTCTGAAACAATTTTCCAAGACGATGGTGCTGAAGCACTTCCAATTCAAACCTTTACTGAGCAAGCTTATCTGGATTATTCCATGTATGTTATTTTGGATCGGGCACTGCCGCATATTGCAGATGGCCTGAAGCCTGTTCAGAGACGTATTATTTATGCCATGTCTGAACTGGGACTTAAAGCAGGAGCCAAGCACAAAAAGTCCGCCAGAACAGTTGGTGATGTGCTTGGTAAATATCACCCTCATGGTGATACAGCTTGCTATGAAGCGATGGTCTTAATGGCTCAGCCATTTACCTATCGATATCCGCTTGTCGATGGGCAGGGAAACTGGGGCTCTCTGGATGATCCCAAATCTTTTGCTGCAATGCGTTACACCGAATCAAAACTGTCCTTGTTTTCTGAAGTTTTATTAGATGAACTGGGGCAAGGAACTGTTGATTGGGAACCTAATTTTGATGGTACTCTAGATGAGCCTCGTTTGTTACCAGCCCAAGTACCGCATATCTTATTAAATGGTACGACAGGTATTGCGGTCGGTATGGCGACTGACATCCCTTCTCATAACCTGAATGAAGTGGTTAACGCCTGTATTTTGCTGTTAGATTCTCCAAAATCGACACTCGAAGACGTTTGTGAAAAAATTAAAGGGCCTGATTATCCAACCGATGCTGAAATCATTACCCCCAGAGAAGATATTCTTAAGATTTACCGCACGGGCAATGGTTCTATTCGCATGCGTGCCTGCTATGAAAAAGAAAGCAGTGATGTGATTATTACGGCATTGCCTCATCAAACATCTGGAAGTAAAGTTCTGGAACAAATTGCTGCTCAGATGCAAGCCAAAAAATTACCAATGGTTTCAGATCTCAGAGATGAGTCTGATCATGAAAATCCAACTCGGTTGGTGATTGTACCTCGCTCCAATCGTATTGATGTTGAACAATTGATGCAGCACTTGTTTGCCACGACCGATTTGGAAAAAAGTTATCGTGTCAATATGAACATGATAGGCCTTGAAGGGCGACCACAAGTTAAGGATCTTAAAATGATTCTTGAGCAGTGGTTGATGTATCGTTTTGAAACGGTTCGCAGACGACTGCAATATCGTCTGGATAAGGTGAATGAACGATTACACTTACTCGATGGTTTTTTAATTGCCTTTTTGAATATCGATGAAGTCATTCATATTATTCGTACTGAAGATAAACCTAAGCCTGTTTTAATGACTCACTTTGGTCTGAGTGACATTCAGGCTGAAGCGGTTTTAAATCTTAAGTTGCGTCATCTTGCCAAATTAGAAGAGATGAAAATCCGTGAAGAACAAGCGGAACTACAGACAGAGAAAGATTGGCTGACAAAAACTCTGGGCTCACGTCAACGAATGAAAACTCTGATCAAAAAAGAATTATTGGCCGCGGTTAAAAAGCATGGTGATGAACGTCGTTCACCACTGGTGTTTCGTGATGCAGCCAAAGCAATGGAAGAGACCGATTTAGTGGGTGCTGATCCGATAACCGTCGTACTCTCTGAAAAAGGCTGGATACGTGCTGCGAAGGGCCATGATACAGATGCTACCGCGTTAAATTACAAAGCGGGTGATGCCTTTAAAGCGAGTACTCAAGGCAAAAGTAATCAACAAGTGGCCATATTAGACAGTACTGGACGAAGTTATTCTTTGCTCAGTCATACCTTGCCTTCTGCCAGAGGTCAGGGTGAGCCTTTAACTGGCCGTATTTCCCCTGCAGGCAATGTCAATTTTATTTCTGTTTTGATGAATGCGAATGAAGAGCAACTCTATTTGTGTACCACTGATGCAGGTTATGGCTTTGTCACTAAACTCAGTGACATGTTCAGTAAAAATAAAAAAGGCAAGGCTCTGATTAAAGTGCCATCAGGCGCTCGGGTAATGGAGCCTGTTTTAGTCAATAATATGGAAACGGATAAAGTGGTTGCTGTCAGTAATGAAGGGCGATTATTAATCCATTCTTTGTCTGAATTGCCTATCTTAGCCAAAGGTAAGGGAATAAAAATTATTTCGATACCTTCTTCCAGGGTCGCTGAACGTGAAGAATTTGTGCAGGCGCTTATTATTTTACCTGAAGGTGAAAAGTTGACGATTATTTCTGGTAAGCGACACTTAACACTGAAAATGGCTGATCTGGAACATTATATTCATGAACGTGGTCGTCGTGGCAACAAACTGCCAAGAGGCTTACAAAAAGTGGATGCTATCTATGCAGGAGAAAAAGGCAGTGATTAATTGCATAGAGACAAGGCATGCCATGTCTCTACGTTAATGAAAGCAGCTATGAAAAACTACTGAAATCAAAGTCCAGTGATTCACTGGCTTCTTGTAGGAAAATACCCTGAATAAAATGTGCACCTGATTGCCAGATAACGGATAAAGAACCTGCTTCTTCAACAAATGGTACAATTGTTTTTACATTTAATTCATTTGCCTCAGCACAGACCGCAGTCAGTGCTGCTAATTTTTCGGCATTAGTCGAAATGTTCTGCACAAGGTCAATATCCAGTTTAAGAAAATCGACATTGATGTGTTTCAGCAATGTAAATGCGTTTTCTTCTTTACCAAACTGTTCAAGAGAAAAGTGGCAGCCAATATGCTTTAATTGCTTTGACAGCTGTTGAGCTTGACGAAGATTTTCAGCAGCCTGATGAGATTTAACCTGAAAGATAACTGAATCAGCCTTTAGTTTGTAGCGTTCAAGGTTGTGCTTCACCCAGGTAATGAATTTATCATCTGATAGAGAGGCGCTGGTTAATTTGATGATAAAACGATTGTTGTGGCCTGCCTTAACTCTTTCTGAAAGAGTCCGCATTGCTTCGGCTATTACCCAACGATCAATATGAATTGAGTGGTTAGTGGCTTCTGCAGGAGGTAAGAATTCTCTTGGAAAAATAGTGTCGCCTTGTTCATTACGTAAACGAATAAAGATCTCAAAATTCTCACTGCCTTCGCCCAACAAATTAACAAAGGGTTGAAAGACCAAAAACATTCGTTGTTGCTTAATGGCGTTATCAATTTCATTAGCCCAATACTTAAGTAGCTCTTTATTACCCATTTCACTGGCGTCAGGAATGTGTTGATGAACTTGATTACCGCCTTGTTCAATGGCATAGGCACAGGCTTTCTGGACATGAGTAAGACTGCTTTGGGCACCATTAGTGGATGAGTTTATTTGTAAAACACCAATACTGCAGGTGGTGGTAATGCTTTTATCACTGGCATCTGCAATATGATGTTCTACTGTTTTGCGGATATTTTCTGCTATTTGTAGCGCATCTTGTTCATTATCTGTTTTAAGAATTGCTGTAAAACGATAGGATTCATAGCGTGCTAGAAATATGCCATTGCTGGCTGTTTTCTTAATTAAACCTGCCAGATCGACAATAATTTGATCACTGTTGATGTCTCCCAGTTTTTCCTTAATATCAATAAAGTTGTCCAGGGTGATATAAAATAAAAAAGCTTGCTGATCATTATCAATTGCATCTTCAACGGTTTTTTCTAGTTGCTCAAGAAAATAACGACGGCTGTACAGATTTGTTTCCTGGCATTGATTATTGAGTGTCGCCAGTTTGGCTTGCAGCTT
The DNA here is from genome assembly GCA_016744395.1 of Gammaproteobacteria bacterium. Lineage (GTDB taxonomy): Bacteria > Pseudomonadota > Gammaproteobacteria > GRL18 > GRL18 > GRL18. The sequence continues at coordinate 16,320 of JADGEK010000022.1, read as the reverse complement.
TTCTTGTGCTTTTGTACTGAGTCCATCATTGCGGATAATGATCTGAATGCATTCTTCACCTGACATACTGGCCGATTGAAATTCCATTTTTATTTGAAATTCTGTACCATCATCTTTGATACCATTGACTTTGAGGGTGTTGTCATCTGTGGTTGATGTGGATTCAGATGAATTATTTTTATTTAATTCTGAATAGCGACGTAGCCATTCTTTTAACTGACCACTGTCACTGGAAGAAACCAGATCCATGACAGGCATAGCTTCTACATCATCACGGCTTTCATAACCAAACATTTTATAATAAGGATCATTTGATAAAATATGCATGCCTTCATGAATGTAAGCAATGGCATCACGCGAGCTATCAATGAGCTGTTGGCAACGTGTTTCAGAATCTTCAAGTTGCTTGCTTAAAATTTGTTCACTGCGCAAGCCTTTGAGCGCTGCGAATTCTTTTTTTATGATGAGTCCCGTTAATTCTTCAGGCTCTTCGGGGATGACATTGGTGACTCCCAAGGTCATGAGTTCTAACGTTTCCTCTGCAGATTTATCGCCAAGAAGAATAAAGGCCACATCATTATTTTGTGTCATTTTTAATTCTTCCAGTGCCGTTGCTACATCAAGGTTGGCAATGTTGGCAGTAAATAACACAATATCGTAATTTTTATTACTAATTTCTTTGCTAAATAACTCGGCATTGGCAACAATTTTGGGACGCAAAGTGAGGCCGCAATTACGTAATGAGTTGCTGGTTTCTACAGCTTCATTTTCTGAATGATTGACTAATAATAGTTGAATTATGTTATTTTCTTTCACTTATTGTCCTGCAATTCATACCTTATAACTCCCGTGTTAAATAGGGTTATTTAAGACACTATCTTTGTTTACTCTGCTTAATTAAAACATAACTCTACACAAAGTATTACTATTTATTATAGATACAGTAGGGACACTACATGTCATGACTATAAGTCATCCCAAATTGAATCAAAATCAGTATCACTATCCAGTGACAAAGTCTCATCGGCTGGTTTGTCCGAAGATATTTTTTTTGTATTGGTACCATAAAATTCTTCAGCAAGTGTATACTTAAAGCGTGAAAAATGAGAACTGATTTCAAGTGTATCGAGAAGGACCACCTTTGTTTTTACTGCAGTGATATTTGAGTTGATCAGACGGTATTCATCCAACATGACCTGATCTCTGACTTCATAGCCTAATCCTGTCGTAATTAATGTCTTCGGCTGCTTCAAAATAGGAATTGCAGGTAATAAAATTGCACGAGATTTCATGCCTTCTTGCATGCTCACAAATTTTGCAGTGCTAACCGCAATGGCATTTGGTGCAATAATTTGTACTCCAATTTGAATCTTATCTGTTTTAACGCATTTTAGCCAACGAATGGTTCCAACAAACCAGTACCCTTGTTTATTCTCCGCTTCATGACTAATGGCAATGAGTTCACCGACTTTGGCATTAATAGAATCATGATGATCCCATAACAGACAATATCCGCCAATGCTTTCATTCACCATTTCCCAATCATGAGGCTTATTGGGATCTAATTTCTTGGTAGGCTCTTTACTATGCTCATCTTTAGTTGATGGATCTGAGCCAGTGCTGAGAGATTTGTTTTGGAACACTTCACCCCATATATCACTGACTTTGACTGTAGAATCTATTGATCGTGCATTAAAATTACCACTGGTTGGTAAGTTTTCGCTGAGGATAAAATTGTCTTCTTTTTCTGCATCCTTGGCTTTCATCCAGTCTGGTTCGGCATTGCCATTTAAAACATAATGCACATTGTTTAAACCAATGGCTACCTTCAGTTGAGCCTTTGCCGGGCGTCGGCTGTGTTGTCTGCTGGGAGCAATGCCCCATGACATTGATAATTGCTTGAGAAGTTCAACATTTATCTCTGTGGTCTGGGTTTGTGCGCCTTGAAAATGTTCTATCAGATGGGCGTAATCCAGTTTGGATGTATTGATTGTCCAGATATTTTTCTTGTCTTCAATGTCCTGAGGTGAGACAAATGAAGGTTGAGAGTCTTTTGATAAATCAATGACCAGAGCATCTTTATCTTCACTGTTCTCATGTAGATGGATATCAGCAAGTGCAGACCATTCTTCGAGCTGTTGGAAAATGGAATAGGTATGATGTTGTGCCATACGATAGGGATCAGCAATAGAAACTAATAATATTTGCAAATAAATATTCTTAATAGTCGTTTCAGTATCAATATGCAAAGAAGGGTCAATTATTTTTTTGTTTAATAATTTTTCTTTATGAGCGAACAAAAATAACCGATGTACCTCAGACCATTGTCCTTTATTGGGGAGACTATAAAATTGATAACTGGCTATGATGGACAAACTATCATGACGAATAATGCGTTCAATAATCTGGGCCATTAATTTTCGTTTGCCAAGGCAAAGAAAAAAAACTTTACAATTCATTAAATCTTTTAAAACAAGTTTATAGCCAGTACTGACTTGTTTGTGTAATTTTTGTATCAATATAGCGATTCGAGCGTGCTTCTCATCCAGAGGGAGTTCTCGATTCAAATTTAATTTTTTTAAATTGGTGGCCAGTTCTACAATGGGTTCATGAATTTTTTCTAAAAAATACAAACGTTTTTTATAGGGGACGAGCTGGCCATTGGTTTCTTTTAGCGTTTTATAGATGGACTTGGTTGATACTCGGATATTGGCTAGAGGAAGAGTTTCAAACCATTTATCAACGGCATTGGCCTGAAATTTAAATCCGGACTTATCTGGTCTTGTTTGTTCTGGCAGGTTTTTAAATAAAGCTTGCTCTGTCGTTTGCAAGTCAATTCTCCACAAAAAAATGTCGGTAAAATAATAAACTGATTGCCTGACTTTATTATAGAAAGCCTTTAAACAAAGCTTAAGTGCATAAACTCAATGAAGCACGAACAGCAAAAAATTTTATTGTTATTTATTGTTTTTTTCCTCAATCCTTATTATTAACAAGAGTTGAGGGCCTAATTTAGGTCTTTGTTACAGATATATTAATAAAGCAGAAGCTCCAATACACCTAATTCTACAGTTAACTGAGTCTGGTAGCCTATTTATAAGTCAACATAAATATCAGAGGTGCTAATATATCTTGTTGATAAATAAAGTAAGTTTTAAGTGCTTTTTAATGTGTTTGTTTTATGAAAGCACAAAGTATGACCAAATTATTAGAAGTATAGCATTTTTCTTTGTTTTTGAAAGCTGAAATGACTTAATATGTGAACTAAATCAAAAGGATAATCAATAGATTTAAGTAAAGTTCTTACTTTGAGAAAGGAAGTGGCTCTATCTGAGTTTTTATTGTCCTTGGTTTACCGTGGGTTTCATGCTTCATAAATAGGGAATTTACTCTTTTCTCCTGCAATTTCTCTGACCAATTGAGGCAACATGTAACCCGATAAAACGCCTCTCAGTTGTTGGTGTATTTGAACGGCGTCTTCATCACTGACTTCAAAATGAGCACTGCCTTGAACGCGATCCAGCATATGCAAATAGTAGGGAATAATGTGGTTTTCAATCAAGATCTCACTTAATTGTCTTAATATGTCAACATCATCATTAACCCCTCGTAATAAGACGGATTGATTCAGTAAAATCGTCTTTTGATTGTGAAGCTTTTCTAAACTCACCTTACTATCGGTTCCAATTTCCTGAGTATGGTTAATGTGTAGAACCATAATAATTTGTAAATGTGAACTTGCTAAGATTTCTAAAAATTCATCATCAATACGATTGGGTTCGACAACAGGGAAACGGCTGTGAATCCGTATGCGTTTCAAATGTGGAATTGCTTCAAGTGAATGAAACAGTGCTGCAAGCCGCTCATTGGATAAAGAAAGTGGATCTCCGCCACTTAAAATGACTTCATTGATGGAATCATCTTGATTGATCAATTGAATGTTATTATTAATTTGTGTCCAAAAATGTCCTTTATCGTCATAAGGGTAGTGCCTGCGAAAACAGTAGCGGCAATTGATAGTACAGGCTGGAGTCACCAATAGTAATGCTCGGCCATCATATTTTTGTAATAAGCCTGGCTGAAAAAGGCTCTGTGCCTCGGCAAGAGGATCTCTTGAATAGCCCTGTTTATATTCTAATTCTTGCTGAACTGGAAAAATTTGCAGTAGGAGAGGATCCTTTGGGTTGCCTTTCTGAATTTTATCTACATAGGCTTTAGGGACTTTAAATTGAAAATCCTGATTGGCTTGTGGTGAAAATTGCATTTGCTCCGGACTTAGGTCTAACTGTTCCAGTAAATTGACAGGATCAGTGAAATGAGTTCCCACCTGGACTTTAGACTTGGTCTGGTTTTGGCTTTCAGTTGGTTTTTCACTGTGATTTTGACACTGGTTTTCACTTAAGTTTCGAGGTATCATATCGGATTATTTTATCATGCATTTTGTAGTCAGCTGTTTATTTTATCGGCTATCCTCTCAAGTAAGGAAACAAGAAGAACAAACCCACTTTTTAATTGATAGCTATTGTACTGGCATTAATTTAATGCGCCTACAATTAAATAAAGTTTTTGCATAGTAAAAGTTCTGCACAATTGATAAAAATTTATAATGATTATTTGATTAGAAGAGTAACTTATGGCGACATACAGCACCAATGAATTTCGTTCTGGCTTAAAATTAATGATTGATGGTGATCCTTGCGCAATTGTTGATAATGAAGTGGTTAAACCAGGTAAAGGCCAGGCATTTAACCGCATTAAAATTCGTAATCTAAAAAGTGGACGTGTCGTCGAGAGAACTTATAAGTCAGGTGAGTCAGTAGAAGCCGCGGATGTTATGGACACTGAATTACAATATTTGTATAACGATGGTGAACAATGGCACTTTATGCACCCTGAAACATTTGAGCAGATGGCGGCTGATGAAACGGCTGTCGGTGATGCGAATCTCTGGTTAAAAGAGCAAGATATGTGTACCGTGACTTTATGGAATGGAAACCCTTTGGCGGTGACACCACCGAATTTTGTTATTCTTTCAGTGACCGATACTGATCCAGGTCTGAAAGGTGATACGTCTGGTGGTGGCGGTAAACCCGCTACTCTTGAAACTGGGGCAGTGGTTCAAGTCCCTTTATTTGTTGCCATTGGGGAAGATTTAAAAATTGATACCCGCACTGGAAAATACGTTTCTCGCGCAAAGGACTAATGGCGACACTTGACAGTAAAGATGTTGCAAGCAATATCTTTACTCCTACCTCTAAAGCTAATTTTTCAAGGTCAAAACTAAAGCAATGGCAGCCTGCTGCATCGTTTGAAATTATCAAACTCAGAGCAGAAACACTGAAACAAATTCGTTCTTTCTTTGAGCAGAATAATGTTCTGGAAGTGGATACGCCTACGTTATCTGCAGCAACAGTGCCAGATCCCTTTATTGAAAGCTTTCAAACCCGATACATCCCACTGACCCAAACAATGAGCAGTGAGAATTATTACCTTCACAGCTCCCCAGAGTTTCCAATGAAGCGTTTATTAGCATCAGGATCGGGCTCAATTTATCAAATCGCCAAAGTGTTTCGTCAGGGAGAAGCAGGGCGTAAGCATAACCCAGAATTTACACTACTTGAATGGTATCGAGAGGGCTGGGATCACCACCAGCTGATGCAAGAGGTCAGCCGACTGCTCACTGAAATATTATCTCCTCATATTCAATTAGCAGAGCCTCAGTTAGTGACTTATGATGAAGTATTTCAGACTGTATTGGGTATTAACCCCCATACTGCGAGCCAATCAGATTTACTGGCCTGTGTTGAAAAAGAGGGGCTCTCTAATGTACTCGAAGCGCATGAGCATCGAGACTGTTTTCTGGATTTACTATTCAGTCATGTCATTGAGCCTTCGCTGGGCAAATTTTTGGAAAAGACACATTCGAAGCCTTGCCTTTGTTTTCTCTACAATTATCCAGCCAGTCAGGCTTCATTAGCTAAAACGGCGGTGCATAATGGGCAATTAGTTGCAGAGCGATTTGAGGTTTTTATTGATGGTATGGAATTGGGTAATGGCTTCCATGAACTCAATGACGCCAGTGAGCAAAGAGCTCGTTTTAAATCCGATAATCAAGCCAGGCAATTAATGGGAAAGAGTAAAATCCCTATGGATGAAAATTTTCTTGAAGCAGTAGGTGCTTTACCTGAATGTGCTGGCGTTGCTATTGGTCTTGAGCGTTTACTGATGATAATAACTCAGGTTGGACACATTAATGACGTCATTGCCTTTCCTTTTGAGCGAGCTTAATTTATGACTGAGGTATTATGAACAGTCAGTATGCGATGGTTCTTTATCCGAAACAGGCCTTTTTGGAAAAAGAGCCTGCTGTGAGTCAAATGCAAATAGTGGGCAAATTAAGCAATGTTGGCTTTTTGGGGGATTTTTTTTGTGTGGATAATGAAAGTCAGGAAGAGCAAACGGGTTATTTTATTGGCGACCATTTTTTACAGCTGATCACCTTTCTGGGTTGCTCACCACATCTTGCGGTGACTTTGCCAGAACAAGGTTCGGACTGGCATCATTTTTGCCATATAGAGATACAAGAATTTTCAACAGCCCAGTTTTTTAAAGGACTTAACAGGCCTAAATGCAGTTGTTCGCAATGTAAGTCACGCTTAAATTTGTCACTATCTGAACTGGAACAATGGGTGCCTGGCTCGATGACGGTTCGCTGCACAAAGTGCCAGCATTCTGAGCGGCCAGAAGAGTTAAACTGGCGTCATAGCGCTGGATTTAGTTCAATCTTTATTATTATCCACAGTGTATACCCTTCAGAGGCGGTACCAACTGAGCAGTTGATGGCAGTGCTGAATGATGACTCTGCACATCAGTGGGATTATTTTTACTATGAAGCTTAATAATCGCCAGCTTATTGGTGTGTGATATTACCCAATAACTGTCCCAATTGGACTGGTAAATTGGGGTATAAGTCTTGATTCCATTCAATCCTGTTTTTAGCAAACAACAAAACCACAGTAGAACCCATATTAAAACGGCCCATTTCCTGGGCTTTCATCATTTTAGTGGGTTCTTGATCATAATAGGACCAACGTTGTACTTGTTTACGTCTAGGAGGGGTGACAACCCCTTGCCATGTGGTTTCAATACTGGAAACGAAAATGGCACCAACCTGTATTAATGCCATTGGGCCTGCAGGTGTGTCAAATAGAGAAATGACACGTTCATTTCTGGCAAACAGGCGTGGAATTGTTTTGACTGATGCATTATTAACGCCAAATAATTGCCCAGGCACGTGCAGCATTTCTTGTAATGAACCATCAATAGGCATATGAATTCGATGGTAATCTCGTGGGGATAAATAAATGGTTGCAAATTGACCATCACGAAAGGTATCGGTTAAGGTTTGATCCCCCGCAAGCAGGTCTTTTAGACCAAATTGATGCCCCTTTGCTTGAATGAGTTGCTCATCATTAATGCCACCCAGTTCACTAATTGCACCATCAACGGGACAACACAGCTCATTGGGCCCTGTCTTATCTATTCTTGCGTCTGACTTTAATTGACGGGTGAAAAAATGATTGAAATCCAGAAAATCAGAGCTATTTTCATGCTCTGCTTCGCTCATATTGACTTTAAAAAGCTTAATGAATTGATTAATCTGAAAATTTTTAAAGCCTGTGTGCTTGATACGCATGAACCAGTGAATGAGAGATGATAAAAAATGCTGGGGTAATAAAAACAATGGCCAGGTTTTTAAGTAATCAATAAAAGTGGCTTTTTCTGCCCCTGATTCTTTTGAGGCTGTATTTCTTTGTGGTGAATTCATGGGTAATTCAAATCTCTTAATCTAAGGTAAAACGGTATCAATATTATATTTGATATTATTCTGTCAGCAAAACGATAGTGAAAAATATACTGGCCTAAAGGCAACTACCGTATGAATTTTAGGTTTATAAAGCTTAAGATTTAGGGTATGATCCCGTGGCTCAGCGTTAAGCAGTGTGCTTAGTGCTGTATTTTAACCTAATTTAATAAGGAATCCTCATGTTTACGAAAGATATGACAATTGCTGGCTACGATGATGAACTTTGGAATGCAATGCAACATGAGGAAATGCGCCAAGAAGAGCATATTGAATTAATTGCTTCAGAAAACTATACCAGCCCAAGAGTCATGCAGGCTCAAGGCTCTGTGTTGACTAATAAATATGCAGAAGGTTATCCTGCCAAACGCTATTATGGTGGTTGTGAAAATGTGGATATTGCCGAACAGTTGGCGATTGATCGTGTGAAAGAATTGTTTGGTGCTGACTATGCAAACGTTCAGCCGCACTCAGGTTCTCAGGCCAATGCAGCGGTTTATTTTGCGTTACTGAATGCAGGTGACACGGTATTAGGAATGAGTCTCGCTCATGGCGGCCACTTAACACACGGTTCAAAAGTCAGCTTTTCAGGTAAGTTATTCAATGCCGTTCAATATGGTCTTAATGAAGAGACAGGCGAAGTTGATTACGATGAAGTTGAACGTCTTGCCAAAGAACACAAGCCAAAAATGATCATTGCAGGTTTTAGTGCCTATTCGCGTGTTATGGATTGGCAGCGTTTTCGTGATATTGCCGATTCAGTGGGCGCTTACCTAATGGTTGATATGGCACATGTGGCAGGTTTAATTGCTGCAGGCGTTTATCCGAGTCCTGTTCAGATTGCTGATGTGACGACTTCAACCACTCATAAAACATTGCGTGGGCCTCGTGGTGGCATCATTCTGGCTAAGTCAAATCCAGAAATTGAAAAGAAATTGAACTCAATGATTTTCCCTGGCACTCAGGGTGGTCCATTGATGCATGTGATTGCGGGTAAAGCGGTCGCTTTTAAAGAAGCGATGGAAGATGATTATAAAGCATACCAAAAACAAGTGGTTGAGAATGCACGCGCAATGGCAACGGTTGTGTTAGACCGTGGCTATGATGTGGTTTCAGGCGGTACAGACAATCACCTGTTTCTTGTCAGTCTGATCAGTCGCAACTTAACTGGTAAAGCGGCTGATGCGGCGCTGGGTATGGCTAATATTACGGTGAATAAAAACTCTGTTCCCAATGACCCACAGTCACCTTTTGTGACCAGTGGTCTTCGTATTGGATCTCCAGCTATTACAACTCGCGGCTTTAAAGAGCAAGAAAGTTCTGATTTAGCGGGCTGGATTTGTGATATTCTGGATGAATTGTGTCAGATGGATGAAGCGGACCGAGTGCTTGAAAACATGGAAAAACTGGATAGCGTGTCACAGGTTAAGCAGAAAGTTCTGGATCTGTGTAAACGCTTTCCTGTTTATGCATAAGTAGCCAGAAAAAACGATGCGTTGTCCTTTTTGTGGTGCACCAGAAACTAAAGTGATTGATTCTCGCCTGGCTAACGAAGGTGATTCGGTGCGTCGCAGGCGAGAATGTTTGACTTGCTCTGAACGTTTTACAACTTTTGAAACCGCTGAATTGGTGATGCCGAGAATCGTTAAAAGTGATGGTTCAAGAGTTCCTTTTGACGAACAAAAATTATTGAGTGGTATGTCAAAAGCTTTAGAAAAGCGTCCAGTTTCAATGGAAACTATTGAGCAAGCCGTTAATCACATTAAATACAATCTCAGAGCGACAGGCGATAGAGAAGTGGCTGCCGAGCGTCTGGGCGAGTGGGTTATGGATGAATTAAAAAAACTGGATCAAGTGGCATACGTCCGTTTTGCTTCTGTTTATCGCAGTTTTCAGGATCTGGATGAATTCCGTCAGGAAATTGAACGTCTGGAATCGCCCTAAGCCAATGCTAGACGAATACTATATGGCAAAAGCCATTTCTCTGGCGAAAAGAGGCTGGTATACCACTCATCCAAATCCCAGAGTGGGTTGCGTACTTGTTCGTAACGAACAAGTCATTGCAGAAGGCTGGCATCAATACGCCGGGCAAGGGCATGCTGAAGTCAACGCATTGGCGCAGCTGGATAACTCGACTCAAGGTTATGCACAGGGTGCTACAGCTTATGTCACCTTAGAACCCTGCAGCCATTTTGGAAAAACTCCCCCCTGCAGTAATGCATTGATTGAAGCGGGTGTAAAACGTGTTGTCATTGCTATGCTTGATCCCAATCCACTGGTTTCAGGCAATGGTGTCAAACGTTTGCAGGAAAATGGCCTGGAAGTAAAAACAGGGGTTTTGGGGTCAGAAGCAAGAACGTTGAACCCTGGTTTCATTCAGCGTATGGTCAGTAAAAAACCCAGAATTCGTTGTAAAATGGCGATGAGTCTGGATGGTCGTACAGCAATGGCCAGTGGTGAAAGTAAATGGATCACCTCGGCAGATGCCAGAGAAGATGTGCAACGCTTACGGGCGGAAAGTTCGGCGATCTTAACGGGGATTGGCACCATTTTAGCCGATAATCCGTCAATGAATGTTCGTTCATCTCATTATTCAAATGCGATGAGACAACCTGAACGCTTTATTTTGGACACTCAATTGAGATGTCCAATTGATGCCAGGCTATTGGCTCTGCCTGGAAAAACAATCATTGCAACGGCGAAAGCTCGCCAGTCATTGATGCCGCAAAAAGTGCAGGAACTGGAATCCAATGGTGCCAATGTTCACTTCTTACCTATCCAAAAAAGGACATTAACCAGCTCTTTGTCTTTGCAGGCAATGATGTCTCTAATGGCAGAGCAACAATACAATGATGTGCTTTTAGAAGCGGGTGCGACTCTTACTGGATCGATGTTATGCGCTGGCTTTGTTGATGAGTTGATTATTTATATGGCACCTCATCTGATGGGCAGTGAAGCCAGAGGTTTATTTAACCTGCCAGGTTTGGATGCAATGGCGAATCGAATTAACTTAAAAATTCAGGATATTCGTGCTGTGGGACAAGATTTTCGTATTACAGCGATCCCTGCTTTTGCAAATAGCTCTAAATAGATAGCTCTGTATATAAAGAGGCTGACAAAGAATAGGAAATTAGTGCAATATGTTTACTGGTATTATTCAGGCGGTAGGTAAAATTGCTGCTATTGAACCCAAAGGCTTGGATAGTCGTTTTTATATCAAAACTGGTGAGCTGGAGCTTTCTGATGTGGCCATTGGAGACAGCATTGCCACTAATGGTATCTGTTTAACAGTAGTCGTATTACCTGGTGATGGTTTTTGGGCGGATGTCTCTGGTGAGACATTGGCTAAAACCAGTTTTAAGCACATCAAAGTGGGCAGTCGAGTGAACTTAGAAAAAGCACTCTTGCCGACGACACATTTGGGTGGGCATATTGTCAGCGGTCATGTTGATGGCCTTGGGAAAATCATTGAACGCAGCCATGCGGGGCGTTCAATTCATTTTAAAATTCAGGCTCCAGGTGAGTTGGCAAAATACATTGCAGCAAAAGGTTCGATTTGTGTCAATGGCATCAGTTTGACTATTAATGAACTTAATGGCGCGATTTTTGAATTGAATATTGTGCCTCATACCCTGGATGAGACGACATTGTCTGCAGTTCAGGCTGGTGATGAAGTGAATCTTGAAGTGGATATTATTGCCCGCTATCTTGAACGCCTTTTATTGGGTGATAAAGCGGCAGAGGTTTCACCTGAACAAGGTGTTACAATGGATTTATTGGCAGAAAACGGCTTTTTAAGTCGCTAGAAACGTAACGCATAATGTTTCCACACTTAAGGCTGGGAATATCATCGGATTTTTAATAACAATTTTTTATTTACAAGACGAAAACTATGGCAAATTTTAATTCAATTGAAGAAATACTGGAAGATATCCGTCAGGGAAAGATGGTCATTATTGTGGATGATGAAGATCGTGAAAATGAAGGTGACCTATTAATGGCTGCCAGCAAAGTCACGCCAGAAGATATTAACTTTATGGCAACCAATGGCCGTGGTTTAATTTGTTTGACCCTAACGCAACAACGTTGTAAGCAATTACAAATTCCTTTGATGGTTGATAGTAATAACGCCGAATATGGGACTAACTTCACCGTCTCAATTGAAGCTGCAGAAGGTGTGACAACAGGCATTTCAGCGGGTGACCGAGCGGTAACGATTCAGGCAGCGGTGGCGGAAAATGCCAAGCCTGCTGATATCGTACAACCAGGGCATATTTTTCCATTATCAGCTCAGGCTGGAGGGGTGTTGACTCGCGCAGGCCATACGGAGGCAGGCTGTGATTTGTCTCGAATTGCCGGCTTGGATCCTTCAGCAGTGATTGTTGAGATTCTAAATGAAGATGGTACGATGGCAAGACGCTCAGATTTAGAGATCTTTGCTGAAAAATTTGATCTTAAAATTGGCACCATTGCTGATTTAATTGAGTATCGCCTTAAAAATGAACATTCTGTTGAGAAAGTCAGCGAGTGTAATTTACCCACTCAGTCGGGTGATTTTCGTTTAGAAGCTTATCATGATGCCATTTCAGGGCAGGTTCATTTGGCAATGATTAAAGGGGCTATTAACCCTGAAGAGCCTGTTTTAGTTCGGGTCCATATGGAAAATTCTTTTTGTGATATGTTAGGAGCACAAATGGATGATTGTGGTTGGCCTCTTGAAGATGTCATGCAGCGAATGGATGATGAAGGCAGTGGTGTCATTGTTATTTTACGCAGTCATGAAACCAGTAGTGAATTGACTCACCGCATTGATCACTATCAAAATATACAGCAGGGTAAATTGTCTTCACACCCTGGTCAAACTAAAGACTTGCGTACTTATGGTTTGGGAGCTCAAATTTTGAAGTCAATTGGTGTTAAACAAATGAAAGTGATGTCAGCACCAAAGAAAATACATGGTTTATCGGGCTTTGGCCTGGAAGTTGTAGAATATTATTCGGGCAATTCAAAGTCTTAGGCAAGTAAAGGCTTGGCAAATTGACAAGGCTCAGGTGCCGTCTACGAAAAAATAAATATTGAATTAGATTTAGGATAAAGAATGAATATAAAAACATTTGAAGGTGAAATGGTTGTTGATAATGCTAAGTTTGGCATCGTAATCAGTCGTTTTAATAGTTTTCTCGTGGAATCATTATTAAGTGGTGCAGTTGACACTATTCTACGACACGGCGGCAAAGAAGATGATATCGAAATCATTCGAGTTCCAGGCGCTGTAGAAATTCCTTTGGCTGCAAAACGTATGGCTGCCAGTAAAAAATATGATGCTATCATTGCTTTAGGAGCTGTTATCCGAGGTGGTACACCACACTTTGAGTTTGTTGCCAACGAAAATTCAAAAGGTCTGGCTCAGGTTTGTATGGAATATGATTTGCCCGTTGCGTTTGGTGTGTTAACCGTTGATACTATTGAGCAGGCTATTGAACGTTCTGGTACCAAAGCAGGAAACAAAGGCACTGAAGCGGCATTATCAGCAATAGAGATGGTAAACCTTCTGAAAAATTTTGCTTAGACTATTATTATGGAGCTTATTTTATGAGCTCTTCAGGTAAATAAACTTATTGATTCCATTGTCTTTAAATGAAATCGATAAAATAGTAATATTGTTCTATGACAGATAAAGGAAGAACAGTGAAAAATCGATCTAAATCACGACAGTTTGCCGTACAGGCACTTTACTCGTGGTTATTGACTGAACAAAGTATTTCTGACATTGAAGTTCACTTTATCAGTGAGCATGATATGGAAGATGCTGATGTGAGTTATTTTCAGGAAATTCTACACTTTGTTGCCAGCCATAAAATGGCATTGATAGATCACATGGAGGGTTTTTTAAGTCGAACCTTTAGTGATGTTGATCCTGTTGAGAAGGCTATTTTATTAGTCGGGGTTTTTGAGTTGGAACAACGCAAGGATATACCTTATCGAGTTTCAATCAATGAATCGGTTGAGTGTGCGAAAATTTTTGGCGCTGAAGAGGGCCATAAATTTATTAATGGCATTATGGATAAAGTGGCAGGCAAATTACGCGAAGCAGAAGTAAAAGCACCACGTAAAAAGAAAGCTCGAAAGAAGTAAAATTTTTTTAGCTGGTAAGGTAATTGCAATGCCTCTCTTTTTGCATTCCCCATTGATTCAACCCGTCGCAGGGCATTTATAATAATTCCCCATATTAGATGCTCACCTTAGAGTCTGAACTTAGGGAAACTATGTCTCGATCAGAATTTCAACTTATTCAATCTTATTTTTCTGATCCTGAACAAGTGTCACGTTCTGATATTGTACTAGGTATTGGCGATGACTGTGCGATTGCTCAACCCCGAAAACAAAGCAACCTGGCTTTTTCAATTGATACACTCATCAGTGGTGTACACTTTCCTGATGACACCCCTCCTGAGGCGATTGCTTATAAAGCACTGGCAGTCAATTTAAGTGATCTGGCTGCAATGGGCGCTGAACCTGCGTGGTTTACATTAAGTTTGAGCTTGCCTGAAATGCAGTGCGATAAATCACGTGAAGAGTGGCTCGAAAAATTTTCCCTATCTCTCTTTTCTCTTGCTAAAGAGCATAATATTCAACTCATTGGTGGTGATACAACCAAAGGGGCATTGTCTGTTACAATTCAAGTCAGTGGTTATCTGGATAAATCGTCAGGCATGCGACGTTCAGGAGCAAAGCCTGATGATCTTATTATCGTGACGGGTCCTCTGGGTGGTGCTGCTATTGGACTTGATATTGCGTTGAAGCAAAATACTGAACAGTTTTCTTGTCTTTCGGAACACGATAAGCAAGATGCTTTAAACGCTTTGAACTACCCAAAAGCAAGAATTAAAGAAGGTCTGAGTCTGCAAACGATTGCTCATTCTGCCCTGGATCTGTCTGATGGTTTATTATCGGATTTGAAACATATCTTAAAAGCCAGTAATGTGGGGGCTGAATTAATTCTTGAGAAGATACCCTTAGCGGCTTCTTTGACTTGTCTGGATAAACAGGCGGCATGGGAAAAAGCATTAACAGGAGGGGATGACTATGAACTTTGTTTTACTTTGGCTAAAGACGATTGGCCTGCGATTAAAGAACAATATCCACAATTTATTGAGGTGGGAATTATCACTTCCCAAAAAGGCTTACGTTTGTTAGGTACTGGACGTTTGCCTCATGACAGACAAGAATATAAAATTAAAACAAGAGGTTATGACCATTTTGGATAAAGAGGTAATTCGGAAACGTCATCAGGTTTGGAGAAACCCCTGGCATTTTCTGGCATTTGGTTTTGGTTCAGGCTTGGCAAAATATGCACCTGGTACGTTTGGTACATTGGCTGCCATTCCTGTGTATTTGCTCTTAATACAATTGCCATGGTTTGCCTACGGGCTGGTCACCGTCGTGGCATTTTTTATTGGCATTAAGATTTGTCAAGTGACTTCGGATGATTTAAAAGTACATGATTTTTCTGGAATTGTCTGGGATGAATTTGTGGGCTTCTGGATCACCATGTTTTTAATCCCTTTTGACTGGAAATGGGTACTGGTCGGTTTTCTTTTATTTCGCTTTTTTGATATTGTAAAACCCTGGCCTATCCGCTACCTGGACAAACATGTGGAAGGTGGTTTTGGAATAATGATTGATGATGTCCTGGCTGGAGTATACTCCTGGATCTGTTTGTTCCTGATCGTTAACTATTCCCCTTTATGATGGCCTCTCTTTTTCTAGACACTAAATGGAGTTTTTGTGAAATATCAATATCAATTACAGAGTAAAACATTGACTCTGCTAAGCTTGCTGGCAGGTTTTATTTTATTGGCTTCCACGAATTCTTATGCAAGCCACAAAATTAAAGTAATGGCGTTATTCACTGATAAAGCAATGGTTATCATCGATGGCCAGCAGAAATTATTGAAAAAAGGAAAGCCCTTTAATGGTGTGACCTTAATCCGCTCTGATAGTGATGAAGTCATTCTGGAGTTGCATGGTCAAAAGAAAAAATTTAAATTGGGCTCAGAAATTACGACCAGTTTTAAAAAAGCCGATCCAGGGAAAGAACTGGTGGTTTGGAAAGATGAACATAACATGTTTCGGATTTATGGCAGCATCAATAACTTTTCTACTCATTTTTTAATCGATACTGGCGCCAGTTCCGTTGCAATGAGCTCTAACGCAGCTAAGCGAATTGGTTTGAAATATAAAAAAGGCACACCAATACATTCCTCGACGGCATCAGGCATCGCTAAAGGTTACATGATAAATTTGAGTAAAGTTAAAATAGGACATATTCAACTTTACAATGTAGAGGCGGTGGTTCTTGATGGGGCTTTTCCGACAGAAGTTCTGTTAGGCCAGTCATTTTTGAGTCGTGTGAAAATGGTGCGAGACGGTGATAAAATGAAATTAAGAAAGAA
>JADGEK010000112.1 GCA_016744395.1 Gammaproteobacteria bacterium | reverse complement strand
AAATAAATCATGATTCTGGTTAAATTTATCAATGTATTTTTTATCTTTACGCATAATGAAATCTTTCTCATTGCGTCGTAGCATCAACTGATCTTTAAGCAAAGTATCATTCTTTACCATCATAAAAAAAGCTTCGGCCTGACGAGCTGATTTACTCAGACTTCCAAGTATACCCGTCTTTGGAGTTAAGCCAATTTGCGTACTAATAGCCACTAGTCCGTGAAAGCCCGACTCATACTCATCCATAACTTTTTGCAAATTATCATAACGCTCAATAACAATAGAATTACTTTCAATCAAAGCATCCAGCTCATGAATGTGGTCCTTTAAGAGGCTAAAATTCTTGTTAAATTCCACAAGGTACTTTTCATCACTGCGAATGATAAAATCTTTCTCATTGCGTCTGAGTATCAACACATCTGAGAGTAATTGATGATTAACAGCCTGCGTTTCCGTTAAACTGCCAAGAGTAACAACAGTCCAGCGTGTTGCTACTATTGATAGCAACATCGTCACCGCAACCGCAACCGCTATAAACATCAATTTTTGTTTAATGGTCATCTATACACCTCAAAATCTGGCTATTCTAAGTATGTTTTAATGAATTAAATTTATATCAAATAGAACCATTTAGCATACATTGCTTAGAGGGAGTTATCGGTACTTAATACTATTACTTTAGCTAATAAATGTGAAAAAACAAGTTGAGGAAACAAGCATTAAAGAAGAGAAAAAGAAGAGA
Source organism: Gammaproteobacteria bacterium (assembly GCA_016744395.1). Lineage (GTDB taxonomy): Bacteria > Pseudomonadota > Gammaproteobacteria > GRL18 > GRL18 > GRL18. The sequence goes on along the minus strand of JADGEK010000112.1, from coordinate 11,470 downwards.
TAAAACAACAAAGAATCCGATATTCCCTCCCAGTCGCCTGATACTAAAAAGAAAATCAGGCAAAAAAAGATGAACATCAATATCCACTCAGTCCCTTAGAAACAATACAGAAACCGAGCCAAACAAACAAAATAAATACGCTGTTGATTTTAAAATTAAAACCTATCCAGTAAATATCCGCTTAAATTGATCAATTTTATCATTCAGTGAAGTGCTTCTAATGGTTTCAATCAACTCACTGAGGTTAAATGAATGGTGTTTTTCGTAAACCACGCCCAGCTGAGGCATATCAGCCAAACCTGTTTCACGAGCATGCTCAACAAATCCCTGATTTCTCCAGAAAAAGCCACCTGGCATTGTTGTTGGAATCACAACAACATAAAACAGGGCTCGGCCAATAATGGCAGAACAAAGTGAAATGCCTGCTAAACCGAAGTAAGACCAGAGAGACTGGTACTCTGTGAACAATAAACTCAGGCTGAAAATTAAGGATATGAGTAACAAGCTATTTCTTAATATATAAGCGTAGCCATAAGTCGTCGTTTGCTCATAAAAAGAAGCCGCTCCCTCACTATGAGCCAATTTGAGATTTTTGCGATGCAGCCATAAACCAGCCATTTCAATCACCAGCCCAAAACTGATCGTAACAAGCAAGAGATGATTTAATTGTTGTGGCATCACACCTGACACACTATTCGCAACAGCAACAAAGAGAGAGCCAAGAACCAGGCCTGTTCCAATAAAAGAGCTGGCAGTATTAATGTGATTCCAAAAAGGACGGGCTTCAATTCGGTACAATTTATACATATAGTAGCCACCGAACATAAGCCCTGTTAATGCAATAAGACCACCCATTAATTTTATAATATGAAAAAACGGATGTTCAAAAAAAGCACTGAGAGTAAACACCACCAAACCTGCAAAAAATAAACTGACACCCGCTATTTCTCGACTAACTGGTGAGTGGCGTAGATTATAAAAACCGCGATAAAAGCGCTGAGGTTTCCCCAGGTGCATATTCAGTTTATAAAGTCCCGTGCTAATTAAAGCAACTAAAACGACCAAGGCAGGTAGATAAGCCGAGTTAGAAACCACGCTGTTTAAAGCAAAATCGCCACTGACAAAAGAACCTAAAAAGAACCATAAAAATGCCCCCATAACCAATTGAGCACTCAATGTAAATGCAATATGAGCATTTTCATGAGACGTTAATAATCGCTTTAAATTCCATTGGCGTGCAAAACCCTGCTTAGGATCAAGCTCTGGAATAAATGGACTTTCTTCAAACGTGCTCGAAGGCTCATCACTGCGATGATATTTAATCGCAGTTTGATCCACACGAGTCATTTCTCTTTGTGTGGTGCGAGTTTGTTGAAAACGAATATTAGGGTGGGTAATATCCGTTCTTGGAAAACCAGGAATATTCACTTTAGCCTGACTACGATTTTCTGGAATGTCTTCAATCACACCAAAATCTAAAGCATTCCCTAAACAAGCAGAGGTACAGGCAGGTTTTAAGCCAACTTCTAAACGATCAACACACATATTACACTTACTTACCTGCCCTTTTTCAGGATCAAGCTGTGGTGCATTATAAGGACATACCCAGGTACAATAACCGCAACCAAAACAAATATCTGGATCTTGTAATACCGCACCGTATTCTGCAAATTTAGTATAAGCTCGGGTAGGACAGCCCTTTAAGCAGACAGGATCATCACAATGATTACAAGCCATTGATATGTTCAGGCGTTGATAAGCAGGGTAAGTTCCCCCTTCCACAAAACCTACCGAACGAAATGCAATGTGCGCAGGATTATCATTTTTTTCACTGCAAGCCGCTTCACAGGCATGACAGGCAATACAATTATCCGCATTAAAAAAGAAACCATGTTGCTTATAACGATCGGGGTTTTCACCAATCTCGCTGTCTTCATTAATATTGAGTGATTGATCTCTTAATGAGGCCTTTAATGAATCGTTTCTGAGTACCGTTTCGATGGGGGTGCCATAACGATTTGTCTTATTAGTCTCATCAACCGTATCGTCTCTTTTTCTTAATATAGCGTAATCGGGTTCATTATCTCTTCTTGCAAACATTCTTCATTCCATCATGTATGATATTTGAAATAGTATCGTGGCATTTGTATTAAAACAGCTTAGAAAGTTCTCATTTCCTTACTGAGTAAGGCAGCTGCATCCTGATCCTCAAGTCGCTCTATTCTGATCGCTGACTGCTTATAGGCAGGCTGTCTTGAATGAGGATCCAATAAGCCCAAAGTTAAACGGTTTGCACAATCATGAAAGTGAAAAGGGAGAAACACCATATTTTTGGGAACTCGATGAGTGGGTGTTGCCATTACGACAGCATCTGAACGTCTAGAAACAAGGCGCACATATTCACCCCGTTTAATACCCAGTTCAAACGCTAAATCAGGATTGATTTCAATAAATGGAATGGGACTGTATTTATTGTTATTACCGATTTTTCCCGTTTTAGTTCGACCATGCCAATGCTCAATCAATCGACCTGTATTGAGCCAAATTGGGAATTTTTCATCTGGCACTTCATTATTATCAATGAAAGGCAATGGAATTAATTTGGCTTTACCGTCAGGGTATCTGAAAGTCGTAGCTTCAGTATAGAGACGTTTACCACCTGCTGGAGGTGCTTCACCAGCAGCGGCCTGCTGCTCCGTATACGGCCATTGAATGCCTCTGTTTTTTTCCAGAAGCTCATGATTCATACCAGAAATATCCGCCAGTCGGCCCTTTGAAATACTACCCATCTCTAAGAAGATATCTGCTGATTTTTCAGGGAAATTGACTTGACCTTGTTCTTCTTTTTCAGAATTAAAACGCTTAGCCACTTGATTAAAAATCCACAAATCAGGCTTTGCTTCTCCTGGTGGTGGAATAATGGCATTAATTAAATTAATTCTACGTTCAGTATTGGTCATTACCCCTTCTTTCTCTGCCCAAGTGCCCGCAGGAAGATAAACGTGTGCGTATTGATTACTTTCTGAATCCTCATAACAATCTTGAACAACACAAAACTCCAATTTTTGCATCGCCCTTCTAACACGCTCAGAATTCGGTAAAGAGCTTAAAGGGTTAGTAGCAATCAACCATAAGCCTTTAATGTGTCCAGCTTCAATGGCATGATAAATATCCGTTTGAAACATACCACGTTTCTTAGGCAAAAATTCCTCATCGATATTCCAAAACTTGGCAATATCTTTTCTGTCCTGCTCATTTTCAAGCAAGCGATGATTAGGTAAACCAGAACAAGAAGACCACTCTCTCGTACCCATGGCATTACACTGGCCCGTGATAGATAAACTGGTGCCACCTGGCTTACCAATATTACCCGTAATCAAAGCAAGATTATTAATACCTACCACACCATCAGAACCATGAGTGGACTGATTAATACCCATCGTCCAGATAGACATGGCTGCGCCAGCACCAGCATAAAGTCGTGCCACACTGCGTATCGTATCTTCATCAATACCACAAATTTTTGCCGCACTGATGGGATCATATTTTTCCACTTCAGCCATTAGCTCTTCAAGTCCATTCGTATTGGCTTTAATATAATCACTGTCCTGAAGATTTTCTTTAAAGATCACATGCATTAATGAATTTTGTAAAACAACATCGGTGCCTGGTGTAATGGGTAAATGTATATCTGCATTTTGGGCCAGCATGGTGACACGAGGATCAACCACAATCAGTGGGAATTTACGTTTTTCCTGGGCTTCTTTAAAGCGCCAGTAAATAATAGGATGTTGCTCAGGAAGGTTTGAACCCCAGGCAATTAAACAATCCGTATGCTCAAAATCTTCATAGCAACCTGGTGGACCGTCTGAACCAAATGAACGCTTATAACCAGATACCGCTGAGGCCATACATAAAGTTGTATTACCATCATAGTTATTGGTGCCGATTAATCCACGAGTTAACTTGCCCAGCGTATAAAATTCTTCCGTTAGCATTTGCCCAGTAGAAATGACCGCAAAAGAATCACGACCATACTTATCCTGAACGGTTCTTATGCCATCATGGACTTTATCTAAAGCACTGTCCCAGGAAGTTGTTTCCCAGGACTGATGCCAGTTATCTCGTTGTAATGGTGTTAAACCCCGACCTGCAGAGGTAAACAGTTCATGTTCAAAAATACCTTTCAAACAAAGCTTACCGCGATTCACATCCGCATCGGCAACGCCTCGGGATGAGACGGCTTTACCTTGTTCATCAAAACCAACCTCAATAGAACACCCTGTTGAACAATAGCCACAGGTTGCATATTTCCACTCAATGACTTTTTTATCTGCAATCTTAATGGGGTTCTTTTTATTACGGCCAAATAGCATTTGCGGATCCTTGGATAGCTTTACATTATGAATTTTATGTATTTAACGTCCGTATCAGAGCCTATCTTTCATTATTGTGCTCGGACTGCATCAAATCACACAATAATGAAAGATAGGCTCTGATACTAAGTGCGAACAATTGAGTCCTTATGATACTTTATACAGTACACGCTGAGTCTATGACTATAGGATGTCTTATTTTGTGATTTGGCGAAGCCCGAACAAAATAAGACATCCTATAGTCATAGACGGGTTGTATACTCAGCCAACTTGAAATACAGACTTAACCTAAGTCAATCGAAATCAAACCATCTTCAACCTTAGCCATAAACACATTAGTGCAACCTTCATCAGGCCCTAAAGCTTCACCTGATTCCAGACTAATCGTCCAGTTGTGCAATGGGCAAGTCACTTTTTTACCATGAACAATACCTTGAGAAAGCTGTCCTTGTTTATGTGGACAAGCGTCTTTAACAGCAAAAACTTCATCATTCACTGTACGAAAAACAGCGATATTATAGTCTGCAGTTTTAACAACACGAGAGCCCTGCTGTGGAATCTCTTTTAATTGACCAATTTCTAACCAGTTTGACATTTTATTTATCCTGAAAATTTGTTAGAGAGAGAAGCTATTATAAAGTGCAACCCCCTCAGTCACCCTTCGCCTCATGGCGCCTACTTTTGGCTAAAGAAAGGGGAAGCTAAAGAGTAAAGAAAGCGATTAAGAGACTACTTTAATTGAAGCAAACTCATGAGGAGCTACGCCACCCGTTGCACGAGCCTTCCAGGGATCAACCTGTGAAATCTCTTGTGCTTCAAGAAAACGTTCGTTGTAATGTTTACGTTTCACTTCATCATCAACAACAGTTGCAATAATTTTACTCAAACCAATACGCTCAACCCATGGTGCAGTTCTTTCAAGATAATGAGCATCTTCACGATAGTACTGAATAAAGGCACCACAGTATTCCATGACTTCTTCTTCCGTTTTCACATTACAAAGAAGGTCAGTTGCTCTCACTTTAATACCGCCGTTACCACCGATATGTAACTCATACCCTGAATCCACACAAACTACACCAAAATCCTTAATAGTTGCTTCAGCACAGTTTCTAGGACAACCAGAAACCGCCAGTTTAAACTTATGAGGCATCCAGGAAGCCCAGGTTAGCTCTTCTAATTTAATACCTAAAGCCGTTGAATCCTGAGTACCAAAACGACACCACTGTTTACCAACACAGGTCTTAACCGTACGCATGGCTTTACCATAGGCATGTCCTGAAACCATTCCTGCATCATTTAAATCTTTCCAGATTTCTGGAAGTACTTCTTTCTCAACTCCGTATAAACCAATACGCTGACCACCTGTTAAATGCACATCTTTAATTTCATATTTTTCAGCAACATTAGCGATAGCGCGTAACTCATCAGGTGTCGTCATGCCACCCCACATTCTAGGGATCACCGAATACTTTCCATCTTTTTGAATATTCGCATGGGCTCTTTCGTTAATGAAACGTGACTGAGGATCATCCTGAGCTTCATTGTGCCATGCACTTTGTACATAGTAGTTTAAGGACATACGACAAGCTGGGCAACCATCTTCTGTTTTCCAGTTCATGCTGCGACGAACATCTTTAATAGAAGTCAGTTTACGAGTACGAATCGCTTCACGCACTTCTTCATGAGAATGGTCGGTACATTTACAAATGGGCTTCGCTTCAGGTGTTTCATAATCACTGCCTAAAGTCGACTCAAGGATCTGCTCAACCAGCCCCGTACATGAACCACAAGAAGCAGATGCTTTAGTATGTGCTCTGACTTCATCTAAGGTAAATAAACCTTCTGATGTAATCGCTTGTACAATATCTCCTTTACAAACACCATTACAACCACACACTTCTGTATCATCCGACATATTCAGAATGTGATCGCCGCCATGACCTGAATCACCTAGATGTGACTCACCGAATAATAACTTGTCACGCAGGTCAGAAATATCCTGACCTGAACGCATAAGCTGGAAGTACCATGCACCTTCTTTGGTGTCACCGTATAAAACAGCACCCACTAACTTATTATTTTTTAAGACCAGTTTTTTGTATAAGCCACTGTTTGCATCCTGCATCACCATTTCTTCGGTATCTTCATCACCAATGAAATCACCTGCAGAGAATAAATCAATACCTGTCACTTTTAACTTAGTTGAAGTCACAGAACCTTCATATAAACCTATACCCATTTGAGCCAAGTGATTAGCACAGACTTTCGCCATTTCAAATAAGGGTGCAACCAAACCATAAGTATCACCACGATGCTGAACACATTCACCCACTGAATAAATTTTAGGATCATAGGTTTGCATAGTGTCATTCACAACAATACCACGCTCACAATGCAGACCTGCTTTTTCAGCCAGTTCCATATTGGGACGAATACCAACAGCCATCACGACTAAATCTGTTTCTATAGATGAACCATCGGCAAATTTAATGCCATCAACTCGACCGTTACCAGTAATTTCTGCTGTCTGGGCTTCCATACGAAAGTCCATGCCCTTTTCTTCCAAAGATTTTTTAAGCATTTTTCCAGAAACAGAGTCCATCTGACGTTCCATCAGCGTATCAACCAGATGAACAACGGTCACTTTCATGCCGTGTTGCATCATGCCATTAGCCGCTTCAAGACCTAATAAACCACCGCCAATAATGGTGGCGTGCTTGTAGTTTTTAGTGGCATCCAACATGGTGTCCACATCTTTGATGTCACGAAAAGCAATTACACCCTCTTTATCATGACCTGGGACAGGAATAATAAAAGGCTTAGAACCTGTTGCGATTAACAGGCGGTCATATTCTTCTACAGTGCCATCTTCAGAAGTCACTGTACGTGCAATACGATTAATTTCATTGATTCTTTTGCCATCACCTGCGTGCAATTTGATGTTATTTTCTTCATACCATGGCATGGTATTCAGCATAATTTCATCAATTGTTTTATCACCAGCCAAAACAGGAGAAAGTAAAATACGGTTATAGTTACCATATGGCTCATCACCAAATACTGTAATGTCGTACATATCAGGTGCTATTTTTAATAGCTCTTCAATAGTACGCATACCAGCCATACCATTGCCGATCATTACTAGCTTTTCTTTCATTTTATGCTCCCTTCTCTCTGCGTGAGGACTTTCAAATTATTTATTATCAGTACTAAAAGCACTAATCGTGCCAGACTATAATTTTTTAATTTTATTATTGTAATTCATCAACTTAAATTCCTACATAAATAGTAGGGTATTAACCAGAATGTATTGCATCAAGGAGGCGCACTATTTTAGTGCAAACAGATATATTTGAAGAAAGGTTTAAATAACATTTTGGTGCAGGTATGAGAATAGTACTGACAGAGTTAAAGAAGCATTATGACAAAGTTAATGTGAAACTTCTTCAAATTCTGAATTTACAACCGTTTGAAATAATGCAGCCAGGCTATCATTTTCAGACAAATCAACATTTAAACCATCAAAATATTCATTTATCAGCAACAACAATTCTTGCTCCTTTTCAAAATCCATACCTAAATCTTTGGTCAACGACAGATTCAATGCCAAATCATCGAGATCTTTATCAAAAACCTCTGCAATCAAAGCATTGAGACTCATGGTCATCAGTGCTTTTAAAGAATCTAACTCATCGTTACCTGCTTTGATACACATCAGCTTACCTTATTACTGGCTTGTCACAACTTCTCTTAATCGATTAAAAATTAATCGTATTTACTTTTTCTTTAAAGAGCCTCTGGTCATCATCATGCCAAATGATGCGGCTTTTTTCTTATCCAGTTTTAGACAAATCGAACCTGAATCACAACGCACAATCGTACAAGGAAATTCAGGTGATTGTTGGCCATCTGGAAATAAAACCTGCAGTAAAGCAATTTGTTTAATACTTATCAGTTTGTCATGTTCATAATTGTCGTCAGTAATTAATCTCAACCCACCGAGACTAATATCTTCTGTCGTACCATTGATGATCTGACCATCAGAGAGTTTTAACTGTACTTGTTTGTTCAGCTCAATACGTTGGCAGACTCGTTTATCTTGTTGTTGTGAGCCATCAGTAAAAGATAATAGGCTATTGACCATCAGTAAATCCCTAAGTGTGGGTTATCAGTTAAGAAATAATATTCAAAGTCTAGCAGAAAAAAATTTATTTACTTACCTGATTCATTTTTTTTCCTATAATGAGTGTACTTCTATTTATTAATTATAAAGAGGATAAGGCAGCAAAAATATGCCATTTACGCCAATACACATGGGTCCTGGAATCCTAATCAAAGCCATTTTGCAAGGCAGTTTCAGCTTAATGATTTTTGGCTGGGCACAAATTGTAATGGATTTACAACCTCTGTTGGTTATACTAACGGGAGAGGTTCACCTGCATGGCTTTTCACATACTTATATTGGTGCAACCCTTCTGGGTATATTTTCTGCCCTGTCGGGTAAGCATTTATCTGAACTGGGGCTGAAAATATTAGGTGTCGCCAAAGAAAAACCAATCAATATTGTTTGGTCTGTAGCCTTTTTAAGTGCATTCATTGGCAGTTATAGCCATGTACTTCTCGATAGTATGATGCACGTGGATGTTGAACCCTATTATCCTCTCAATACCAGCAATCATTTTTACGGATTTCTTTCCATTGAAAGCCTGCATAAGTTATGCCTCTATAGCGGTTTATTAGGTGCGGCATTGTATTACTCAATCAATTGGCTTGTGCAGTCAAAAAACCCTGCAAAAAAATAATTGGAAATAAAATGGAATAATTTTCCATTGCACCTGTTTATTAACCGTAACTATCAACTAAACAGGAAAAAATAGTGAAAAAAAGAATACTACCCCTAATTTCTGCAGGATTTTTATTAATCAACAGTTATGCATTTGCAGCGGATGTAAAACCAGCACCCAATGGACTTCAACTACCTGAGAATTACAAAGACTGGAAAATCATTTCACAGTCACATCGTATCGATAATAAAACAATGCGCATTATTATTGGTAATGAGAAAGCTATTGAAGCAAGTCGAAATGGAAAAACAAACCCATGGCCCAAAGGCGCTATTTTAGGCAAATTGGTCTGGAAACAAAAAGCTGAGGAAAATTGGCCCACAGCCATTGCACCTGATAAATTTGTGCATGCTGAATTTATGTTCAAAGACAGTGAAAAATATACTGAAACGGGTGGTTGGGGCTACGCTCGCTGGCTTGGAATGGATCAAAAGCCTTATGGTAAAAACAAACAATTCTCACAAGAATGTTTCGCTTGTCACACACCAGTGAAAGATAGAGACTACGTATTTACTACGCCTGTCAGCTTACCTTAAGCATGCATTGATCGATGGCCAAATTCCTATAGTAATTTATTCTCACTATAGCGTTTTGGCTATTCAATGATACAATTTAGCTGCTGGAAGAGGCTGTTATGACACTGTTTGAAAAAAAATTAATTGAGTATATTCCCAATTTGCGTCGTTACGCTGCAGCATTGGCAAGCAATAGCCATTGCCATGCCGATGATTTGGTTCAGGACACATTAGAGCGTGCCTTGATAAAAAACTCACTCTGGGTACGTAATAGTAATTTAAGAGCCTGGTTATTTACCATTATGCACAATCTGTTTATCAATCAAGTGAACAAAGCAAACTTATACGCGCTTGAAAGTATTGATGATCATCAAGAATCACATATTTCAGCAGAGGATCCGACACAGGACTATTTTGTTGCACAATTAAAACAACAACTGGAATGCTTGCCTATGCGGCAAAAGGAAGTCATGCTTTTGATATCATTAGAAGGCTTTTCCTATGAAGAAGTTGCTAAAATTCTGGATATTCCAGTGGGCACTGTTATGTCAAGACTGCATAGAAGCAGAGAGAAGCTCAGGCAAAGCCTGTTTAGAGAAAACATTAGCCCATTAAGACAAGTTAAATAAAAACATCAGTAGAGAAAGTGAGATTGTCATGCGTGATGATATAAGTAATACAGAGATACATGCTTATCTTGACCAACAATTAACACCTGAACAAGCATCAGAATTTGAAGAGCGTCTGAAAAAAGATGAGCTTGCCCAAAAAAAGCTGGCCGACTATCAAATAATTGAACAGTCAATCGATGGGCTTTATCAACCTGTCTTTGATGAAAAAATTCCAGCCCACTTATTAAACACCTGTGAGAAGAAATCTTACAATTATCTGGCCATTGCGGCTTCAGTTTTATTCTTTGTCATTGGTTGGTTATCTAGCGCTCAGAACAATTCATTCAATACTCCGAATAACAATTCACTGGCTCAGGATTTAGAAACACCTGCTATTTTTGCACACAGCATTTACAGTGTTGAAAAATTACACCCCGTAGAAGTCAAAGCCACTAAACAAGAACACATGAATCACTGGCTGTCCAAGCGCTTAAAAACCACTCTCAAAGCACCCAATTTAAGCAAGCATGAATTCGAGCTGGTTGGTGGCCGACTACTCCCTTCCACCAATGAACGAATGGCTGCTCAATTTATGTATCAAGATAATAACGGTGAGCGTATCACTTTATACATTAAACGAGGCGAGTGGCAAACGAAAGAAACGGCCATTAACCACACGCAAAAACAGATTAAGAATGAACGATTCAATGTTTCCTTTTGGGTTGATGACGATTTGGGCTACGTATTAACAGGCAAAACAAGCAAGGCAACTAATCAAATATTATCTGAATCAATTTATCAACAAATGAGTCTGAACACAACACCACTCGTTGCTTTGCGTTAAAAAAGAACTATACTGAATATGAGTCATAATTGATTATGGTACTCATATTATGGATACACTCTCAATCATAAGCATTGAACCCAATTTTCATGCCATCATTGTCATGATGCTTGTGGTTATTGCCTTAATTTTATTTACCAATGATAAAATTCCCTTAGCCAGCTCCAGTCTCCTCATCCTGGTCAGCCTGATTTTATTTTTTCAATTGTTTCCCTACACAGTCGATGGTCACACCATTGAGGCCAAAGATTTTTTTTCAGGCTTTGGCCACGAAGCT
>JADGEK010000111.1 GCA_016744395.1 Gammaproteobacteria bacterium | reverse complement strand
CGTATCAAAGGTTAGGGCCAGAAGTAGTAGGAAGAAGAATACACTGCCTCCATAAAAAATATTTCTGGCCATGGTTTTTGTGAACACTTCACTCATGGCTTTTAATCTCCTTGTTGATAATCCCTGAAGTTACATCAAATCTAAATGCATATCCAGTCAGCGGAGAGTATCCAATAATTCTCTGTAAACTGTCATTGATTTCAATCAAGGACGGTATTGATAATGGTGAGTTTCAATTAATAACCGTCGGGGTTGTTGCTTTGCCAGCGCCAGGTGTCTTCGGCCATATCTTCTAAACCGTATTCTGCCTTCCAGTCAATTTCTTGTAATGCAAAAGCTGGATCAGCGAAACAGGTAGCAATGTCACCAGGGCGGCGGGCGACAATTTGGTAGGGAATCTCTTTTCCAGAGGCTTTTTCTATCGCTTTGACCATTTCAATAACGCTATAACCTTGTCCTGTACCAAGATTATACACGACTAATCCTGGCTTACTGACCAGTTTTTCCAGTGCTTTAATATGCCCACGAGCCAAGTCTACGACGTGGATATAATCTCTGACTCCAGTGCCATCTGGGGTGTCGTAATCGCCACCAAAAACGGAAAGTAACTCACGCTTACCAACAGCAACTTGAGAAATATAAGGAATCAGGTTATTGGGAATTCCATTGGGATCTTCACCAATTAAACCTGACTTATGAGCGCCCACAGGGTTAAAATAGCGCAGTAGGGCAATGTTCCAGTCTTTATCGGCAACATAAAGATCATGGCTGATTTCTTCGATGATCAGTTTTGAACGGCCATAAGGATTGGTGGCAGAAAGTGGAAATTCTTCTGTAATGGGTACAGTATGTGGATCGCCATAAACCGTTGCAGAAGAGCTAAAGACAAAGTTTTTGACATTAAAGTCGCGCATGACTTTAAACAGGACGAGTGTTCCAGTCAGGTTGGTTTGATAATATTCAAGAGGCATTTCAACGGATTCACCGACGGCTTTAAGGCCCGCAAAATGAATGACGGCATCAATGTCTTGTTCGGAAAAAATGTTGGCCAGAGCGGGTTCATCTAAAACATCCTGTTCATAAAAAATAACATCTTTACCTGTAATTGTTTTCACTCGATTGAGTGATTCCTTACTTGAATTACACAGGTTATCAACAACAACCACTTCGTAGTTATTGTTCAATAATTCAACACAAGTATGGCTGCCAATATATCCTGCTCCACCTGTCACCAAAATTTTCATTTATTCTTATCCTGATTTTGAATAGGTATTTTTATACGCTGACTACAATAAGTTTTCTAATATTTTCTCATAAACTAATGATAAATCATCCAGATCCTGTGTGCCAACACATTCATTGACTTTGTGTATTGTCGCATTAAGTGGCCCTATTTCGATGACTTGTGAGCCTGTTGGAGCAATAAATCGGCCGTCCGATGTTCCGCCCGCAGTCGATAGTTCAGTTTCGATGCCTGTAATTTCTAAGATGCTTTTTTGTGCAGCTTCAACCAGTTTACCTTCAGCGGTTAAAAAGGGATGACCGGATAATATCCACTCAAGATCATAATCTAAGTTGTAGCGATTTAATAAAGCCTCAACTTGAGATGAAATTTTTTCCTGGGTGAGTTCAGTTGAAAAACGGAAGTTAAAAATCACTTCAACATCACCTGGTATGACATTGGTTGCACCTGTTCCAGAATTGATATTGGACACTTGAAAGCTGGTTGGAGGAAAAAATTCATTACCCTGATCCCATTCGGTAGATGCTAATTCAGCCAGTGCGGGGGCAATCTGATGTATTGGATTTCTGGCGAGATGCGGGTAAGCAACATGACCTTGAATGCCATGAACGATGAGTTTTGCACCAAGGGAGCCGCGTCGACCATTTTTTATGGTATCACCAAGCTTGTTGGTACAGGAGGGTTCACCCACAAGGCACATATCAATGTGTTCATTATTCTTTTGTAAGTGTTCGATGACTTTTACCGTGCCGTCAATGGCGGGCCCTTCTTCATCGCTGGTAATTAGAAAACCAATGGCACCTTTATGGTCAGGATTCTTTTCTATAAAGCGTTCACAGGCTGTCACCATTGCTGCCAAGCTGCCTTTCATGTCTGCAGCACCTCGACCATAAAGCACACCATCAATAATAGTGGTTTCAAATGGTGGAGTCTTCCATTGCCCTAAAGGGCCTGTGGGGACAACATCGGTATGACCTGCAAAGACAAATAACGGTTCAGTATTGCCTCGTTTAGCCCAAAGGTTATCGACCTCACCAAAACGCAAGCGGTGGATCTCAAAGCCAATATTTTCAAGTCTTTTTATCATTAATTCCTGACAACCTTTGTCATCAGGTGTGACGGAATCAATATTAATGAGATCTTTGGCAAGTTGGACTGTCGTACTTAAGGACGTCATAGAATCTTCCAGTATATTCCGTAGAGAAAAGGTCTGTCTCTAATGGGTTAAAAAATGTCTTGAAATTGCTCGGCTTTAAATCCTACATGAAATGCATCACCTGTATCAAGAACAGGGCGCTTAATGATGGACGTATTTTCAAGCATAATTGAAATTGCTTTATTATTGTCAATATCCGCTTTCATGTCATCAGATAATTTTCGCCAGGTGGTTCCGCGTTTATTGAGCAGAACTTCCCAGCCCAGTGTGTCAACCCATTTCTCAAGGGTTTGCTGATCTAAGCCGTCTTTTTTAAAATTGTGGAATTGATAGTCAATATTACGCTCTGTTAACCATTTTCTGGCTTTGCTGACTGTATTGCAATTAGGGATACCATAGAGAGTGATCATATTGATGGCCTGTTGATGGTTAAAATATTAGGAGTAGCAAAGGAGGTAAATTCAATTTAATTACAGGGTTGATTGATTTGATTGAAGCACTATAAATAGTGCTCTGATACGGTTTTTAAGTGAGTCTTTAAATCCACTAGAATGACTGTTTCAGAGCAGCTATTCAGATTGATGACTTAAATATTTCTTAACAGCTCATTAATCCCAACTTTACCTAGAGTCTTAGCATCAACCTGCTTAACGATTACCGCACAATAAAGGCTGTATTTACCATCGTCAGAAGGTAGGTTGCCAGACACAACAACAGAACCCGCAGGAATTCGGCCATAGCTGATTTCGCCTGTCATACGGTTGTAAATACGGGTACTTTGACCAATATAAACACCCATAGAAATAACAGAACCTTCCTCAACAATCACACCTTCAACCACTTCTGAACGTGCTCCGATAAAGCAGTTGTCTTCAATAATGGTTGGTCCAGCTTGTAGTGGCTCAAGTACACCACCGATACCAACGCCGCCAGAAAGGTGAACATTTTTACCTATTTGTGCACAAGAACCGACTGTTGCCCAGGTATCAACCATGGTACCGCTATCAACGTAGGCACCGATGTTACAGTAAGAAGGCATTAAGACAACGCCAGGTGCGATATAGACACCTTTTCTGACAGTTGCAGGTGGCACAACTCGAATTCCAGCTTCGCGGAAATCACGTGAATTATAGTCCTGAAATTTAGATTCAACCTTGTCAAAGTAATTGGTTGAGCCGCTTTTCATCAGCTGATTGTCTTCAATTCGAAAAGAAAGCAGTACTGCTTTTTTCAACCATTGATTTACAATCCAGTCACCATCCACTTTTTCTGCGACTCTAAGGCGTCCGCTATCCAACATCTGGATGGCTTCAACAACAGCTTCTTTAACGTGAGTATCAACAGAAGCAGGTGTGATTTCTGCTCGGTTTTCAAAGGCTTGTTCGATAATTTCTTGCATGTCGCTCATTAATTATTCCTTATAACGCTTTAGATAAGTACGAATACGTTTTGCGGCTTCAATACACTCGTCAAGTGGTGCAACCAACGCAATTCTTGCATAGCCGAGACCAGGATTGGCCTGACCGGTTTTTCGTGACAGATAACTGCCAGGTAATACGGTAATATTTTGATCTTCAAATAGTTTTGCAGTAAATTTTTCATCATCACCGCAAGGCACTTTAAGCCAAATATAAAATGAGGCCGGGGGAGCAATGATATCAAGTACAGGGCTTAAAATATCAATAAAAACCTTGTATTTCTCTCGATAAGCAATGCGGTTTTCTTTGACGTGCTGTTCGTCTTGCCAACAGGCCATGCTGGCATATTGTGTGGTCAGCGGCATAGCTGAACCATGATAGGTCCGGTATAACAGAAATTTTTGAATAATTTCTGCATCACCTGCAACAAAACCTGAACGAAGCCCTGGTACGTTTGAGCGTTTTGATAAACTATTAAAAACAACCAGATTTTTAAAATCCGATATGCCCATATCATTAGCCGCTTCGAGTAAACCTGGTGGTGGCCTGTGCTCTTCCAGATAAAGTTCTGAATAACACTCATCTGAGGCAATGACAAAATCATACTGGTGTGCGATTTTGATTAATTGCTGTAATGTTGATTTATCAATGACTTCCCCTGAGGGATTGCCAGGAGAACAGATGTATAAAAGTTGGCAATGTTTCCAGATGTTTCGGGGAATATTATCAAAATCAGGGATATAGTATGTTCTTTCGCAGGCATTTACGAAGTATGGGGTTGCTCCTGCAAGAATGGCTGCACCTTCATATATTTGGTAAAAAGGATTTGGCATGACTACCAGAGGATCTTTTTCTTTTTTATCAACAACCGCTTGAGCAAAGGAAAAAAGAGCTTCTCGGGTGCCATTGACAGGTAAAATCTGGGTTTCTGGATTAATTGTCTCATCATTAATACCATATCGTTTTTCAATCCAATGAGAAATGGTCTTACGTAATTCAGGCAACCCTTTAGTTGAGGGATACTTTGTCAGTGCTTCAAGGTTATTTTTTATCGCATCATAGACAAATTCTGGTGGTTCATGTTTGGGTTCACCGATGGATAGTGAAATAGGTTTCAACTGCCCATTCGGATTTATGTCTTGTTTTAATACAGCGAGTCTTTCAAACGGATAGGGCTTTAACAGGTCTAATGCTGGATTCATTCTATGCTCTCAATATTTTGATCGAGGTATTATAAAAGAATTATGACCCTGGCATCAAATAATCTTTGCTATTTCTATTTATGATAATACAATCAAACTTTTATATTAGCAGATGACTATAGTGAAAAATCAGTGAAAAATCATTCAATATTTATCGGCCTCCATCATGGTAGCCTCATTGTTAAAGACTTATTCGTATCACTTAATTTCTATTGCCATATTATTGGCCTGGAACAAAACCTTCATCGCCCCAAAATGAAGTTTGACGGCGCCTGGCTGGATGTGGGAGATCAGCAGATACACCTACTGAGGTTACCTGAGACAGAGCAAAGCACTAATCAACCTGAGCATGCAGGCAGGGATCGGCACTTGGCAATACATGTGACAGAAATTAGCACCATTAAACACAATTTAGAGACTAATAAGCTGCCATTTACCATGAGCCATTCAGGAAGGGAAGCTTTATTTTGCCGAGATCCAGATGGTAATGGCCTGGAATTTATAAAAGTGTCCATTTGATAAAATAAAATGAATGTTCATAGTATACACAGTCGCTTAAACCATGCCTTAAATAAGTGCCAGACCGTTAATCCAGTTCATCGACTCGATGTATTATTGCCTTACGAATATTTTCTTGTTGTTTGATATCGGTGATCATTTGATTGTTTTTATCTCGTATCACAAATACATCTTCTACTTTTTCTCCAAAGGTAGAGATCTTTGCATTCTCTAATGAAACATTGCATTCAATTAAAGCCTGTCCTATATGGGATAGTAGAGCAGGACGGTTTGATGCTGTTATGGTCATAAGAGTCTGATTATTTTCTAAGTCTTCATCAAACTGTACTTTTGTTTTAAGAGAAAATTGCTTTTGGCTTCTGCTCAACCTTTGTGACGCTGTAGATAATTGAATCTCATCCTGTGACAGTTTTTCTTCCAGCGAGTGCTGGATAGTCTGAATGCGATCATTATCAGTCACTGCAGAGCCATCTTCTTCAAGTACAATGTAAGTATGATAAGACTGTTTATTGGAAGAAGAAATTGTTTTGGCTTCCGTCACATCCAGGACCAGTTGTGACAATGTGGAAGTGACAAGTGCAAAAACATGTTCTTCTTTTTGAGTGTAAATAAAGATTTCAGTACCACCGCGTTCATCATAGGTTCTGATCCGCACCAATGTTTTCAGCAAACCCTCTTTTGCGTTGGTTAGAATTACTTCTGTCTGCCAAACAATTTCTTCAGGCTGAAATTTAATAAAGTATTCATCAGGCAAGGTTCCCCAAAGCTCAAGTATTGCTTCTTTTGAATAAGCTTTGTCGACTAATTTACCTAAGGCAATGGATTTGAAATTTTTAATGTACTCTTCTTGTTGTTGTTGGGGATTTTCAAGCCCTTTGTTTAATGCGATTTTTGTGAGATTGTAAAGCTGTGATAACAAGGAATCCTTCCAGCTATTCCATACTTTGGGGCTGGTAGCACGAATATCAGAGACGGTGAGCATATACAGATAATCAAGATACTGACTCTCTCCAACGAGCAATGCAAACTCATGAATTACGGCAGGATCATTAATGTCCTTGCGTTGAGCTGTCATAGACATAATCAGGTGATTTTTGACCAACCAAGTGACCAAACGAGTGTCTCTGTGGGTGAGATCATGTTTTTGACAAAATTGTTCAGCATCAATCGCCCCTTTTTCTTCATGTCTGCCGCCGCGCCCTTTAGCAATATCATGAAACAATGCTGCCATGTACAACAGCTCTGGTTTTGGGAGATAGTGTGCGACTTTACTGGCGAGAGGTAATTCATGTGCATGCTTAGGAACAAAAAGGCGTCGTGCATTGCGTAGTACTTTTAAAGTGTGCTCGTCGACAGTGTAAGCATGGTACAAATCATGTTGCATTTGACCGACTATCTGTGAAAATTCAGGGATGTAAGCCGCCAGAACACCGTAGCGATTCATGCGGCGCATTTCGTGAGTGATGCCAAAAGGCTGGCGCAGTATTTCCATAAAAAGAGTGCGGCAACGTAGATCTTTACGAAAACTGTCATCAATTAGATAGCAGTGCGCCCTGATTAAACGGATGGTACTGGCACGAACCCCTTTAAGCTCAGGATCTTGACAAAGTAAAAGAAAGACTTCTAATAAGGCAAAAGGATAGTTGCGAAAGACATTTTTATTGGCAGCGGCAATATAACCTTTATAATTAATAAAGCGACGATTGATTTTTTTAGGTTCAGCATCTGCATCTTTAAAAATAATAATTTCCTGAAAGTACTGCAGGAGCATTTCATTCAGGCGTTCTAATTGCATTACTGTTTGGTAATAATCGGTCATAAAACATTCAACGGCCAGCTTGCCTTTACAGTCAGCATAGCCAAATTGCTGAGCAAGCTCTCTTTGATAGTCAAAGAGTAGACGTTCTTCATGGCGCTTACATAAAATATGAAGGGCAAAACGAATCTTCCATAGAAAATTTTGTCCATTTTCCAATTGTTCATATTCATGAGGTGTCAGGAAATTATGTCCAACCAATTCTTTTAAGTGATCAACATTAAAGTGCCGCTTAGCCACCCAACCAATGATTTGTATATCTCGTAAACCACCAGGCCCTTCTTTGATATTGGGTTCAAGATTGTATGCTGTTTCGTTAAACTTTAGATAACGTTGCTTTTTTTCCTGAATTTTGGCAGCAGTAAAGTCTTTTGTCGGCCAAATATTATCAGGACATAATTGGCTGGATAATTGTTCAAAAAGAGACTGATCGCCAGTAATTAAACGTGACTCCATAAGGTTGCTGATGATAGTGATGTCATTTTTAGCTTCATTAATACATTCATCAACAGTACGAACACTATGGCCTATTTCCAGCCCAATATCCCAGAGCAGGGTAATAAATTGTTGTAAATTTTCAACAAATTCTCTATTACTCTCGGATTGTTCTTCTAAAGGAATATCAAGAGGATGTTCAGCATCATGCAATAAAAGTAAATCAACATCACTATAAGGATGCAATTCACCTCGTCCATAACCACCTACGGCTAATAACGATGCGTTATCTTCCAAATTGTAATAGGACCATGCTAATGTCAGTATGATATCAATGGCTTGAGAACGCTCTTTAACCAGATGAACAATATTTTTTTTTTCTTGAAATTGCTGGATTTGTTTCTCATAAATTGATTTGACTGCATTTTTTAAAGGCATTAAAGGTGCTTTACTTTCAGTCAGCTTATTTTCAAGTGCCGTGAAGTCAAATAGAACTTCCAAAGAGGGTGGTAGGGTCAGTGGCATTATGATTTCTCTTCGTCACGTAAAGTAAGCACTTCATGGCCATTAGCGGTCACTAGAATGGTGTGTTCCCACTGGGCAGATAGACTTCTATCCTTGGTAACAACTGTCCATTTATCAGGTAAAACCCGGATTTGACGCTTACCTGCATTAATCATAGGTTCAATTGTAAAAATCATGCCCTCTTCAAGTACTTCTTTCGTACCAGGTTTGCCATAATGAAGCACTTGAGGGTCTTCGTGGAAATTAATACCAATACCATGACCACAATATTCTCTAACAACAGAAAAATTCTCTCTCTCAGCATGTTGGGCAATGGCATGACCAATATCGCCTAAGTAAGTGCCTGGCTTAACCATGTCTATGCCTGTGAAAAGACACTCATGACTGACACGGCATAGACGTTCAGCTAAAATTGCTGATTTGCCGACCAGGAACATTTTACTGGTGTCACCGTGGTAGCCATCTTTGATGACAGTAATATCAATATTGATAATATCACCGCTTTTGAGTTTTTTATCACTGGGAATGCCATGGCATATTTGGTTGTTTACCGATGTGCAGATGGATTTGGGAAAACCGTGATAATTGAGTGGGGCAGGAATCGCCTGTTGGTCATTTACAATGTAGTTATGACATATTTTATCAAGTTCGTCAGTGGTAATACCTGCTTTAACATGGGGCTCTATCATTTCTAGAACTTCAGCCGCTAATCTACCGGCAATTCGCATTTTCTCAATTTCATCAGGTGTTTTTATAGTAATGCTCATGGTCACTTTCTTTAATAAATAGCTTAAACTACTGAATATATAGTAATTTTTAGTATCGTTAATAATTTAATCGGCGCAAAATCTCTGTCGGTAAGCGCATTCTGGTTGGTCATTATACCTTTTAAACAGAAGAATAGAGCATAATTTTTGGTACTACTTATTTTTGTCTGATTTTAGGCGATGTTATTAACTATAAATGGCAAATTAGAGTCATAATATCAAACAAAATTTATGAACTCGATTTAAAGGAGGAGTATATTCTTTTGATTGTCACTTAACACTAAAAAATCAATATTCGACATTGCTGTTGTAATGGTTTTATGGAATAATACGCACGCCTTGTTACACGTAGCCTCAGGCTCTATTTGGAGCATTTGATTTGATTCAATGGTCAAAAAAGCACTAAACTGAAGTTTGCATTGGTTGTTTAACAACGCTTGTTTATTAATCCGACCCTATATCGACACATAAATCCGGGTGCTTGACTTTATTAAGGGTGGTTTAAGGCTGTTTTTCAGGCTTAAAGCTGCAAAAAATAAATCAGGTTGGTTTATGGGATATTTGGAAGATCTAACCCCTATATAAAGGAAATTTATCATGGCAAAAGTCACAATGCGTCAAATGCTTGAAGCAGGCGTTCATTTCGGTCACCAAACTCGTTACTGGAACCCAAAAATGGGTCAATACATTTTTGGTGAACGTAACAAAATTCATATTATTAATTTAGAATCTACATTACCAATGTTCAACGATGCAATGAACTTTGTGGGTTCAATTGCAGCAAAACGTGGCAAAGTCCTTTTTGTTGGCACTAAGCGTGCTGCAGGCAAGTCCATTAAAGAGCAAGCATTACGTTGTGGTATGCCTTATGTAAATCACCGCTGGTTAGGTGGTATGCTGACTAACTTCAAAACCGTTAAACAGTCTATTAAGCGATTGAAATATTTAGAAAAAGCATCTGATGATGGTACTTTTGATACGCTGACTAAAAAAGAAATTCTAATGAATTCACGTGAAATGGAAAAATTAGAAAAGACTCTGGGTGGTATCAAAGATATGAACTCATTGCCTTCTGCTATTTTTATTATTGATGTTGGTCACGAAAAAATTGCTGTATTAGAAGCCAACAAACTTGGCATCCCAGTGATTGGTGTTGTTGATACTAATAACAAAGCTTCTGGCGTTGACTACATTATTCCTGGTAATGATGATGCGATTCGTGCTAACAATCTTTATGCTGAAACTGCTGCTGAAGCCGTTCTTGATGCAAAAGCAGCCAATACTGAAGCCGTTGTTTCAGATGAATTTGTTGAAGTTGAAAGTGCAGAAAAAGCATCTTAATACGCGTATTATAGAAAACACGTATTACAAAAATAGTTGAGCAATAAGCTTCTCGTTTTAATCGATAGTCTCTTAAATGAGAAGCCCAATATTACTGTTAATCAATGACAGTGCTCACTGATTAAGAATAACTACCGGGCAGTGAACTGAAATCTATTATCTTTGCTTTAAATTGCTTAGATAGAGAAATTATCAGAACTGCCCGTTTTTGAATTATATGAGGTCAAAAAAATGGCAATTACCGCTGCTTTGGTTAAAGAATTACGCGATCGCACTGGCGCTGGCATGATGGAATGTAAAAAATCATTGGTTGAAACTGATGGTGATATAGATGCAGCAATCGAATTAATGCGCAAAACAGGTTTAGCAAAAGCTGATAAAAAAGCTGGTCGTATTGCAACTGAAGGTAAAGTTGTTGTGGCATTCAGTGATGACAACAAAAAAGGTGTCATGCTGGAAGTGAACTGTGAAACAGACTTTGTTGCCATGGGTGATGAGTTTGGTCATTTTGCAAGTGCTGTTGCAAATAGAGTATTAACAGATGCACCTGCTGATGTTGAAGCTTTAATTGAAATGCCATTAGAATATGGTTCTGAAAGCATAAACATTGTGCTAAAAACTATGATTGCAAAAATTGGCGAAAATATGTCTGTACGTCGCTTTGAGACGTTTACAACAGAAGGCAAATTAGGTGCTTATTTACATGGTACTAAAATTGGTGTTGTGGTCGATATGCAAGGTGGTGATGCGGAGCTGATCAAAGACATTGCAATGCATGTTGCTGCAAGCAATCCTAAGGGACTTGATGAATCATCACTTGATGCTGCAGAATTAGCAAAAGAGAAAGAAATCGCTGCTGCTGAAGCTGCAAATAGTGGTAAGCCAGAAAATATTATTGAAAAAATTGTTGCAGGTAAAATCAAGCGTTTCATTAAAGAGAACACTCTGGTGGGGCAGCCCTTTGTTAAAGATCCAGATGTCACTGTTGAGCAATTGGTTAAGAAAGCTGATGCAACCATCCTGGGGTTCTCTCGTATGGAAGTTGGCGAAGGTATGGAAAAGAAAAATGAAGATTTTGCAGCTGAAGTTATGGCTCAAATGGGCTCATAAAAAGCCTTATTTTGTTTTTCTATTGTTTTATAAAAATGTGTTGAGAGATTAAAATTTAGGAGTAGCCTGTGAGCGAAAAATATCAAAGAGTCCTGTTAAAACTCAGTGGTGAGGCATTAATGGGGGAGCAAAGTTTTGGTATTGACCCACAGGTTCTGACTTATGTTTCTCAAGAAATAAAACGACAAATAGACAAAGGTGTCCAGGTTGGTCTTGTCATCGGTGGTGGCAATATCTTCAGGGGTGTTGGTCTTGCAGCTTCAGGTATGGACCGAGTTGCTGGCGATCATATGGGTATGCTGGCAACTGTTATTAATTCTCTTGCTATGCAGGATGCATTGGAAAAAAATGGTGTGCCTGCCAGAGTGATGTCTGCATTGCCTATCCATCAGGTTTGTGAAGATTATATACGTCGCAGAGCAATTCGCCACCTTGAAAAAGGACGAGTCGCAATCTTTGCTGCGGGTACAGGCAATCCTTTTTTTACGACGGATTCAGCGGCCAGTTTACGAGGTATAGAAATTGAAGCTGATGTGGTTATTAAGGCCACTAAAGTGGATGGTGTGTATTCGGCTGATCCTGTTAAAGATCCCAGTGCCACACTTTATAATACTTTGACTTTTGATGAAGTATTAGATAAAAAATTAAATGTGATGGATGCAACAGCCATTGTCTTGTGTCGTGACCATAAAATGCCTATTCGTGTTTACAATATGACAAAAGAAGGGGCGCTTGATAAAGTGCTCAATGGTGAGCAAGAAGGTACACTTGTAGAGTAAGCTCTATTGTCGCTTCTATTTAGACTATGCACTTAGATTAAGTGTACTTAGATAAAGTGGCAGAAAAAATAAACTCAGATAAACTGATATCGTCTGGAGAATTGTGTGATTAATGAAATTCAAAGTGATGCTAATACTCGGATGAGTAAAAGTATAGAGTCGCTGAAACAAGATTTAATGAAAGTCAGAACAGGGCGTGCCCA
>JADGEK010000197.1 GCA_016744395.1 Gammaproteobacteria bacterium | reverse complement strand
AGCAGGAATATCTTTACCATCAATAGTAACAGGCTGACCTAAGTGTGGGTTCGGTTTTTGATCATCATCTCCTTCAGTGAATCCAAATTCATCACCACCTGCCGATAATGCAGTGAGTTTATGACTGGAGTTACGACCCGTGCCTTGAATTTTATCGGTATATTCATAAGCTTGAAGGCCTAAAAGTAATTTGCCTTTTTCTCCACTAGTCCCTTTAAATTTCTTCAAGGTATGACAGGCAATACAGTTAACACCTTCTGAGTAGGCTGGTTTAGAGTCAAGTTTAGTGACTTTATCTTTAGCCGCATTAGGTGCATGGCATTGAAGACAAATGGGGTATTTTCCACTTTTCATCTTAACGCCTTCTTTTCCTGGATCGCCGACAACTTTACGATAAAAAGCACCATGAATAGGATCTTTAAAAGCAGTACTGTTAGCATGCATAGAACCTTTCCATTGTTTATAGGTTTCTTTATGACATGTCTTACAAACAGTTGCTGAGATTTGATGAATACTATCTGTATCTGATTTTGCACTGGCAAAAGTAGTATTACTTAATAAAAGAAAAGCCAAAAGGCCTGTAGAAATACCAGATAGAATGACTGGTACTTGTCTCATAATGGACATATTAGTTCCCCACTTTAATCTTATTTATAAAGAATATGAATACAATCCAGACATATCTCGACTGTATATCGACACTTGAGTAAATAAATTCCATTTATTTACCTCTATGTTCTACCCTCTAACAACTAAAATGTTGAGTAACCTAAGAATAAGCTAAAAAAAACTTAAACAGATAGGATTATTCAATCAATGGTATTACTAATATTTTTACAACTTTTTATTTTTTTACAGCTTAACTGCTATAGACATAAAAATAAATACTTTTTTAATAAAAGAACATAATTCGTTTATCATAATACAAGTATATACTTATCAAAATCTTAATGATAATTGCAAAGCAAACATATCCCAATATCGCTTTGTTTCTGATCGGTCAGGGTTATCTCCTGATGTCAGCCATGACGTCCCATTTAAGTTATGATATTCTGCCCTGACCATAATAGATGGATTAATATCCCAACGAATACCTAACATAATGTCTTTTGAGAAAGTAATGTGTCTTGGTGTACCAATTGCATCATTCCCTTTTCCAGAACGATCATCTTTATTAAGATAGTGCTCATCATAACGAGCATATACTTGCCAATTGGGTTTAAATCGATAGCCACCTTGTATGTACCAACTTTCACTTGTAGGGTTATTATCTGAATAAAAAGGACCAAAATCTTTAAAGTCATTTTTTTGCAGTAAATATTCACCTGTTAAACTGAATTTTTCACCATTATACTGAGCTGATAAAATATACAATTGAAAGTCAGTTGTCCCTGCAGTAAATACATCATTGGCTTTAGGATCATATTCAAGGGAGGCATCAGCAAAACTAAAACTGTAAATCATTTCACCAGCATTTCTCTCATAAATAATTTGTCCTAAAAGCGAAGGTGAAGAAGAGCTGGCCTCTAGGTCACCCCTGGGATAAATAGGAATGGTAGAGGTAGGATAAGGAATAACTGCCTTTAGTAATTCATCCGTATCATTACGTGCTTTTCCATAATTAAGTTTTATGGAAAGATCATCAGAACCATAACGATGTTCAAAGTAAAATTGAGCACCATCCGATGCACGTAATAATGAACGAGAGCGATCATAATAGATCCCTTGTGGCAGTATTATTGAAGGGGTCGTAAAAGCAACATCGCGAGTTTCGTTATAGAGACCCAACGGGTTTTTTAATCTACCCAACCTGAAGCCATACTGTCCAGACTCATATTCATCAATTTTATAGTCAATAAAACCATAATCCAAACCAACTTTATTATTATCAACTTCGCCAGCATTTCGATATATTACTTGAAAAGCAAAGCTTAATTTTTCAAAAGGAGAATAATAGACATTCAAACCTGCTTCAGTAAAATCAGTTGATACTGAATTTTTAGAATGGCCATACATTTCATTCTCTGAGGTATGAATGGCGTTTTGGGTAAAAAAGCCATGCAATGTTAGATCATCAGCCACATCAAATGAAAATGACGAATGAAACCAAAAAAAAGAGATTAGAAAAAGTAAGTATTTATTCATAATTCAATACCTTGATCTTTGTGTTATTGACTGGCGCTTCAAGATACCCAATAGCACCAGGCACTGTTTCAATTTTGTGTCTCATATCTTCAATCGTTTCAACTTCATTCGGCCCATGCCCCACACCAGAAAAAATAAGCCTATCCCAAATACGTCGAAATTGATGAGGAAACATTTTGAGTTTTGATTTGGTTAATTCTCGATGAAGAGGATTATTATCTGGAAGGACAAACACTTGTATCTTATTGCCGTCATTCCAGCGAGTTTTTCGCATGGCAAATATGGCACGAACATCGGCTAAACTGTATTGCTTATCAGGGACAGATTGATTAATAAAAATTTTTACAGAAGAAAATGAAGCTTGCTGTACTTCAGCTGAAAGGGATTGAGTAGAAGCGAGTAAATAAGCTAATAAAATAAAAGAACGCTTAAAGTGCTCATAAGCTAAAAAATTATAGATTGATAAAATCATCTAAAGCATTATCCATGCGGTGCATTATGGAATTAACAATAGAAAACAATTAAATATTATGCAAGTCTTTTAACTAAAAAAGAGAAAACAGACTCAATGTTTAACAATACAATCTTTTAAGTCATTTGCAGTTCGCCCTTTATTTAGGCAACTTTTGATTGATTCAGCTTCCATTAATAATTTTTTTAATTCAGAAAGAAGCGCTTCAGGT
>JADGEK010000110.1:6208-12853 GCA_016744395.1 Gammaproteobacteria bacterium | reverse complement strand
ATGGCAAGTCTTATCACATCATAATCACTATCATCAGCCTCTAAAAAACCATCTTTACTCAAAGCTTTAAGTATGTCTTTATCTTTTATTGTCAGTAAAATTTCTTTTAAATAAGTACGCATCTTTGTATCCATCTGGCTACTGGAAATCCAGGGCTTGGTCACATTAGGAAAACGGGCTATAACTTTTAGTGACACGCCTTTACTTTTCATTTTTTTGTAAGTGCTTTCTTTAAATGCACCCGCATCATAATGTTTCTGAGCAACGGCCATAGCCACTTTATCATGGCGACCAAGATACTCATATCGTTTCAAAGTTAGTGCGGTCACACCTTTCTCATATAAATACTGTTGTGACAAATATCGACCGATGGTGGATTGTTGTGAGCCAAAGGCAAAACTTTTTCCTTTCAGATCTTCTACTTTATTAATTGAACTTTTTGCTGCAGTCGCAATGACACCATAAAATTGTTTTTTTCCTTTTTTACTTTCCATAGCAAGAATTGAAATTTTATCATTCTTTGCTTTTGCACTGATATAAGAGGCAGGGCCAAATCGTGAAAAGTCTACTTTACCCGAAATTAAATCATCAACACCCTGTTTATAATTTTTAGCCACTTGAATTCTTATGGTAATTTTCTCTTCCATTTTTTCACTGAGCTTCTGTTCCAGATAGTTCATGGCAGGAAGAAATTTTCGTACCATTTGAGAAGGCTTATCTGAAGTGTACACACCAAAATTAATGACTTTATCTGCCTGTACTTCTGTTGCAAAAAATATCAAAAAAAAGACAGCCAATAAAAGTATGGGAAATATTTTAGTCATTTTGTCCCCTTAATAACACTCTGATTATCATAAAGCTCTCATTCATTTTTGTTCACCATTAATTAAAGCATAAATTGCAGATTTTTCAATTTGCAAATTGCGATAACTTATTTTTGTTTTGAGAAAATATTCGTTTTCTGAACTAAAACAATCATGAGACATATAATTTATTCAATAAGTATCAAGCACTTAAACCACCACTTAGTAATTGGTATAAAGCTTGCTTTCATATAAATATATTAACAATTTTAATAGGGATTAATTCATGTTTTTTTCTAAGCCATTAATATTACTCATTGATGATGATATTTCTATTGGACTTTTAGCGAGAGCCAGATTGACTTCTCATGACGACTATAAGGTTATCCTAAGTGAAGATGGTGGTACTGGCTTTGGGCTTGCTCTAAAAAAACAACCTGATTTGATTATTTTGGACTGGATGATGCCAACTCTTAACGGACTTGAAGTTTTAAAACAACTTAAGGGAAATGAAAAAACCAGAAAAATTCCAGTCATAATGATGACTGGAAAAAACATCATGAGTGATATTGAACTGGCATTCTCTTCTGGTGCAGAAGCTTACATCACAAAACCCTTTGATTTACAAAAATTGAGCAAAAAAGTGAATGATCTAATAAACAAATAATATAAGTCATAAATTCAACCATTATTTTATAAGCCGTATAAGTGAAATAAAGAGGACTCAATCATGAACGCAGTTTTAAATTTAGAAACAACCAACATGAATGAACATGAGACAGGCACAATGATAATGCCTGTACGATTTAGTGCACTTGAAGCAAAATCATTCCCGATGCTCTGTACTTCTCATTGTCAGAGCATCACTCAAAATGGCAAGGTACTACTGGATTTTCGTCATACTCAGTTCATTGACAGCAGTGGTATTGGTGCACTGGTCAAAGGAATGAAAGATGCAAAAAAAATGGGAGTTGAATTATTCATTATAAACCCAGGTAAGCAAATTCGTTCTGTACTAAAAATGACTGGCCTTGAGCACTTTTTATTAAAAGAAAAAACTCATTCAGAGATTAATACTAATGCAGCCAATCTTCCCACAACTCATGCATCGGTAAAATCACGGAGTAAAAGACTGATTGACATTTCTGGTTCAGTAGTGGGACTGTTGATCACCTCTCTGGTTTTCATTCCCATTGCGGCAGCCATCAAGATAGAAAGCCCTGGACCTCTATTTTTCGGACAGACTCGAATGGGCTGGTTTGGTAAAAAATTTACAATTTATAAGTTCCGTACCATGTGTGCCGATGCAGAATCTCGACAGCATGAAGTTAAAAATGAGGCAAAAGGTGCCATTTTCAAAAATGCCAACGATCATAGAATCACTCGTGTTGGTCATTTTTTACGTAAAACCAGTTTGGATGAATTACCTCAATTTTGGAATGTATTAAAAGGAGAGATGAGTCTTGTGGGAACACGTCCACCGACTCTTGATGAAGTTGAAAAATATTATATTCCACACTGGCAACGACTGGATGTTAGGCCAGGTATTACTGGTGAGTGGCAGGTCAATGGTCGCTCCAGTGTAAAAAATTTCGAAGACATCATTAAGTTAGATCTCAGATACCAGAAACAATGGTCTATTTTATACGATATTAAATTATTATTTAAAACCATTGTGGTCATTTTTTCAAAAGACAGTGGGGCTTTATAATGACGACGAGAAATGTACATGAGAAGCAAAAAGAGAAGAAGAAATTGTTATTTCTGACACCCGAATTACCCTATCCACCCATCAGCGGTGGTAAACTGAAAAGCTGGAAACTCCTGGAGTTTCTCAGTCAGAATTATCAAGTGTCTGTGGCTTCGATATTGAAGGAAGATGATACCGATCATGTTGATGAATTTTTATCCAAAATTACGATTCAACAGTTCTATTCTGACTCAGTTAAATCCCCTCGTACTCTGGCTAACTTGATTAAAAGTTATCTCAAAGGTATTCCTTTAAATTTATACAGAACATTATCTGAATCCTTTGCACAACAAATAGCAGGAGACATACACCAATATGATCTGGTTATTTCCGATCATTATGAAGTATTTCAATATATACCTGTTGACTATAAAGGTAAGGTTATTTTGCATGAACATAATGCCTATTATCTAATGTTTGAACGTTATGCAGACGATCCAAATCATGGTTTGGTAAAACGACTGATCAGTTACTATGAAAGTCTCCGGGTTAAAGACACTGAAAAACAGGCTTGTCAACGAGCAGACTTAGTGTTTGCATCACCCAATGATATTGATACGCTTGTATCAATCGGCATCGACCAAAATAAATGTCACTATACCTATCATCTGGGAAATGACGAACAACTGGGACTGCCATCACTCCAGTTTGAACACAGTCAGCAGTCTTTACTTTATGTTGGCTCCCTGAGCTGGGAAGCCAATGTCGATGGTTTGTTGTGGTTTATTGATGGCATCTGGCCTGAACTGATTAAGAAAAACCCTATTCTCAAACTTAATATTGTCGGTAAAAATCCAGATAAACGTTTAATTGAAGCAATTAAACCCTATCAGGGGATCAAATTAGCTGGATTTGTAGATGATCTGGAACCTTACTTTCAGCAACATCGTGTTTTCATTGCACCACTACGCTTTGGTGCCGGCATGAAGGTTAAAGTGCTGAATGCTATGTGCAGAGGTATCCCAACAGTCACAACTTCTGTCGGTAGTGAAGGCATGGATGTTATTAATAACATTCACCTGTCTATTGCTGATGATGCACAGACAATGACTGACTCAATTAACAATTTATTAGTTAACCAGTCTGACTGGGAGCTTATGGAGCAAAACTCCAGACGTATTATAAAAGAAAAATACACCTGGAAGGCTCTTTTTTCATCCATGTTAATTAGAATTAATCAACTTACCAATGAGTTAAATGATTCAGACATTAATAGAAAAACGATTCATCAATAGGGAAATTATTATGTTAGAAAAGACAAGCTATATTGTTATTTTAAACTGGAATAGCTGGCAGGACACTATTGAATGCCTTGAATCTGTTTTTCGTCAAAATAATAATAATTACAAGGCCATTGTGTGTGACAATAATTCATCCGATGGCTCGATGGACAATATTAAGTCCTGGGCTAAAGGCATTAGAAAAGTAAAGACTCATATTCACAATCCTTTATTGAACTTAATTTATCCACCAGTCAACAAGAATATTTCCTATACTGAGCTAACCCGTGAACAATCCGAAAAATCACAAGATGGTGACCCAGATGACAATAATTTGATACTAATCCAGACTGGCGATAATCTTGGATTTGCTGGTGGTAATAATGTCGGTCTGCGATATGCCCTGAATTGTCATGATATGAAATATGTCTGGCTACTGAATAATGATACCGTCATTGAAGCTGATTGTTTAACAAATATGATTAATTATTCAGAACAACAAGATGAACCCAATACCTGTGGTAGCAGTATCTATTATTACAATGATCCTTCGGTAATTCAGGCTTTAGGAGGCTGCAGTTATAACAAATGGACTGGTCTGGCTTCAACCTCTCTAGGAAGAGGCTTAGCAGACGATTCAGACATTGATCATAAAGCGATTGAAAAGCAGCTTTCTTATATTTCTGGTGCCTCCTGGTTACTACCTAAACAGTATCTACTTGATATTGGTTTAATGAATGAAGACTACTTTCTCTATTGCGAAGAAATTGACTGGTGTGTTCGTAATGACAAGCGATATAAGCTTTGTTATGCACCTGATGCAAAAGTTTACCATAAAGAAGGCAGCAGTATTGGCTCACCAAATGATGAAAACCCATCATCACTATTATCTGACTTCTACATTTTTAGAAATAAATTGCGTTTTACCAGAAATTATTTCCCCGAGGCAATCATCACGGCCTATCTCACGACATTTTATCAGGCTTTTAACAGAGCAAGGAGAGGACAGTGGGATAAAGCAATTCTCATTTTAAAAATTATTTTTGGTAAAAGAAATTACACATAAAACGATCAATTAATTACTTTAATTCAATGGACTTTTCCAATGTCGTGGTATTCATTCCATCAATACTGCTATAGTACACAGAATCAGTCCATTGCTTCATAATATACCAGCCACGACCACTTTCACTGTTTTCTGATACCAATTTATCTGGAATCACCTGAGTCATAGCCTGACCCTTATCAGAAACTTTAATACTAATGAGCTTGCTATCATGCATATCATTATTATGAACAGCGCATTCAATAAATACCTGGCCATTGGGTTTATTCTGATAGGCATGAATTATTGAATTGTTGACGGCTTCAACGGTACAGACTTCTATTTGGAAACTTTGCTCATCATCCATTCCCAGCTCACGACACCAGGTGGAAATTGTGGAACCCACCTCAGACACAAAGTCCAGTCGACTGGCAATGGATAATTTAATGGCTTGTGCAGGACTATTCATATATTGATAATATTAATATATTTGTTGGATAAATGAAATATAAAGACACTAATGCTTTCTACCCAGCATTTAATTGAATTCAATTGATAGCAGGGAAATATCATCTTCGAATGACATTTTACTTGTGCCCAGGCGATGCCATCGTGTTACCCCACTTACCACCTTCTTGATGCTTTGTTGTATTGGCATCTTATGGGAGTCTGACAGTATCGCTTTGAGTCGCTCTATTTCAAAAGGGACTCCATCGATATTAAAACACTCAGTCACACCATCAGAATACAGTGTCAATCGTTCACCTTCTCTAATGCTAAATGAAACATTCTCATAACAGGCTTCTTCAATGAGCCCCACTGGATGTCCACCCTCACCCAAAGCTTCCACTATGCCATCATTACGAGTGATCAGTGGGTATGGGTGTCCCGCCTGGCAGAGCTCCCCTGCACCCGTTTCTGTATTGATAATGGCGTAAATCATAGTGAAATAAAGCATGCTATCATTACTCTTTAAAAAATGTTCATTGAGTGACTGAACAATTTGTGCAGGGCTTTTAAATTGAGGAATTTCCCCAGATGAGAAATGTTTGTAAATGATGCTTTCAGGCAGTTTTTCTGGTGAAAGCATTTTATTGAGATAAACTGAAAACATAGCAGCAGGTACACCATGACCTGCGACATCAATAAGATAGAGTGCAATGTGTTTATCATCCAGTGGGTAAAAGTTAAACAGATCACCCGCTAATATATCCGCAGGAATATAATCCCAACTTAAATTAACGGGTAAGGGTATTTCTACTGTGTGAGGTAAGAGTGTCTGCTGTATTTCTGCCGCAGCATTAACATCCTGTTTAATTTGTTCATAGTGGCTCTTAATAGTACCATTGGCTAATTCTAATTGCTGGTTTTTTACCAGCAGTTCATGCTCCAGTTCAATCACTCTTTTAGCGGCCTTTATCCGAACAATCAGTTCTCGCAAAATGACTGGTTTTAAAATAAAGTCATCCGCACCAGAATCAAAACCCATGATCCGATCATTATCCGAACTTTTACCCGTTAATAAAATAATATAAACATAATGTGACTTATCAGACACATGACGCACAAGTTGACATAAATCAATACCCGATAAGCCTGGCATGATCCAATCAGTGAGTAAGATATTAATCTCTTCGGCTTGAATTATTTCCCATGCACTTTTTGCATCATGACTCATTATTACTTCATGATGTAAGGTCTCAAGTACATTTTTTAAATAGAGACAAACCGCGATGTCGTCATCAACCACAAGAATTTTCATAATATATTTAGCAACACCTTATTTTATTTAGAATCGTTTGTTAGTATTTCATTAATACCTTGTAT
>JADGEK010000110.1:0-6108 GCA_016744395.1 Gammaproteobacteria bacterium | reverse complement strand
TATGTCTGGCAATACATTAAAAAAATCAGTTAAATTCGTAATAGTTAACAGCTGGTACACACTATTATTGGGGTTCATCAGGAATAATTTTTTATTATCTTTTTTAAGTTCTTTTTGTATATAGAAAAATAAGCGAAGTCCTGTGCTATCAACAAATTCAAGTCTGGACAAATTTATAATTAAATGCCCTCCTGAAAATTGTGGTAAAACTTCACTGAAATTTATGTTAAACACTCTGCTAGCATCTAATCTTCCTTCTAGACTAGCAAGAGTATAAGCTGTAGTTTTTTCATCAATAAAAAATAAATCATTCTTATTCTCAACAGCTTTAATCTGAAGTTCTGTTCCTGATGTATTTATTAAATCCCATAGATGATTCACTTTAAACAAATCAATGATCTCCTTATTCACTAACCCATCAGATGAGATTCTTATCCCTCTATTATGAAGACGCTTATAAAACCGAGCCAATATACCCAGGGCATAAGGATCAAGATATTCCACATCAATGTAATCAATAGTGACTTTTTTATAATTGAGCGTATAGGCTTCCCAGTGATCAATGAAAAATTGCATACTGTCAGATGTCAATTTTTTTGCTAAAGTAATATTTACTTCATTCAGATTCCAGCCAGGTTTAATATCACTTAGAAAAGCTTGTTTGCTTTGTATTAAAGATTGATTATTTTTTCGATGTATAAAGCTGCGACTCAGCATCGGAAGTGTTAATGCACTTAATTTTAAAACTCCCATGGCATAACGTTTCCACAAACGTAGTGGATCCTGAGTAATACGAAAAATCCATTCCATACCACTATTTTGAATCCATGTAGGTGCTCTGCTGACGTTACCAACAATAAATTCGTATGTGCCGCCAATACCAATGGTCACTGCAGCCTTTAACTTATATTTATTTCGATTAAACCATAGCTCCTGTTTTGGATTGCCAAAGCCAATCAGCAGAATATCAGGACAAGTTTCATTGATTCGTTTTATGATTTCATCGTCCTGTTCTTTTGAATTCAGCATTTTCTCACCTTCGGTATAGACATAAGGTGAATAGACACCCGCAATGTTTAAATCAGGATATTGTGTTTTTAACTTATCTGCTGCCTGTTGACCTATGTCGCCTTGACCACCCAGAAAAAAAATTGAATGACCCGTTTTTTCAATTGCCTCAGAAAGTGCTGGCACTAAATCAGCACCCGTGACTCTTTCTTTTAATGGTGCATTTAATAATCTCGACAGCCAGACTATGGGCATACCATCGGCAGTGACCATATCAGCACTTCTAAGAATATCAAGCAACTCTGGATGCCTGGCTGTTTTTGAAGATGACCAATTTAAGGAGTTCATTAAAAAATCAACATTAACAGTGGCCACCTGTCTGGGACGTTTATCAATTTTAAAATCATTGATAAAAGAAATGATGCATTTTACAGCAGATTCCAGTGTAAAATTATCGACAGGTACACCGAGGATCATGACTTCAGATATTGATTTTTCTTGTTGATACATTTTGCTCACCCTGATTACCCAATAATATAAAAACATTTACATGTTAATTGTATTAGAGCAAATACAATGCCAATTAATAATTAGCTAATAATTCATATAGTTATGGTATTTCTAATTTATTGTCATGCTAAAGTGATCATTTTATTTGCATAGTGCGAAAATTATTTGCATTTTGAATATTATGGTATTGCTATTGTTCTCTTATTTGGCTCCAACAATTGAAGTATCTACAATTCAAATATATTGGCATACAGGTTGCTCAAGTAAATATGTAACACCTAATCTGAGCCAAAACAAACAAGAGGAATTCAAAATGAATCAGGAAAATGCACAAGAAGAAACATTCATAATCGATAAGAATAAGATCACCCGTCCCTGGGGCGACTATCAATGTATAGACCATGCACAACGTTATCAGGTCAAACACATTACTGTTAATCAGAATGCTCAATTATCATTACAAATGCATAACCATCGGGCGGAACATTGGATAATAGTAAAAGGAACCGCATTAGTGACATGTGGTGAAGAAACATTTTTGTTAACTGAAAATCAATCCACTTATATCCCTATTGGTGAAAAACATCGTCTTGAGAATCCTGGGAAAATTCCACTGGAAATGATTGAAGTTCAATCTGGAAGCTATCTTGGAGAAGATGATATTGTTCGTTTTGAAGATATATATGGCAGAGCAATAAACCATCTTAAAGAAGTTAAATCTAACTCTCAGGAAAAAAATACCATTGAACATGACTGATAATAATTTTTTTGATACACCAATTCAGTGGCTTTTTAAATTAGCTTATCAGCTAAAACTGCTATACAACAAAATATTTTACCCTGATGCTTATGGAGTCTATGTAGCTGTATGGGCTGAGGGTAAAATACTGATGATAAAAAACTCATATAAATCTTATTTTACCCTCCCCTGTGGTGGTATAAAAAAGGACGAGTCAGCCGAACAGGCTGCTGTCCGGGAGTTACTTGAAGAGGTAAACATTCAAACTAATGCCAAAGAGCTCAGTTTTTTTTCATCCTTTTTAAGTGTCTTTGAAAACATGCACGACCATATTAACCTCTATGAGTTATATTTAAAGAAAGTTCCACAATTTAATATAGATAATCGTGAAGTGATTTGGGGGGAATTCATAACACTTGAAGAGGCTCTGGAAATGGATCTTTTTCCAGTAGTTCATGATTATTTATTAAACAAAACTGAACATGTAAAATAGTTGAGTATATAAAATGAGTATATCGGATTCCAGCAGTGCATTTACAGATTTTGTACTGAATAAAATCAGCCCAGAAGTGCGTAATTCTTTAACGACAGAACAATTAAATGAAATTGAAAATGCCATCGCTGCAGGATCGCCACTAGAAAAACATCCAATCGATGTTCGTGGGATGATCCCTTTATTTTTTGCAAAATTTTATTTTGTTTTTTTACTGGGTCGTGATAAACGAACTAACACCAGAAACACCGAAAAAGGACGCAGAAAAGAAGGCGATCTCTTTGCCAGCACCTTTTTCTTTTTGTTTTTTACTTTACCGCTGATACTACTTTTTTTTTCTGTACTCTACATTATCAAATCAGAGTTGGGAATTGATGTATTTCCCAATAGTCATTTACTGGACATGCTGGATATATAGAGTTGATATTCTAATGACTAAACATCGTATAACACATCAGGAAGCAAGTGATGCAGAGTAAAAACCACCAAGCAAGGAAAAACAATAGCTTATTGATTTATAAGGAAATAAATAATAAATAATTTTCATTACGAAGTTTCTGCGATGGACACCGCGCTGTTTTCTACAAATGCTCTCTCTACAAGCGTATGACCATTTTTATAACTCATTTGCCTTTATTCTATAGATACAATTGATAGAATTTTTAATTCAGCCAATAACCCTACTAATAATATCTTTTTTTCATTATTTCAATTTCTTCCATATTTCCGTATGATATTCGTGCATTTAATAAAAAATAAGAGTCTTTTCGCTAAATACTGATTTTACTTCAGATATTATAGCGAACTAAATCAGGAGCTTTAACCAATGGTATCTAATTCATCTCAACCTAAAATTCTGTACACGCTGACGGATGAAGCCCCTGCGCTGGCCACTCGCTCCTTTTTACCCATTATTGAAGCTTTTACGAGCACTGCAGGTATTAAGATTCAAACAAAAGACATTTCTCTGGCAGCACGAATCTTAGCGGTATTTCCAGATCATTTAAAAAAAGAACAAAGAGTTTCTGACACATTGCAAGAATTAGGACAACTCGTCAGTGAGCCTGATACAAATATCATCAAACTGCCCAATATCAGTGCCTCCATTCCACAACTCAAAGCAGCAATCAAAGAATTACAAACCCAGGGTTACCAACTCCCTGATTATCCCGAGGTACCTGAAACTGATGCTCACAAGGACATTAAGTCACGCTATGACACGATTAAAGGCAGCGCTGTTAATCCAGTTTTACGTGAGGGCAACTCCGATCGTCGTGCGCCAGGTGCAGTCAAGCAATACGCAAAAAATAACCCTCATTCCATGGGCGCCTGGCACTCTGACTCTAAAACTCATGTCGCCAGCATGAGTAAGGATGATTTTTATGGCAGTGAAAATTCTATGACACTGGGTCAAGCTTGCCAATTTAAAATTGAACTATTAAGTGATGACAATCAAGTCATACAATTAAAAGATGAATCACCACTACTTGAAGGTGAAGTGATTGATACTGCGGTCATGAGTCGTAAAGCCTTGCGCACTTTTTTAGCTGAACAGATGAAAGATGCCAAAACCAATGATGTTTTGTTTTCAATACACCTTAAAGCCACTATGATGAAAGTCTCTGATCCTATTATTTTTGGTCATGCTGTTTCAGTTTTTTTTCAGAGTGTTTTTGACAAGCACAGTACCGTTTTGAAAGAAATAGGCGTAAATGCCAATAATGGTCTGGGCGATCTCTATAATAAAATTCAATCATTATCAGCAGAGCAACAAGCTTCAATCATAGCTGATATAAAAGCTTGCTATGATGCAAACCCAGAGCTGGCAATGGTTGATTCTGATAAAGGCATCACCAATCTGCATGTTCCAAGTGATGTGATCATTGATGCTTCCATGCCTGCTAGTATTCGCACTTCTGGAAAAATGTGGGGAGCCGATGGCCAGCTTCATGACACAAAAGCCATCATCCCCGATCGATGCTACGCTGGTATTTATCAAGAAACCATTAACTATTGTAAAAAACACGGTGCTTTTGATCCAACAACAATGGGCACTGTGCAAAACATTGGCTTAATGGCTCAAAAGGCAGAAGAATACGGTTCTCATGATAAAACCTTTGAGATTCCCTGCAATGGTACAGTCCGAGTCATTGATGAAGCAGGCACTATCTTGCTGGAACAAAAGGTGGAAGAAGGTGATATCTGGAGAATGTGTCAGGTAAAAGATGCCCCCATTCAAGACTGGGTTAAACTGGCAGTCAACCGCGCACGCGCCACTCAAATGCCGACCATTTTCTGGCTTGATAAACATCGTGCGCACGATGCACAATTGATCATCAAAGTTGAGAAGTACCTGAACCAGTATGATCTTTCTGATTTAGATATCCGTATTCTATCCCCTGAAGACGCAATTAATTTTTCTTTAGAACAAATCAAACAGGGTCACAACACCATTGCTGTCACGGGTAATGTCTTACGCGATTACTTGACGGATTTATTCCCCATTCTTGAACTGGGCACCAGTGCAAAAATGCTATCAATTGTGCCGTTAATGAATGGCGGCGGCTTATTCGAAACAGGCGCAGGTGGCTCTGCCCCAAAGCACGTACAACAGTTTTTATCAGAGAACCATTTGCGCTGGGACTCGTTAGGTGAATTTTTAGCTCTTACCGTTTCTCTTGAGCATATTGCCAATACCTATAATAATAACCAGGCTCAAATTTTGGCTCAAACTCTGGATCAAGCCACGTCTCAGTTTTTGGAAATGAATAAATCACCTTCACGCAAGGTTGGTGAGTTGGACAACCGAGGCAGTCATTTTTATCTGACACTCTATTGGGCTCAAGCCTTGGCAGAACAATTACAAGATAAGCAGCTTCAAAACAGATTTACGACACTGGCGCAAACACTAAAAACCCAGGAACAAACCATCCTGAAGGAGTTAAACACGGTGCAGGGCAATGCTGTTGAACTCAATGGTTATTATCACCCCAATACTCAACAGGCTAATAATTTTATGCGCCCAAGCCAGACATTTAACGCGGCACTGTTAAACCTTTGAATTAAAAAATTTATACTTTTAGAAACTCTGACTATTGAGACTGGCTTTTATTTTTCTATTGAATCAGTCTTTTATTCAGTGGCACAGAGTATAAGAGCAGGTAATGGTTTGCTTTGTGATTTGACGCAGTCCAAGCAAAATAAACCACTGCCTGCTTTGTATACGGAGAATCCTGTTAACTTGTTCATCATTCAAGGTCCCTAATCTCACTCAACATTCAAAATACAAACTGATTTTTGACTTAAATCAGCATTTTAATCATTAAAGATTTTTTCACTAGATACCAATGAGTATAGT
>JADGEK010000109.1:10958-12976 GCA_016744395.1 Gammaproteobacteria bacterium | reverse complement strand
TCAGTGATGCGATGCACATTAATATTAATGCTGACGTCCAGGGTTTTATTGTGTTCTGATTGGCTTTGAATTGTCTGTTCTTCTGGATTGAGTAATTCCAGTATTTTATCCCAGCTTGAAATTCGATGTTGTGGATCTTTAATGAGTGCTCTAATAATAAATTCAATGAGCTTCTTGGGTATATGAGGGTATTTTTCTTTAAGGTTTGGCACTTCTTCATTAACGTGCATTTTCAGCAATTCTTTTGTATCAGATGCATAAAAGGGCAATTCACCTGTTAACATTTTATAAGCTGAAACACCCAAGGCATAGATATCAACACGGCCATCAATCGCTTTGCCTAATATGACTTCGGGAGCTAAGTAGTTTATCGTGCCTTCTATCTTAGATGAATCTGATTGTGGTGGCCCTGCCAGGCCAAAATCCATTAATTTAATTTTATTTGATTTATCAATGATCATATTTGAAGGTTTTATATCTCTATGAATTATCCCTTCACCTTGCTGGTGTGTGTAGGCCAGAGCGTTAGCAGCTTGAATAAGTATTGCCTGGACTTCGTTAGGAAAAAAGAATCCTTTCTGTTCTAATAATTCGCCAAGATTCTGTCCATTTACTATCTCCATAACAATGAAAATTGTTGAGTAATCTTCGATAATATCATAAATTTTTATAATATTAGGATGATCAAGTTGAGCTATAGTGATGGCTTCTTGTTTAAATCGCTGTAATAAATCGTTATTGACCGCCACTTCATACTTGAGCATTTTTATAGCGACTTCACGCTTTAACTCTGGATCATAACCCTCATAAACAATTGCCATGGAGCCTTCACCGATTTTATCAAATACTTGATATTTTTTAAGGTGGAAGATCCCCTGTTCTTTCATGGTTTTAAGGCGATCAACCATGAGTGCAGTGCAAGCAATAGCTATCTCTCGATTCGTGCTAATCAGTTGCTGAAAGACATCATAATCAATACTAAATGCTTTAACTTGGGTATTAGCGACGACATCAACAGAGTAGGGATTACCCGTCAGCATGGAGATTTCACCGACAATTTCACCCCTGCAACGAATGATTTCCTGTTTAGGCAGTTTTATTAATATTTCACCGTCCCAGATGATATACATCAGTTTATCGGAATGACCTTTTTGCGTTAGGAAATCACCTTGCTCAAAAATAACAAATTTAATTTTTTTTGAAATTTCACAAATAACATCATAATCAATATTAAAAAATATTTTTATTCCTGAAATGAAGATTTCAATTTCATCGGAATCAACCATGTCGTTAGCGATGTCAATGGTTTTATTGGTCATAGAAATTAATTACCTGCAAAAATATTTTATTATGATAAAAAGAACTCAGCCTATTAAGAATAGGAAATGCATGAATGTATTTCAAGTGACTCTTTAATGAGTCACCATAAGTTGAGTGTTTGATCACAAGCAGGCGTCATTCACCAAAGAAGGAATTGGTTTATAAATGATTTATTGTAATGGATTCCAGATGCAGGGATTGGGATTTCATGAGGTGCTCATCCCAACTCTCTCATTTTGGATAGGGGGTGGATGGGCAGAGGGCTATTTATTTAGACTTGTTAACGTAAGCCAGGTAAGCATCTAACAAAAAATAGTTTACTTGACATCAATTAAAGATAGTAAATTTAAATCATCTGTTTGTACACTGAGTTGATAGTCACTGTCCATTTTTCCATGCACTCCAATATACCATGTTGCAGATGTATTGCTGGTTAAACGACAGGTTTCAATGGAAGAACCCTTCTTGAGTGGTGCACATTGATAATTATCTTCAGATGGTTTTTTTGAACGTGAAACATATAAATCAACGTCATCACTGATTTTTCTGATCTTTACAGTGAGTTTTGCTGGGTTATCCACTTCTATTTTATAAAAATGCCATTCTTTGTAGGAAATTTCATCAAGGATAGTGTCTTCAGAATAAATATCAGTCGGAATAGTGCTAGCTGCATAAGTGATGGGACCACTCAGAAGAA
This sequence comes from Gammaproteobacteria bacterium, assembly GCA_016744395.1. Lineage (GTDB taxonomy): Bacteria > Pseudomonadota > Gammaproteobacteria > GRL18 > GRL18 > GRL18. The sequence continues at coordinate 10,959 of JADGEK010000109.1, read as the reverse complement.
G
>JADGEK010000109.1:2406-10858 GCA_016744395.1 Gammaproteobacteria bacterium | reverse complement strand
TACATCTTACTGATGTAATAATCTTAAGCGGTACCACAACGCGCTCTTTACCATTATATGCTCATTTTGTGATCAAATTGACTATTTGTTGGGCAGCAGGTGACAGTGTTCTTGATTTATGTTTCACAATTCCAAGTGAACGGCTAGTAACGCAACCTGGTGTTTGAATGGTTGTTAAAGTATTATCAATTAATGTTTGTGGCAAAACGCTCCAACCCAGACCAACACTGACCATCATTTTTATTGTTTCTAAATAATTATTTGATAATTTCACTTGAGGTTCGATATTTAATTTTAATAAATATTCATCAAGCAATTCTCTGGTGTAGGTTTCAACTTCGGGTAAAATAGCAGGGTAGGTGTTTAGTTTTTTTAATTCCTCAGAAGTAAATTGATTATGCTTATGTTTATTATCTAATAGAGGGTGGTTGTTCTGAATTGCTATTTTCATCGGATCAGACCAGACTTTTGTGATCTCTAGACATGGGACCGGTTTATTCGGTAGTGTGATAACCGCTAATTCAATATCGGCATTTTCGACTGCAAGACAGGCGGCTTCAGAATTCATGAAATTCAGTTTTAAATTAACCTGGGGGTAATCACTGACGTATTGTTTCAAAACAGGGGGAAGGTAATGCAAACCAATATGGTGACTGGTCACCATTGATAAGTCACCAGAAACCACCCCCCCCATTTCAGCCAGAGAATTTTTCCCTGCTTTAAGCTCATTAATAATACTTTGCGCGCGAGGTAAAAATAATTGTCCCGCTTCAGTTAATATGATTTTTTTCTTAATCCGATCAAACAGCTTGCAATTAAGTTCTGACTCAAGTGAAGCAATCCGTTTGCTAATCGCTGGCTGAGTTAAATGCATTGATTTCGCAGTTAACGAAAAAGATTGTTTTTTAGCGACGTTCAAAAATGTCTCAATAGAAGGAATATCCATTTTTAATGTTGCACTTATAAAGTTAAATGATGAATTAACAGCAAAAGTAAAAAAGAAAGAGAATGATTTTTGGGCTTTTGATGTTGTTGTTAATTCAAAATTTACCATTGAAAATTGTCTTTCTATTCCTTTTGGTTATGAAAAATATAAAAAAATAGACTTTGAGTTATTATAGATTAAGAGATATTATTAATGCAAATCAAAACATAGGTTCTAGCTGTTAGCAGGAGAAAGAAGATGAGTGCCAAAACCTTATATGACAAATTATGGGATAGCCATGTTGTCCGTGAAAATGATGATGGGACATCCTTATTGTATATTGATCGTCAATTGATTCATGAAGTGACATCACCACAGGCCTTTGAAGGTTTAAGAATGGCTAATCGTAAACCTTGGAAGCTATCAGCTAATCTGGCGACACCTGATCATAATGTACCAACAACTGATCGTGAAAAAGGGATTGAAGATCCCATTTCAAAATTACAAGTTGATACCTTAGATTCAAATTGCGATGCATTTGGTATTACTGAATTTAAAATGGATGATATCCGTCAGGGTATCGTGCATGTCGTCAGTCCAGAACAAGGTGCTACATTACCTGGTATGACATTGGTCTGCGGTGATTCACATACTTCGACTCATGGTGCCTTTGGCACTTTGGCTTTTGGTGTGGGTACATCAGAAGTTGAGCATGTTTTAGCAACGCAATGTTTGATTCAGAAAAAGTCAAAAAACATGCTGGTTGAAGTGAATGGTCAGTTAGATGATGCTGTCACAGCAAAAGATATCATTTTGGCTATTATTGGAAAAATAGGTACTGCGGGTGGAACAGGCTATGCTATTGAATTTGCAGGTGATGCGATTCGTTCTTTGTCTATGGAAGGGCGTATGACAATGTCGAATATGGCCATTGAAGCGGGTGCACGAGCAGGTATGATAGCTGTAGATGACACCACGATTGAATATGTTAAGGGGCGACCTTATTCTCCTGATGAACAACAATGGTCACAGGCTGTAACCTATTGGCAAAATTTTTATTCGGATGCTGATGCTCAGTTTGATAAAGTAGTGACTCTTAAAGCTGAAGAGATTAAACCTCAGGTGACCTGGGGGACTTCTCCGGAGATGACCATGGCAATCGATGAAACAATTCCTGATCCTGCCCAAGAATCTGATCCTGTTAAGCAAGAAGGGATGATAGCTGCTTTAAATTATATGGGATTAATTGCAGGGACTCCCATATCTGAAGTGCCTGTTGATATTGTTTTTATTGGTTCATGTACTAATTCTCGTATTGAAGACATTCGTGCTGCTGCGCAAGTGGCCAAAGGTAATACCGTCTCTGAGAGTATTAAACAAGCTTTGGTTGTGCCAGGTTCTGGGTTAATTAAGCAACAGGCTGAAAATGAAGGCCTTGATAAAATTTTGTTGGCTGCTGGTTTTGAGTGGCGTGACCCTGGTTGTTCTATGTGTCTGGCTATGAATGCCGATAGACTTGAGCCTCAGGAACGTTGTGCTTCTACTTCAAATCGTAATTTTGAAGGTCGTCAAGGGCAAGGGGGGCGTACACATCTGGTTAGCCCTGCCATGGCAGCGGCGGCGGCAATAGCGGGGCATTTTGTTGATGTTGAAACCATCACTAAGCATCCATAAAGGAGACTGACTATGGAAAAATTTAAAAAAATGACTGCAATAGCAGTCCCTATGGATAGAGCAAACGTTGATACCGATGCAATTATCCCAAAGCAATTTTTAAAATCAATTAAACGCAGTGGTTTTGGCCCCAATTTATTTGATGAATGGCGTTATCTTGATCACGGCGAACCAGGTATGGATAATGCCAATCGACCCATCAATACTGACTTTGTCCTTAATCAGTCTCGTTATTTCAATGCTAAAATATTGCTTGCTAGAGATAATTTTGGTTGTGGCTCTTCTCGAGAACATGCACCCTGGGCTTTGGAAGACTATGGAATACGAGTCATTATAGCGCCGAGCTTCGCTGATATTTTTTATAATAATTGTTTTAAAAATGGTTTGTTGCCCATAATATTATCTGAAACGATAATTAATGATTTATTTAATGCTGTTGATTCGACTGAAGGCTTTCAATTGACCGTCGATCTTGAGCAACAAAAAATTATTTCTGACTCAGCCAGTGATACTGAGTTTAATATTGACTTTGAATTAGACCAATTCCGCCGTCATTGTTTGTTAGAAGGTTTGGATGAAATTGGATTAACTCTTGAGCATGCAAAGGATATCCATGCTTATGAGAAGAAACAAAAAGAAATAACCCCTTGGCTTTATTAAGTCAAAATGAGATTTTAATTATTTAGCTTGGTTATATGACCCGCTTAATAAGCTATGGGTCCATAGACTTTGCACGAGTGAAATAGGTGAGTAAAAATGAGTAAAAAAATTGCAGTATTACCTGGTGATGGTATTGGAATAGAAATTGTGGCTCAGGCGGTTAAAGTTCTGGGTTGTTTGAAAACAGACTTTGGTCTTGATATAGAAATGGAAAATGGACTCGTGGGTGGTGCTGCCTATGATGATTCAGGCACACCACTGCCAGAAGCGACTTTAAAATTAGCGACAGAAGCGGATGCTGTTTTATTAGGAGCTGTTGGAGGCTACAAGTGGGAATCACTTGATATTGCCGTTCGCCCTGAAAAAGGTCTACTGGGTTTACGGGCTGAATTAGAGTTATTTGCTAATTTACGACCTGCTATTCTTTATCCACAGCTTGCACATGCTTCAACCCTCAAAGAAGACGTGGTTTCTGGCCTGGATATTATGATTGTACGTGAACTCACTGGTGGAATATATTTTGGTCAGCCTCGTGGAATCAGAACACTTGAAAATAATGAAAAACAAGGGTTTAATACTCTTATTTATAAAGAGTCTGAAATTGAACGTATTGCTCATGTTGCTTTTGAAACGGCAATGAAAAGAGATAAAAGTTTGTGTTCAGTTGATAAAGCCAATGTGCTTGAATGCACAGAATTATGGCGTGAAGTGATGAGCCGAGTGGGACAGGAATACCCTGAAGTTGAATTGAGCCATATGTACGTTGATAATGCAGCAATGCAACTGGTTCGTGCTCCCAAACAATTTGATGTGATGGTGACCACGAATATGTTCGGTGATATTTTATCGGACTGTGCTGCTATGTTAACAGGTTCTATTGGGATGTTACCTTCAGCTTCTATGGATAAAAATCAAAAGGGGATGTATGAACCGATTCATGGTTCTGCTCCTGATATTGCAGGTCAGGACATCGCCAATCCAATGGCAACCATATTATCAGTCGCAATGATGTTGCGTTATTCACTTGGTAATGAAGAATTAGCCGTAAAAATTGAAAAAGCAGTTGAAGTTGTCCTTGATCAGGGCCTAAGAACTGCAGATATCTATACTGAGGGCGACACTAAAGTCGGTACAGAAGCAATGGGTGATGCCGTTGTTGCAGCATTAACTGCATAATACACATTTATACCTAAAATCTTTGGTAATGCAGGCATTGTTATTCCACCGCTGCTTTTCCTGATACGGTAGGTATAATTACACCTAAAATTACTAAAAATGTAAATTGTAAAATTTGATAAATTCAGGACAATACTAATGACTAAAGAATATGATGTTGCAGTTGTAGGTGCTACAGGAGCTGTAGGCGAAACAATGATGGCAATACTAGAAGAAAGAAACTTTCCAGTTAGAAACTTATACCCGCTAGCGAGTGCTCGCTCTGCTGGAAGTAAGATTCAGTTCAAGGGAAAAAATTATACTGTCCAAGATCTCAGTGAGTTTGATTTTTCTAAAGCTCAAATTGGTTTATTTTCAGCTGGAGGGAGTATTTCAGAGGTTTATGCACCTAAAGCAGCAGAAGCAGGTTGTGTTGTTGTTGATAATACTGCTCACTTTCGCTATGACGATGATATTCCTTTGGTTGTGCCTGAAGTAAACCCCCATGCTATTGCAGGGTATACGAACCGTGGCATCATTGCGAATCCAAATTGTTCGACTATTCAAATGTTAGTAGCTTTAAAGCCCATTCGAGATGCTGTCGGGCTTGAACGTATTAATGTGTGTACCTATCAGGCTGTTTCAGGTACTGGAAAAAATGCCATTGAAGAATTAGCAGGTCAAACGGCAAATATTCTTAATGCAAAAGAAATTAAGGTCGAGGTCTACCCAAAACAGATTGCTTTTAATGTGTTACCTCATATTGATGTCTTCAAAGATAATGGTTATACCAAAGAAGAAATGAAGATGGTTTGGGAAACTAATAAAATTTTTGAAGATGATTCAATCCTTGTTAATCCAACTGCAGTGAGAGTACCTGTCTTTTATGGACATTCAGAAGCACTCCACATTGAAACAAAAGAAAAAATCAGCGCTGAAAAAGCAACAGAATTACTGAATGCATTTGATGGTGTTGAAGTAATCGATGATCGAAATGACGGTGGCTATGCAACATCTGTGACCGAAGGCGCTGGAAATGATCCTGTGTACGTCAGTCGAATCCGTGAAGATATTTCACATCCACGTGGTTTAGATTTGTGGGTAGTGGCTGATAATGTACGCAAAGGGGCTGCTTTGAACAGTGTTCAAATTGCAGAAATTTTAATTAAAGACTATCTTTAATTAAAGTCATTTAAAGAAGCATTGTATTGCACTTACATTCATCAAAAATTCAAGAAATCGTGATTTGGTCAGCAATTTTTAATTATTTTGCAAACTAGTTAATGTTTTTCTTGAATTTTTTGATTTAACATACTAATAATAATAAAGAATAAGTAAAGTTTTTTAACTCTGTGCTGTTTTTTTAATCAATCTGAGTGAATACTTACTTAATTTGAACAGTATCAATGTACAGATAATGGTTTTAATTTAGAAATAAACCAAATCAATTGCTTAATTCTAAAATCTGTACTAATTTTGAATAAATTTAACTTTAGATCAATGCGATCTACATAATAAAAAAGGGAGCCAGCAAGTGCGGAAATCAATCCTTGCATGTACCGTATCATTCTTAATGTCACCTATGGCCAGTTGGGCTTTGGGAATGGGGGATATACAGGTCAACTCATCTTTAAACCAACCTTTGAATGCAGAAATAGCACTTCATTCGGTCACAAAAAAAGATCTTGATTCCCTTCGTATTGAACTCGCTTCAAAGAAAATTTATATAAGAGCGAATTTAGAGCGCAGTGATTACCTTTCAAAATTTAAATTTAAGCTGATTCAGCGTAATGGAAAAAATTATGTTTCTATTACCACGAAAAAACCATTTAGAGAACCTTTTGCTAATTTTTTAGTTGAAGCAACCTGGGGGTCTGGTCGTCTATTAAGAGAATACACAATGCTTCTGGATCCACCAGAATTTGTCAAGAAACATGCACGTCCAGTAACGACAGCAACCACTTCACGTACTTCGCAAGTCAAACGAACTACCACTACTAGCAAGGCTACAACTAAAAAAGCCTCAACTCAAGAAACTAGTTATGTGCTATCACCATCAGGTGATATGAGTTATGGCCCGACTCAGAGAAATGATACTCTGTGGAAGATTGCCAAAGAAATGGCTCCAGATAATGTCTCAGTCGATCAAATGATGATGGCTTTATTACGTGATAATCCAGATGCTTTTGTTAGTAATAATATTAATAACCTGAAGGCAGGTTATGTTTTACGCATTAAAGATCCTGCTAGTCTAAATAAAGTCAGTCGTTCAAATGCACGTCAACAAGTTAAAGAGCAATATCAAAGCTGGAAAGAAGTAAGAAAGCAAAAATCAACCGCCAGCATTGTTGATAGAAGTGATCGGAGTGTTGATAGTACTCCAAGCGATGGTCAGTTGAAACTTGTTGCTGCTGGTGATACAGAAAATGCTGAATTGAAGGGTGATTTGTCATCCCAGGCGACACAACTGAAAGAAAAATTATCTCTGGCTGGTGAAAACCTTGAATCTAAAGAGATTGAAAACCAGGAGCTTAGAGCACGGATTAAAGAGCTTGAAGAGTTGTTGCAAACTAAGTCATCTCTGGTGGAGTTAAAAGATGAAAGTTTAGCTGCGATGCAGAAACAAAAAGAAATGCAAGCAGCTGAAGTACCTGATACTACTGAGACTATGACTGAAGCACCCGTTGAGACTGAAGCTTCTGTTGAGGCCGAAGCTCCTGTTGAAACTGAGACTCCTGTTGAAACTGAGACTCCTATTGAGACTGAAGCACCTGTTGAGACTGAGGTTATGGTAGAAACTGAGATGCCTGCTGAAACTTCTACAGAAGAAATGGGTATGACTGAGCAGGTGATGGAAGGCGCTGATATTGCAGCACAAAACATCGATCCTTCCGTTGAACTTAGTAAGGATGAACAAGCAAATATTGATACGGCACCACCAGTGAATGTTGATGAAATCATTGCAATGCCTGAAGTAGAAAAAAGTGAGCCCGTTGTAACAGAGCCTATTGTAAAAGAAGTCCCTAAATCTAAGCCCAAGCCTGTTGCTCCACCCCCAGCGCCACCTCAGGAAAATGTCATTGATGTGCTCTTAAATGAAGAAATGCTACCCTATACTGCTGGTGGCGGTGCATTAATTCTAGCCTTATTCATCTGGTTAGGTTTACGAGGCCGGAGTAAGAATGAGAACAATTTTGAAGAGAGTATTCTTGATTCAAAAATGGAAGGGGCTGATGAAAGTGATTTCAGTGTCGATGATTCTCAATTAGTGGATTCAAAAGCTGAAGTTTTAGCATCTGATACAGAGACTTCATTTTTGAGTGATTTTTCTGCTGATGATATGGAGTCATTACAACCTGATGATACTGAAGCTGACCCCATTTCGGAAGCAGATGTATTCATGGTCTATGGTCGATATCAACAAGCTGAAGAATTACTGAAAACCGCTTTGAAAACTGAACCTGATCGTATTGATTATCAATTAAAACTACTTGAAGTATATCATGGAGACAATCTTAAAGAATCGTTTGGAGTACAGGCTGATGTGGTTAAAGGCTTGCTGAAAGCTAAAAATGATGACTATGAACTCTCTTCTGAATGGATAAAAGCAAAGTCATGGGCTGATAAATTAGGTGTTGAGATTGATATGCCTGATTCGTTTGATGAAGATGCACCATCATCAGAGTCAGAAGCATCAGTAGAAAGCTCTTTAGACGAGCTTGAAGATGATGAACTGTCTTTAGATGATTTAACTTTGGACAGTGAAGAGCTCAATTTAAATGAAGATTCAATACTGGGTGATGCCAGTGATTCGGATGATGATTTTGATTTATCTCTTGATGAAGAAGCAACATCTGAATTCTCCTTAGACGAATCGGATTTAAAAGAAAATGATGAATCCACTGATGATTTTGATTTAAGCCTTGACGAAGAAAGCGCTGAACTTGATTTAGATGAAGACACTTTAAACCTGGATGATAGCCTTGAGCTTGAAGACAGCACATCAGAACTGGAAGATGTGGCTGGACTTGAAGACAG
>JADGEK010000109.1:0-2306 GCA_016744395.1 Gammaproteobacteria bacterium | reverse complement strand
TGGACGAGTTAGATGATGGGCTAGAGCTTGAAGACAGTTTGAAGTTGGAAGACAGCCTTGAGCTTGAAGACAGTTTGGAATTGGAAGAAAGTCTTGAGCTGGATACAGGTTCTTTTGATTTAGATGATGTTGATAACTCTCTTGCAACTGAAGGTGGAGATGAGTTAGATTTATTGGATGATGATCTTGACTTTGATGAGTTGGAAGATGACTTTCCTGAACTTGATGCCGTAGGTACAAAACTCGATTTAGCTAAAGCTTATATAGATATGGGTGATATGGAATCAGCTTCAAGTATTCTTAACGAAGTCATTGATGAAGGCGATGATGATCAAAAATCACAAGCTCAATCATTGCTTGATCAAACCAATTCTTAAATTAGTCGACTGCATGTAAGTATGCATCCTGCGATTAAGATTATTAATCTGGTCATCATATCAATCTTTTTAACACAGGGTGGTTGGCAGACATTGTTATTAACGGGCGCATTATTGCTCCCGTTTTATTTGGTTCATCATCACTTATGGCATTCAGCCATAAAAATGCTTTTTAGGCTTAAATGGTTTTTTATATCCATTTTACTCATTTATTTTTTCTATACTCCAACGATTCACCAAACTGACTCTTCTTTGCTTGTTCTGTATGGTTCTAAACTATTACCTGGTTTGTTCCGAATCCTGGTATTAATCTTTATTCTGTTTTCAGTCAATCTTTTTATAAAAATGACATCAAAAGAAGAAATTTTGTCTGCTTTACTTTGGTTGTTTTTGCCTCTTAAATTTTTAAATATTGATATTGAACGACTTTCTCTTAGAGCAATATTAACTTTAGAGTATATCGAGGTTTTGTCAGAACGTTTAGCCAAATACAAAAAAAATAACTCGTTAAATTCTAATTCTTGCAAAAAATTAAAGAATAAAGTTTTTTTCATCAACAATATCTTTAACAGGCTAAGGGATACTCTTTTACATCTAATTAAGCATTCTGGTATAATTTTTTGCGAAATACTTGAAGAGGCAGAGTGTACTTCTGGAAAATTATATACTTTGGAATATTTAGAATCTCCTAAAATATCCCAATATCTTTTCCCCTTGATGTTATTCTTTTTTTATTATTACTCTGTCTCCAATTCTTTCTTTTTAAATGATTACTGATACTACTGATTAGAGGACTTTTTTTATATTATGCGCATTGCTATAGGCATCGAGTACGATGGTTCAGCTTTTTCAGGATGGCAAATACAGGACGGTGATTATGCGACAGTTCAGGGAACCCTGGAGGTGGCTCTGAGTAAAATTGCAAATGAAAGAATAATAAAATGTCAGGTTGCAGGACGAACTGATACAGGCGTTCACGCGACTGAGCAAGTTGTTCATTTTAATACTACAGCCAAACGATCCATGCGCTCCTGGGTCCTAGGGGTGAACCGTTATCTCACAGGAGGAACTATCAGTGTACTTTGGGCTCACCCAGTCAATGAAGAATTTCATGCTCGTTTTTCGGCTCAAAGACGGCGTTATCGTTATGTTATTTTTTCCAGAGCAATCAGACCCAGTTTTTTGCAAAAACAGGTCTCATGGGAATCCAGAAGCCTTGATTTAGTCCGTATGCAAAAAGCTGCACAATTTCTTGTTGGTGAGCATGACTTTAACTCTTTTAGAACGGTAAAATGTCAGGCAAAAAGTCCAGTTAAGACTGTTTTTTCACTTGAAGTTTCACAACGAGGGGAATTTTTTTATATTGATATTGAAGCTAACTCCTTTTTACATCACATGGTTAGAAACATTGCAGGCGTACTCCTGATGATTGGCAAAGGTGAAGCGGACCCCCAATGGGCCCAACAGGTTTTAGATGAAAAGGATAGAACTAAGGCTGGTAAAACCGCGCCGTCAGGTGGTCTATATCTAACCCATATTACTTATGATGCAAAATTCAATTTGCCACAGGTTATTTCTCGAACGATTATTTAAATGTGTTCGCTCAGGTTAGTACTTTATTCACCAATAGAAAAATTATTTTTTCCTGTTTTTTTAACATGATACATACTGCTGTCAGCAACATGCATTAAGGTGTCATAGTCTTTGCCATGTTGAGGATAGAGACTCACACCGATACTGATCCCAATGTGACATTGGTGCTGATCTAAAAACATGGGTAGGCTTATTTTGTTGATGAGTATTTCGCAGAGCAAAATAATATCTTCTGGTTTTTTTATATTGCTATAACAGATGGTGAATTCATCGCCGCCCAGTCGTGCAATGAGATCTTCTTTTCGCAAGGAGGACTTTAACCGTTTAGCTATATTG
>JADGEK010000021.1 GCA_016744395.1 Gammaproteobacteria bacterium | reverse complement strand
TCTCCATAAATGGCAGACCTGGGGATATGTGGATAAGTCTACTCCCGAGATCTAGAATTGTACCTATTTCAGGCTCATTTCAGTATTGGAAAATACTCTTTTCATCATTTACACAAGAGAAAATGCTACCAATATGGAACTCCAATATATAGCTGACATAACTGCAAGATCCATTTTAGGAGACCATAATATAGCATTAGAAACCCATGAACAAATTCAAACACCCAACTCCTTAGTATTCCGACTCGAGTATTTAATTGGCAACATATCTAAAACTGTTTATGTCAAAATTCCCATTGAAGGCAAAAACAGTCGGCAAACAGCAAAGATCATTAAACGCCTAAAATATGAGTTTCAACTAGCAAAACTTATCGAGTCTAAATTTAATTCTACTGAAGAACTTGAGGTCGTTTCACCTGCTGGATACATCGATGAAATTAATGGTTTTGTTACATGGGAAGTACAAGGTAATGAACTACAGGATATTATCAATAATAAACTCCGATTCCACTATGGAGGGGCTATACCTGAATTGGAAAGGCTGGCAAAATTGACTGGAGAGTGGCTGTATCGCTTCCATTCCATGGAGATTGTTGACAATCAGTTTGACCTGCGTAAAGATATTTTAAACTACTGTGGTGATAGACTGGATTTACTTGTTAATAAAAAAAATAGTCAGGTATCAACAACCCTTGCCAAATCAATAATGCACAATATCGAAACGTGGGTCAATGACGCATTATTCAAATCGGATGTAAAACTCGTTCTGTGTCACAATGATTTTTCACCCCATAATATTATTGTTACTGATAAAGGTGTCTGTGTTCTGGATTTTTCTTATTCAACCCCTGGCCTGCCTGCATTTGATCTCGCCTGTTTCTGGCACAAATTAGAGGATTTAAAGTGGTCAATACTTCGTGGCAACAAAGGTATGGAGGCTATCCAAAATCAGTTTCTTACTGCCTATGGATCAAATTTTGATATGTCTCGTCCTGATATAAAACTCGGTCTCACTCGACTCACCCTGAGTAAAATGCTGACATTACTTGATTCTCCTGTAACTTTGGGGTATCGAGAATTCGAAAAGAAGCGCCGCTATTCAAGGTATCTAAAATTGTTAAAGTCAGGCTTTGAAACATCAGCCACAGGCGTAGGCTAAATACTACAGACATTAAAGAGACTAATCACTTACAATGTGATTATAGATCAACTACATAATTAATTTGATAACTGAATGTTATATTTTGCACTTCTTATTCTGTTCTGGTCCATAATAATTTTTACGTTATGGCTATGGAAACACACATTATTGAAAAAAACTTGGCATGAGCCCTACCTTTCCGATTTTGCTTTAATAATTGAAAGTGATGACTGGGGAGTTGGAGAGGCCTACCATTTAGAGCGTTTATCTGGTATTAATACTCTATTTCAACGATATTCTGATCATGTTAAACGCCCTGCGGTTCTAACAGCCAATATGGTGCTGAGTTTACCTGATACAATAAGCATGCAACAAAACTGCTTTAATCAGTTTGAAAGAAAAACCCTGTCCAAAAATTTTATCACCCTGCTAAACGGTTTTAAACACTGTATTTCTCAAGGAACATTCATTCCCCAGATTCATGGTATCGAACATTATTATGCGCCTGGCTTACTCCAACTGGCACAACAAAATGATCCCCGTGTAACCCCATTTTTTAACCAGCCTGACTGGACTGATTGGGAAGCACTAGATTCACCTTTGCAAGGGCATTATGTCAATGGCACCCAACTACCCACTGAACCTGTGAGTAAACAACAACAGCAACTCCAATATGAACATGCTCAACAAGAATTTTTCAACTGTTTTAATTTTAACAGTAAGAGTATAGTTGCACCTTGCTACTTATGGGACAACACAAGTGAAACGGTATGGGCTGAACATGAGCAGACTATTCAATATATTCAAACTGCAGGGTACCGTTGTAATGGTAGAGACCAGAATGGCCATTACCATCAGGACATTCGTCTCATCCGTTCAGGTGATAAAACTGAACATGGTGCATTATATTTAGTCCGTAACGCTATGTATGAACCTGCCGATGGAAGAAAAGCTCAAGATTGCATCAAGCAAATCATCAAGGCTTTTCGCCAGGGTGAAGCTGCAACTATTTCAACTCATCGTTATAATTATACTCGCTCTGAAGAGATTTTTAATGATTCAATCAAAGGCCTGGAAACTCTGTTATTTTTTGTTACTGGGCATTATGGCAAACGACTTCGCTTCCTAAGTTCTCCCGAGTTAGGTCAATGGCTTGAAAATCCTGAGCAAGCTATGTTTTGTGATGCTCAAAAGAAAGAATGGCCAGCACTACAATCTCTTGGTGGACTGGGCCTGCTCAATGCTTTTCTATGGCGTTTATGGTACCGCCATCAGAAACTGAGATTACTCAGCATAGTTACAGCACTTGTAATTCCATGGGGTATTCTATTATTGGCTGATAAACTGCTTAACTCTCGTAATCCGTCATTATGAAAATCAAAATCAGTGCTATTATCCCTTGTTATAATAATGCTGAATTTATTAGTAATGCTATTCGCAGCATTCTTAAACAGACAGTTCCAGTTGACGAAATTATTGTGATCGATGATGGCTCAGAGGATAATATTGAACATGTATTAAAGCCATTTACAAATCAAATCAGTTATTATAGACAAGAAAACTCTGGTCCTTCTACCGCTCGGAATTTAGGTATCAAAGAAGCATCTCATGAATGGATTGCATTTCTAGATGCTGACGATCAATGGGTAGAGAATAAAATAGAACAACAACTCCATGTGTTGTCAAAATACCCTGAATTAAGATTAATTGCATCAGATATGGATGAAATTGATTCTGGTCATCAGGTCACCTCTCCGTCTGTGTTAAAACAACATAATCTCCTTAAACAATTCCAAGTCAATGCAGGGCGACCTGTAAAAAATGCTTTGCGTAAATTAGTGGAGAAAAATTTTATTCCCACTGGGACTGTTCTTATAAAACGTGACGTATTACTTGAAGTCGGCCTTTTTAAAGAGACTATCCGCTTTGCTGAAGATTTAGAACTTTGGTGCCGTGTTGCTGCCAACTATCCAATAACTTGTTTACCTATAGTTCATATGCACCGGTACCGGCATGATAATAATGCCACATCACAAGTCAGCGAAAATATGCTTAAAGATCTGGTTTCTGTACATACATTAATTTACCAGCAATTTGCTGAACAATTGCGTTCACATGGTTTAAATCCTGAACAAACAATGGCACAAAAATGGTTTGATCTGGGCTATTGGTATCGAAAAAATGGCGAATACTCAAAAGCGCGTAATGCATTCTTGAAAAGCATTCAGCTTAAACCAAGCAAAACTTATATCCTCAATATTTTGGCATGTTTCCCAATTTTTAATAAATTAAGAAATTAATGAGACGTTATTTATGAATTCTCCTCAAAAAAAACACATTGTTTATGTTGAAAATGGTATCGGTTATGGTGGTGCGGCGATCTGTATGCGTCATCTTGTCAGAAACCTTGATCACACACAATTTGACTCCATGGTCGTCACAGGAAGAACTGGAGCATCGTATGAAGAAATTGCACATGAAACCCAATGGAAATATATTCCCGATCATCGATTTGACACAATAAAAATGAAAGAGTCCCTTGAAAAAAATCAATGGATAAATAAAATACCTGGCCTTAGTTTTATTTCTAATCAGTTAATAGCACGCCTTGATGATTTAGGAAACTTTTTACCCTTTACAATACAACTACTTTGGACTTGTAAGCAGTTTAAAGCTGATTTAATCCATGCAAATAATGAAGCAGTTTGTAATCGAGCCTCGATTCTTGTGGGCAAAATATTACACATTCCTGTCATCAGCCATGTTCGAGGTGATTTGGATGGTACTTCTCAAATGACACGATGGATTTACCAAAAACCTACTCATTTTATTCCTGTTTCTCACTGGGTTTCTAAAAATATTGCCCAATTTGATATTCCTCAATCCAAAAGAACAGTAATTTATGATGGTCTTGAATTGGACAATTTAGATGTTCAAGCAGATGGCCATATATTTCGTAATAAACTCAACCTGCATGAAAAGAATTTTGTCGTTGGGTTAGTCGGCCTTATCATTCCCTGGAAAGGTCAGGACATTTTTCTTGATGCGGCAAAGATTCTGCACAAAAAAATACCCCAATTGAAAATGCTCTTAGTGGGTGGAACACCTGATGTCTGCACCAATTTTGAAAAACATTTAAAACAACGTATTGAACAGGAAGAATTAGGAGACTTTATAATCTTCACTGGACATCAATCGGATATGAATGTGGTCTATAATGGTCTGGATGTCGTTGTTTCTGCATCAACTAGCCCAGAGCCTTTGGGTACCGTTGTTATTGAATCAATGGCACTGGGACGTCCTCTGGTTGCACCGAATCATGGTGGTGCTGCAGAGATGGCAGATCACAATGAAACAGCACTATTATTTGAACCAGGTAATGCTGAGAGTCTGGCTGGTGCAATTTTTTCATTTTATAGTAATAAGGATTTAAGGGAAAAACTAGGTAAGGCGGCACGAACAATCGCATTAAAGACATTTGCCGTTGAAAGCCATGTTCAGAATGTACAAAAGGTTTATAAGCAATATTTATAAATCATACACTCACCCTGGATTTTTAATTTGAGACCAATATTTCTACTCAAATTGAATCCAGCGTTGAGCTTCGTTCCTCAGCTCCAACCTACGCTCTGATAAAAGTGATCTTAAAAGCAGCATTTGATTTGCTGTCAAGGCATTATCTATCAGTTCAAGGTGTCTGAACTTTCAATTGAACACTTCTGCCGAAGTTCAGTTATCTAGCAGTTTATATTTAACTGTCTCTTTTTCAGTAGTAGAAGTAGTACTTTTTTCCTCCATTTTTTTTTCATTTTCTGCGTTTAACAATGTTTTAAGTATTATGACCAGGGCAATTAAATGATATGGTAAATCAAAATAAGCCAGTCCTAAAAAAATTCCTCCAGCAGCATAGGCCAGCATACTCACTTGAAGCATACTTGCTAAATCCCTCATCCAGAACAGTTCTTTATTAATTTTTGTCCTTTTTATCACCTGTTGTGCACTTAACCAGGAAACAAGCCACAAAGTAAGAAAAATTGTCAAACCAATATATCCATGTTCCGCCAGAATTTCAAAGTAAATACTATGAGCATCATGTACTGAATCAGGGAAAGGTGCATATAGTAAAAACATATCGTACTGAAAGGCTTCATATCCTGCTCCTAAAACACGATCATTTGCAAGATTATAGGCCATCCACCAGGCATTTATTCGTCCCATCGCAGAGCCATCCTCCTCATAGGTTTCAATCGTATTCATTCTGTCAAACCATTTTTGTGGTGCGAATGATATAGTACCAACAATAAGCAGCACACTGAGGATCGTTAAAAAGAATCTTTTTCGACTTTTTAGAATAAGGAATACTCCCATTACCACTGCAGCCACAAGAGCTCCCCTGGAATGAGTTCCCAAAACAGCAATAAATGTCAAAAAAATCATAACATTTAAGGCAAGTTTTACATAATACTTATCTGTCTCTAGTTGTAGGTAGCGCATAAGTGGGATTGTAATTAATAGCGCCAGACCTATTTCATTATTCCCTCCAATAAAAGTATGTGAGGGACCTTGTACGCGGTATGACCCAGCAGTCATCAAGGTAAAGATCCCTCCTTTAAATCCGTAAAATCCTAATGAAAGCACAATCGTCCAGATTAATGCATTAATTCGTTCTCTATTATTAATTAACAGTAAACTTAAAAAAATAATTAATTGGATTTTCCATACTTTGTCCCATTGCTGCCATGCAGCAGCACTATGAACGGAAAAAACAGTTGTAATTAACATCCAGACAATAAAGACCAGTAATATTTTAACCTCTATGGTGAAAGTGATTTTCCCTCTTTCTTCCTTGGGTAAAGACAATAAACCAATGAACAAAACAAGAACCATAAAAAAGACCCATGGCGCGGTCATAGCAAAGCCATAAGCAAGTCTGTGAGGACTCATATAACCTAACCAGGCTAAGACTAATAATCCAGTCCAAGGTTTTTTTAATACAATAGGAATTGTTGCAACAATAGCTAATAATAAAACAAGATCTCTCATTCAACTTCTCAATTTAAAGACTGATAGCCTAGGTATTCAATATATAATATTTTAATTCAGTTTAACTTTACTAACTACATAGCGAAATTTTCCTGATTTTTCTGAGGCTAACTTGTCTACATGCTCAATTTTTATATTAACACTCTGGCCAAGACGTATTTTAAATGTTTTTATGATTTCCTGATCATTTATTCTGTCATACAAATCATTGGTGATTAACTGAACAGTCGTGTTATGTATATTTTCTTGAGTAATTTTAAAGTTTTCCATTCCCTGTAAATCTCTTAAAACATAGATGAGTGCAAGGCCATGCATTATGGTTCCATCGGTTGCAACAATAAAGTCAGTTGTCCTACCTTGAATCTCTTCTATTAATGGTAAACCTCGACCACAACTGCACTGCTTATCAGATAAAATTGCAACATCACCTGTTTTATATCGAATAAAGGGAAAATCTTTTGTCGCCAGATGTGTAACAACGACTTCACCGCTTTGCCCATGAGGCAACACTTTACCTTCTGCATCAACAATTTCAACAATAATATCTTCAGCAGTAATATGCATACCGCCTTCAGAGCACTGGTGGGCAATAAATCCAGCATCACGACCACCATAGCCATTGGCGACAGGACAGCCAAAAACAGATGAGATGATATCCCTTTGTTCATCGTAAAGCCTTTCAGAGGTGACAAAAACAACTTTAATGCCAAACTGACTTAATGAAATATTGTTCTTGTTGGCGTATTTAGCAATTAATGAAATAGAAGAAGGATAACCAAACAGCATTTTGGGGTTAAACGCTTTGATTTCTTTGATGAAAAGAGCAATCTTATCTTCAGACATTTCAAAAGCAGATAATAACTTTGTTCTAAGCAGTTTATCACGTATGAGTCGGACATAATCCTGGGAACCCAGTTCAATTGGTGATCCCCAAATAACCAGCTCTTTATCACCAATATCAACATCCCACCATTGTGTAGCACGCCATTTGGCTGCAACATCATGACTGACCCGCTCATTAGCAATGTAAAAAATTAGTGGTTCACCACTGGAACCACCAGTATTAAATCGAGCCAGCCCATTTGCTTTTTTTGATTTGATTTCTTCAATATTATTTCGAATCCGAGGTTTTGTCAAAAAAGGTAATTTCTGTAAATCAGAAATACGGTTAAAATCATCTTCCGTTAATTCACTTTCCTGAAGTAATTCTTTGTAATAAGGCACATTTGAAGAACAATAGGCTATTATTTTTTTTAATCGACTAATTTGTAATTGTTCTATTTCTTTTTGAGACCACCACTGGGACTCATTCATTTGCTCTTTGATCTGAACAGTTTTATGTTTTTTTAATCTTTCATGCAAAGGGAAAATAAAAGAGGAAATAAATCTAGTATATAAATTCAACATCGTCAGCTTATTTCCTTTATTATCCAGCAAGATTGTATTTTTCAAATGGTTAAATTTTTAAATTCAGACAATAAAGTTTTTACCCGGTTATCCCAGCTATTATCCTGTGCATAATCAACAATATTGTCTTTATTCCAATCTTTTTTTAATGATATTTCTATGGATTCTTTTAGTTGTTGCTTATCACCAAAAGGAACAATAGAACCTATATCTTCATTGTTGATCACTTCAGCATTACCACCAACATCAGTTGCTACTACTGGTATTCCACATGCCATAGCCTCCAGAATCACATTAGCCCAGCCTTCATTTCGTGTTGACAGGATAAAAACATCTGATGCTGAAAGCACTTCTTTTAATTGCGCAGGCGGCATTGTTCCCAAAAACTGTACATAATTCTGTAATTTTAGCTCTTTGACCATGCGTTGTAGTTTTTCAGTCCAGTCACCTTCTGCACTTGGTCCGCCAACTATCAGATATTTTAGTTCTGGAGACTTTTTTATCAGTTGCGGCATTATTTCAAGAACACGATGAAAGCCTTTGCGCTCCACCAGGCCACCAACCGTAATCAAAACTTTTTCGGTTTTATTTAAACCCAACTTTTCACGCATAATCTGTTGTTCAAGTGGGTAGAATTTTTCTGTATCAACACCATTGCCAACGACAGTTATTTTATTTTTTTCTATGCCCAGATTAACCACATGTTTTTTTAAAGAATTCGATACTGAAAAAATTTTCGATGCAGAATTTAATGCTTTTACAAGAAATGGTCGTATTGTTCTGGATTTTGAATGGCGAATTTCTGTCCCTCGTAAGGTAATTGTAATGGGTACTGAAAACCATTTAGCCAATAGTGTTGCAGCAAAGCCATCTGGATAGGCAAAATGTGAATCAATGATGTTAAAGTTAAATTCTTGTTTCAACCTTTTCATTAATCTATAGGTACTTATTGCTAAAAAGTAACCATCCAGCCATTTAAAAAAAACGGGGATTGAAAAAAAGCGAGGATGATAGACCATAACACCATCTTGTATTTCCTGTAATGGTGCCTCAGGCCTGAAATGTGGTTTAAATCGCCTGATAAGGGACTGCCCTGGAAACCAGGCAATCGGTGACACAACAATAAGAGGCACATTCTTACCTACCCGGAACATTCTTTCACGAATAAACACACCTGCATTGGGTTGTCCAGGATTTGGGAATAAGGTGCTGAACACAACCAATCGGGGTAAAATATTGCTTTTTTTCTTCATTTAGATAACAGTTATTCTTATTATAATGCTTGTGTCAATATAGGTTGGTACTGAGGCAAAAAACCCAACATTAACTACTTTATGTTGTAATAATCTTTATACCAGACTGCAAAGTTTTGAATGCCATCATCAACGCTGGTAGATGGTTTGTAATCAACATCTCTGACTAAATCGGTAACATCAGCAAAAGTATCTGGCACATCTCCAGGCTGTAATGGTAAAAGATTTTTTTCAGCTGATTTTCCTAAATATTTTTCTAATGTTTCAATATAGGTCATGAGCTCAACTGGTTGTTGGTTGCCGATATTGTAGATACGCCATGGAGCTGGGCTGGTTGCTGAATCTGGTGTTTCACCACTCCACTCAGGATTAGGTTCCGCAACATTATCAAGCACCCGAATAATACCTTCAACGATGTCATCAATATAAGTAAAGTCTCTACGGTGTTTACCATAATTGTAAACATCAATGGGCTTGTCTTCAAAGATTGCCTTAGCAAACTTTTGCAAAGCCATATCAGGACGATCCCATGGACCATAGACGGTAAAGAATCTTAGCCCTGTTGTGGGTAATCGATATAAATGACTATAGGTATGAGCCATTAATTCACCAGATTTCTTTGATGCAGCATAAAGAGATATGGGGTGATCGACATTATCATGAATTGAAAAAGGCATACTTTCATTCAAACCATAAACAGAGCTGGATGAAGCATAAACCAGGTGCTTGACTTTATTATGGCGGCAACCTTCCAGTATGTGTGCGAAGCCAACAATATTACTATCAATATAGGATAGAGGGTTTTCAATAGAATAGCGTACACCAGCTTGAGCGGCTAAATTCATCACTTTATCAAATTGCTCATCTGCAAATAGCTGCTTCATTGCCTGGCGATCGGCCAAATCCATTTTTATAAAACGGAAGGCCCCCTTATTGGATGAGCTGCTGGTTACTAATGTTTTATCAATTCGTTTTAGACGCGCCTCTTTTAGGTGAACATCATAATAATCATTAAGAATATCAATTCCGACAACATCATCACCACGAAGCAGGAGTTCTTCTGATAATTTTGAGCCTATAAAGCCGGCCACACCTGTTACTAAAATTTTCATTGGTTATTTTACTCTCGCATGTAGAATATTTGGACTGGATGGATCAACAGTTATTTCTCTTTTGGCTGGATTAACAATCAAATCCATATCCTCCATTGGCACAGCACCAAGAAGCACCTTGAACTAATGCACCAACATAACAAAATCTCATGCCAAATAAAATTTTTATAGGAGCTACATAAGGAACTTTGATTGTTCTTGCATCAGCGACTAAAACTTCTCGCTCTGATTCAGTTTCAAGATCTGATTGCACAGCTACATGCTCTGAAATGCACAACATAAGTGCCCCTGTATCAGCTAAAGCTTTTACTTTTATTGGAACTAAATCAGACTGTTTTGGGTTGCTAAGTTCGGTTTGTGCAAATACATGTCCCATTAAATTAATCCTTAAATTTATTGATACTATCACCACGGCCTATAGCATAGTAAGCAAAGCCTTTTTCTTTCATTATTTTGGGATCATAGAGGTTTCTGCCGTCAAAGATAACGGCTTCTGAGATTGTTTCTTTGATTTCATCAAAATCTGGGGCTCTGAATTGTTTCCATTCTGTGCAGATCACCAGCATGTCAGCATTTTTAAGACAGGCTTCTTTTGTTCCCATGAGCTTCAAATCATCACGATTACCATAGATACGTTGTGTTTCTTCCATTGATTCTGGATCATAGGCATTCACTGAGGCACCAGCTTCCCATAATGATTTCATCAAAGTTCGGCTGGAAGCTTCTCTCATATCATCCGTATTGGGTTTAAATGCCAGACCCCATAGAGCAATGGTTTTGCCTTTCAGGTTTTCTTTACCATTAAAATGTTTGGTAATTTTATCAAACAGAACTTCTTTTTGACGATAATTAACTGCCTCAACGGCATTTAATAATTCGGCATTATAACCCACTTCACTGGCTGTTCTGGCAAGAGCCTGTACATCTTTAGGGAAACAAGAACCGCCATAACCACAGCCTGGATATATAAATTGATAGCCAATTCTTGGGTCAGAACCAATACCCAGACGGACATTTTCTATATCAGCCCCCAAACGTTCAGCCAGATTAGAAATTTCATTCATAAAGCTGATTTTAGTTGCTAAGAGTGAATTGGCTGCATATTTAGTTAATTCTGCAGAACGAACATCCATAAAAATAATTCGCTCATGATTACGGTTAAATGGTGCATAGAGTTCACGAATGATTTTTTCAACTTCAGCATTATCTGTTCCAATAATAATGCGATCGGGTTTCATAAAGTCATTAACGGCTGAACCTTCTTTTAAAAATTCAGGGTTGGAAACTACATGAAACTGAAGTTGGCTACTTCTACCCGCTAATTTTGCTGTCAATGCTGCAGCAACTTTATCACCAGTTCCAACGGGTACAGTCGATTTATCAATGACAATTTGATCACCTGTCATATGCTCACCGATGCTATTCGCAACGGAAACCACATATTGAAGGTCAGCGGAACCATCTTCATCAGGTGGTGTACCAACAGCAATAAATTGAATATTTGAAAATTCTACAGCTTCTTTTATGTCTGTACTGAACAGTAATCGTCCTGATTCATAGTTTTCTTTAACAATTGAATCCAGCCCTGGCTCGTAGATAGGCATAATGCCGTTTTTCAGACCTTCTATTTTATTTTCATCAACATCGACGCACATAACGTGATGACCGACTTCTGATAGGCAGGCTCCTGTGACCAAGCCAACATAGCCTGTTCCAAATATTGTTACTTTCATAATTTTCTCATTGTATTTCTAAAAGATTATATTTTTATATTGTTGTACCCCCAAGGGCACTTCCTTCAGGGCGTAGGTTGGTACTGAGCCTACGTTAAACTGACTATCTTTTCATAAACAGTTCGGTATCTGGCCACGCTTGTTGGCCAGTTTCGTTCGTCTTCTACATATTTTTTTCCTGACTGATGGAAGCTTTGCCATTGGTCTTTTTGCTCTGTAAGAGTGAGCACTGCATGAGCTAATGCCGATGAATTTCCTGCCTGAAAAAGTTTGCCATTCTTGCCATCTTGTATGAGTTCTTTATGACCACCGACATCAGATGCCACTACCAATCTGTTTTGTGCCATGGCTTCCAGTGGTTTTAATGGCGTAACAAGTTCAGTTAAGCGCATGGGATATCTGGGGTAAATAAAAATATCAACCAGATTATAATAAGCTTGTATTTTTTCATGAGGTACGCGACCTGTGAAGATTACTTTATCGCTTAATCTCAGTTCATCAATTTTCTGTTTTAATTTTTGTTCATCGGGACCACCACCCACTAATAGTAGTTTAACATTTTTTTGCTTATTCAAAATTTCAGGCATTGCTGCAATGAGCAAAGGCAGGCCTTCGTAGGCATAAAAAGAGCCTATAAACCCCAGGACCATGGCATTTTTTAGCCCTAATGATTCTGCAAATACTTCATCCTTCTCTGTATTGTCTGAAAACTTATCCAGATCGACCGCATTGGGGATGACTGTTACTCTTGTTTCAGGCACACCTCTTTGTACAATATCTTTTCTCAAACCTTCGCATATGGTTGTCACTGCCTGTGCGTTTTTGATGACATAAGTTTCTAATGCACGGGTTATTCGGTATCTTAGTCCCCACTCTTTGCTGGTGCCATGATCAACTGCTGCATCTTCCCAAAATGCTCTGATTTCATAAACCACTGGGATATTATATTTTTTCCCTGCTTTTACTGCAGCCAGACCATTTAATGCGGGTGAATGTGCATGAATAATATCAGGCTTAATTTCTGGAATAATTTCATCCAGACGTTTTTGTAATGATTTTACCACTGACCATTGATTAATAATTGGAAAATTCCAAATACCGTTTAATTCATCTGAGCGATAAAATTTCAAACTATCAATAAGCTCTTCCCTTGATTCAGGTTTGGCAACATGGTTATGCTTGGGTCCTGTCAGGTGATACGTTTCCCAGCCTAATGCTTTTTGTTGCTCCAGGATGGCGCGGGTTCGAAATGTATAGCCGCTGTGTAGTGGTATTGAATGATCGAGTATGTGTAAAATTTTCATAATTTTTAGTCTTAGTCTTTAAGAGCTAACCCTCTCAGTCCCCCTTTGAAAAACGGAGAAGCTAGCAAGGTCAACAGGTATACTATTCATGAACCTGTCGCAAAAAAGCCTCATACATTAATAGTGACCATATGGCCGCGCTGTGATCTCTCATACCTGATTGATGTTGGTCTACCATTGCGTGAATGGTTTTTTGATTAAACAGGCCGCAATCTGATATTAATTCACCTTCAAGTGACTCTTTTACCCTTTGCTTCAAAGGGCCTCTGAACCATTTTTCCAGTGGCACTGCAAAGCCCATTTTCTTCCGATAAAGAATGTCATTCGTCAAATAGGGTTCGAGTGACTTTTTGAAGATATATTTACCTTCCTGACCTTTGAGTTTAATTTTTGATGACAGGCCAGAAGTCCATTCTATAAATTCATGATCTAAAATAGGCACACGGACTTCAAGTGAGTGCGCCATACTAGCTCTGTCTACTTTCGTTAAAATGTCACCAGCAAGGTAAGTTTTCATATCAATATACTGAACCAGTGAGAGCGGATCATCAGTCGGTGCATTTTCAGCATGCTTTCTAAAGACTTCAATGGCATTATAGCCCTGCAACTCACTTTGAAGTTTTGGGCTATAAATGCTGTTTCTCAGTTGATCAGTCAAAATTGAGAAGTTATGGAAGTAGCCATGCACAGGATCACGTGCCAGAGCCTGGAAAGTCGTTTTTGCCCGAAAGATTTTAGGGGCCCAATCCGCTTTAGGATAAGCAGCTCCTAAAAAGCCAAATAAACCAGGTCGTATTGAGGATGGGAAGATGCTCCTAAGTCTTTCTTCGTTCATATGCCAGCGGTAACGTCGATAACCAGCAAATGTTTCATCGCCACCATCGCCCGAAAGAGCC
The DNA here is from genome assembly GCA_016744395.1 of Gammaproteobacteria bacterium. Classification (GTDB taxonomy): domain Bacteria; phylum Pseudomonadota; class Gammaproteobacteria; order GRL18; family GRL18; genus GRL18. The sequence continues at coordinate 45,889 of JADGEK010000021.1, read as the reverse complement.
ACAGTCACTTGCTTACGTGCTAATTGGCAAACCCGATAAGTCGGCATGGCTGAACTATCGGCATAAGGCTCATCATATAGACTGGCCAGTTTATCAATCAGACTAAAATCATCATCATCGACAGTATCCAAATGATGATTGGTCTTAAATTGTTCCGCCACTTGAGCCGCGTATATTGACTCATCAAATTTTTTCACATCAAAACCAATGGCACAGGTATTGACAGGATCATCCTGTAAACCAGCCATCATGGCAACCACGGCACTTGAATCAACACCACCAGAAAGAAAAGCACCCAGCGGCACCTCTGAAACCATGCGAATATCCACCGCTTCTTTAAAACGCCGTATCAATTCACTTGAAGCTTCTTTTTCATCCATTTGGGGTAGCATTTTGAATGGAATATCCCAGTACTGAACTGGGGTGACCGATGACATTCCTGACTTGAGTGTCATGCAGAAGCCTGGGGGTAATTTGAACACATTTTTATAAATAGTACGAGGTTCAGGTACATAGCCTAAAGCAAAATATTCTTCCGTTGCATAGAAATCCAGTTCTTTTTTAAACTCGGGGTGAGCCATAAGCACTTTTAATTCTGAACCAAAAATAAACTGTCCATTTGCCAGCCAGGTATAGTAAAGCGGTTTAATCCCCATACGATCGCGAGCAATAAACAGGCTTTGTTTTTTTGTATCCCAGATTGCAAAAGCAAACATACCCCGTAGTTTATTAACACATTGCTCACCCCATTCCTGCCAGGCACAAACAATCACTTCGGTATCACTATGAGTTTGGAACTTATAACCTTTTTGAATAAGTATTTCGCGGATATCACGAAAGTTATAAATTTCACCATTAAAGACAATCACTACAGACTTGTCCTGACTGAAAAGTGGTTGCTGTCCTGTTGAAATATCAATAATTGACAGACGTCGATGGGCAAGTCCAATTCCCTGTTGGATAAAATAACCACCATCATCAGGTCCTCGATGGATTTGAACCTGATTCATCGCCTCAAGTATCTTGGGATTGATATCCCGACGACCTTGATGACTTGAAGAACAATCAAATATTCCCGCTATTCCACACATTTTTAAGCAATCTTTTCTTTAATTGATGTTAAATAAACATTATTGTAGTTTTGCACCATATTAATGATACTGAATTTTTCTTCAATTCTTTTTCTGGCTAAACTACCCTGTTTTTGAATTAATTCTGGTGATTCTATATATCGAAGACATTTTTCTTTAATGGCATGATGGTCAGCTCTGGGTACAATCCATCCTGTTTGACCATCGATGATAAGTTCAGCATTGCCACCCACATTGGTTGCAATAACGGGCAAACTACATGCCATAGCTTCAAGAATGGTATTTGATATCCCCTCTGCAAGGGAAGGTAAGACAAAGATCGTCATCAAATTCATTAATTCAGGTACGTCTTCCCTGGCACCAGCCAACCAGACTTTATTTTGTAGGCCTTTTTCGTCAACCCTCCTCTGTAGCTTATCTCTCAGAGAACCATCACCGACTAAAAGAAGTTTTATGTCTTTATCAGCTACATTGGGTAATTTAAGCAATTCAATGAATGCTTCCAGCAAATTAGGCTGATCTTTAACCTCCTCTAAACGACCCACTGTGCCTATAACAATCGTGTCACTGTTGATAAATCCCAAACGTAAACTGGAAGAAGTTAAATCCATCGCCTCCAGATGTTGAAACTTTTCGGTATCCACACCGTTACAAATAGTGATAATTTTTTCTTTTTTGATTTCAATAGTATTACTCAGATACTTTTCCAGATCTTTGGATAAAGGAATATAATAATCAATTATCAATCTAAAAAACTTTCTGATACTTTGGTAGCGTTTATTACTGCCATCCAGATCATGTACATCTCTTCCATGTTCGCCATGAATTCTAATCGGTACCCCAGATAAAAAAGCAGGCAATTGCGACTCCAATGCTGACATATTACGGGTATGAACAATATCTGGTCTGATTTTTCTAAACAGTTTCCACAAGCGATAGTAAACCATGAAATCTTTCCCTGGTTTTTTGTGCATATCATAGATATCTACTGATACATTTAAGCGTTGGGAAAATTCACCGTGATCAGTCATGCATATTATTACATGCCGATATTTATCCTCAGGTAAACGGTTAATAATATTAACCAGACCGTTCTCCAGTCCCCCCATGCCAAAACGATAGATCACATGTGCAATTATTGACTTCTTTGACATTATGATTTTACTTTTTCAGGTATTTGGTTATTTTGTCCAAATGACTATCCCATGAGAAATGATTGATAACTAGCTCTCGGCCTTGCTTCCCTAAATCTTTATGATCTCCATCTAGAATAATTTTCTCACAAATCTGTGCTATTTCATCTGCAGAGTCACTGGTATACGACTTAAATTCACCATTCGTATTCTTTTCAAAAGAGGTGTCAATGCCAACCATAGCAGCATGTGTTGCAACAACAGGTTTTTCCATAGCCATTGCTTCGAGTACTTTATTTTGAATACCTCTGGCAATTCTTAAAGGAGCAACTACGAGGTTAGCAAAGTTGATGTAGGGGCGAATATCATTCACACCTCCCGTAACAAAGATACCTGCTTTTTCTGATAAAAACATTATTTTTTCAGAAGGTCTTGAGCCCACAATATAAAAACAGGCATCTGGGCAATTTTGTTTTAATATTGGAAAAATTGATTCAGCAAACCATATCACTGCTTCTTGATTCGCCCAGTAATCCATTGCACCTGTAAAAACCATTATTGGTGTATTTTTTCCATGTTCAATATAGGGATTTTCCAATTCTATTTCTGGGGAAAAATAAGCCGTATCAACGCCATTGCTATAATAAGTCACCTTTTCATCGATAGAGACTGGAGCTAGCTGTTTAAATAAATCAGCTTCATTTTTACTCACAAACAAAGACCAATCAAACTCATTGCTCACCTGTTTTTCAAATTCAAGTAATTTTCTGGCCTCTCTGGCATAAACCCATTTCATTAATCCAGAATGTTTTTCACTGTATTGCTTCCATTTTTCAGAATCAACATCAACAAAGTCAATAACCTTTAACTCAGCACTGTCAATATTCTGAATATATTGTGCCATGGGCGATGAATAAACAAAATGCTTTTTAATGGTCTTAGCTGACACAATATTATCAACCCAGAGTTGCATTGGTGCCAATCTGTAATAGGGTAAACTCAGAGCTTCACTACTAAAAAAAGCACTTAAACTAGCTAGTTTTCTCTGTTTAGGATTTATTTCAATTAGATGGACGTCTTTGCAATACTCTTCAACTTTATAGATATACTTCTTATCTTCGGGATCATCAATAAATGCCCCCAGATAGATATCAAAAGTGGTACTTAAAAACTTTAATAAATTAAACGAGCGTATTTTATCCCCCTTATTAGGTGGATAAGGTATTCTGTGGACTAGTAGAAGTAATGGCTCTTTCTTTGCTGAAGGCTCTATCACCCCAGATCCCTCGACAGGATTGGCCCCAGCATTTGGCTGAGTTTCAGTGGTAATTTTCGCCAAATCGAAATAAAGCGCTGATATTTAGGATTTAATGGGTTGATATCTGGGATAGCTTTTGCTTTGACCAGGTAGAATTCATAAAAAAGAGGTCTTGGTTCGAACCCCCAGTTCTTTTTAAAACTATAAGAGCCAGTTCCTTCTTTACTGCGTCCATAATCAAACGCAGTGATACCCTGCTGCACGCTATGCTGCATCAATGCCCAATACATAAAATCATTGCCCTTTAAATTTCGGGCTACTGAGGTACCACCACCATAATATGGCAGTACTTCATTTTTATAATAAAAACTCAGTACACTCGCGACTAATTCATTTTCTTTAGTCACCGTCAATATATCGGCCTGCTCGCCAAATACATCAATCAATGAAGCAAAGAATTTTTTAGAAAAAACGGGCGTCCCAAGATTTCTGACACTTTCTGAATAGGCCTGATAAAATGAGTCGATATTTTTACTGATATCATACTCTAGGCCAGCTTTAATTCCTTTTCGAACCATTGCACGCTGCTTTCTGGGGATCGCTTTTAAATTATCATCATCATTATCAGCCAGCTCTTTTTTAAAGTAGACGTAAAGTTCTTTATTGGGCCAGTCTGGGTGCTGTTGTTTAATATTACGGATTTCCAGATGATCAACTTTAAGTTTTTCTGCAAGCTGACAAGCATCGTTTGTCAATAATTGCTTAATTTCATTATTGTCAGAAAGAACACCGCCATAGACGGCAAAGGGGGTGGAAATTAGGGCGTTGCCAAAAAAAAGGCTTTTTATATGTCCAAGAGGAAGGACTCCCACAATGTTCTCATCCTGAACGGCATAGAGATAGTAACATTTATGCCGAAATGATTTATTGAGTGCTTGTTTCCAGCCATACTGATGGAAGAATGTCGCCTCTGGGTGTTGATTGACATAAGCATCCCAACGTTCTTTATCATTATCAGTTGCTTGATTTATTGTTATTTTATTCATTAGGAAATTATATCCTACAAATAGGAAAAGTGTTGTAGGACGATGATTATATTGATGGAATAAAAATAATAAATCATGATTATTTTAGAAAGATTTTATCCATTCTATCCCATTGAAAATCAGATAATAATTGTTTTAGCCTGGGCTGCATTTTATTCAGGTTCAAATAATGGCGGAATTGTGATTTCAGGCTGATGCCTGTTTGTCTGGGCTGATCAGGATCAATTTCCCATGGATGGAAGTAAAAAATAGTTGGCTGTTGATCCTTTTGATTAACACGATGAATGTTCCATCGCGAAAAAGTATAGGGAAAAAATCTGAAAAATCCACCGCCGCCTGCTGGTATATTTTTTGAACCAAATTTTGAAGTAGTTATAGGTATTTCTAATAAGCCGTTTTCACAGCGATAGGCAAACCGAGGGGCATCGGGAATGCCATATAAATCATGTTTAACAGGATAGACACTAGAGCTGTATTCATGCCCTGCTTTCAGTAACTCATCATGCGCCCATAAATTTTGTGTACTGATGGAATAACTGGGGGCACGATAACCTAATATTTTTTTTCCGCTAATATCTTCAAGTAGTTTTTTTGCCCGATCGATATCATCACGGAAGACTTCTCTACTCTGTAATGTGGCTCTTTGGTGTGCGTAGCCATGACTGGCAAGCTCATGCCCATGAGTGACAATTTCTCTAACCAGTTCAGGATATCGTTCAGCAACCCAGCCCAAAACAAAGAAAGTGCTATGGATATTAGCTTGCTTGAATAATTCCAGGATTTTGTGTGTGTTATGTTCAACTCGACAGGGTAGTTTATCCCAATCCGATGGGTCAATATTTTTTTCAAATGCTGAAACTTGAAAGTAGTCCTCCACATCAACGCTCATTGCATTGGTAATTTTAGAATTAACTTCCCTCACCCTAGCCATTTAGCAATGTCCGCAACAATTCTTTCAGCAGCATGTCCATCCCAATACTCAGGTTCACAGCCTGATTTTCCACCGCTATTAATAATCTCTTCAAAAGTCTCCTGTATTAATTCACTATTGGTACCGACTATCGTATTTGTTCCTTGTTCAACGGTAATAGGACGTTCTGTATTTTCTCTAATCGTAATACACGGAACACCTAAAGCAGTTGTCTCTTCCTGAATACCACCTGAATCTGTTATCACCAGTTTTGCACTTTTCATCAGACCAACTAATTGCATGTATCCCAGTGGCGGTAAAGTGATAACCTGATCATTTTGAAGATACTTATCCAGCTTAAATTCTTTAATTTTACTACTGGTTCTCGGATGTACTGGAAAAATAACAGGTATCGTTTGACTGGTTTTTGTAATAGCTGTCAGGAGTCGTTCTAACACAATAGGTTCATCAACATTTGATGGACGATGCATGGTGACTAAAGAATAGTTACTATCCTGAACCTGAGATATAATTTCTGCTGGTACATAATATGATTTTAATGTTTCAGAGAAAGAAACTGCTTTTTGAGCATTTTTTTTAAGAGTATCAATCATGACGTTACCAACAAAACAAACTCTGTCTGTATCAATACCTTCTCTTGCTAAATTCGCTTCTGCACTTCTTTCTGTAATATAGAGGCGATCAGAAATTTGATCGGTTAACACACGGTTAATTTCTTCTGGCATGTAACGATCATAACTTCGCAGTCCTGCTTCAATATGGATAACTGGAACTTGTTTTTTTACCGACACCAAAGCACAAGCTATTGTTGAATTAACATCACCAACAACAATAATTGCATCAGGTTGAAAGTCATCCATAACAGGTTCAAAACGTTTCATGACATCTGCAGTTTGTACAGCATGACTCCCTCCACCAACACCCAGATCAATATCAGGTTCTGGAATTCCCAGTTGAGTAAAAAACTGGGCTTTCATATTATCATCATAATGCTGCCCAGTATGAACTAGCTTAACATTAAATATTTCAGAGCTATCCGATGCTTTATAATTTGAAAAAGCTTCCATCACAGGTGCTATTTTCATAAAATTAGGACGCGCACCTACCACACAAATTAATTTAAACATAAGGATTTTATCGCTTATTTATTGTCGATTAAACGTTATCGATAACTCTTGGAAATATTAACAAAAACTCTATTTTCATCATATTCAGTGAGTTTAATATCGGCATCATTATTGGTATAGGTGTAACCAATATTACCAGTAAGAGTGGGCGAAAAAGTCCTGTTTAGAGACCATGACAAGCCCATTCTCTTCTGTGTATTATTAACATCCAGATCTTCCAAAGAGTCCCAGGACAAACGAGTATTCATTAAAGTTTTTCCTCCAATCCTAAAGCCCCAATTCAAACTGGCACCCTGATTATCATTGTCTTTATTATCAGCATCGCCATAGTATAGACGTTCAGCATAAAGGCTCAGAGTAAAAGATGACTTATTATAATGAGCAGATGCGCTTCCAGTTAAACGGCGAGTTAAACGCAAGTTTGGATCGAACGTTGCCAGAGGAACATCAATACCATTAATATTTGCGCTCTGGTTATCATCTGGATTGGCATTAATATCATTAATTGACTGACTATTTTCAATTAGTTGTCCACGGCTATTAGTGACATCATCACTATAATTAACTTGCCATGTAATCCTTTTAGTTCGGTGAGAAAAATCTAAAAAAGCAGTTCGACCAAAGGCTCGTTGCCCCCAACTGGCATCCAAAGAGGTTCTTTCACTTGGATGCCAGTTACCGCCAACTGTCCAGCCAAAACCATCGTCGACTGTATTATCATAATCTTCTTGACCTAGCCTAATCCTTAAATCCAAAAGTCGGGAATAGTGGTACCCTAATGTAATATAAGCAATTTTTGTTGTGGTGTCAGGGCTATCAGAATCATAACGTGTCTCATTATAATTATAATTAAGATCCCAAAAATATTGATTGAACTTAGGACCATTAGCAAAATGAAAATTAAAGCGGTTACCAGTACTGTCATCACCGCCACTTAATTTTACTTCATCGTAACTATAACTAAAATCTGAAGTAGCATAACGTTCCCAGTTTTTCTTCCAGGATGCTGTTAATCCATAAGTATAAGTGTTCGTCAAATTATTTGAACCACTGATGCCATCTGAAGATGAACTTGTATTTTGATCTAACAAGACCTGTCTTGTATTCGCAAAAGCATCAAGAAAAATAGCATTTTTTATAATTTCTGCATTCGCACTAGCAGCCAAATTATGATTCAAATCATTACTATTGGAATTTGACTCATAAGATAACCCACTCACGCTATAGTTTAATTGCGTCCTCAGGCGGCTTCCCTGAGTTGAAATCCCAGCATCCCCCAAACTTGGTGTAACCCTCAAAACCAGGTCACTCTCTTCATTCGTAGAAGTTAAATCAACATTATCGGTATAAGTCATCCCAACAGTAATAGTTGGGTTAATTTTATCAACTTCAGCTTCTGCTGAAACATTATGACTAAGCAACATTCCTAGAGACAGTATAAAAACTGCTTTTTTATTAATAATAATATCCATAACCGCTACTCGAGTCGCCACTGCGACTTTTATTCATAACAATGCCAATCACACTATTATCGTCAAATTGAGATAAAGCTTCTTTTACTTCAATTTGTGTTGTTTTGTTTTGTTCAATAACAAAAACAATTTGCCCCACATTTTTTGCCAGAATATTAGCTTCATTAGTATGCAAGACGGGGGGGGAATCAATAATAATAATTCGATCACTATAACGTTCAGATAATTCACAGAACAAATTATCCATGACCCCACTACTGAATAATTCACTGGTTAAATGGTGCTGTTTTCCAGCAGGTAATAATGTCAACTTAGGAATATTAGTCGTTAATAAAACTTCAGAAAGGCTATTAATATCACCCGAAAGATACTCAGATAAGCCCCTTTTTTCATCAATTCCAAACATATCATTCAAGGACGGCCTAAGAAGATCGCCATCAACTAGCAAAACGGTATAGTCAAATTCCAAAGAAATAGCCATGGCAAGATTAATGGCCGTAAATGTTTTTCCTTCTCCAGGTAAGGCACTGGTAACTTGAATTAAATTAGATTTTTCAATGACTTGGGCCGATTTTCCTTTAACATTATTAATCAGGGGTTGTTTTATTCTTCGATACTCTTCATTTAAAATATTTCTTTCTTCACTTGGAACAATAATTCCCTGATCGGCAAGATGTTTTAAATCGATTTCAACCTGAGTTGACTGCCTTTCATCAGTAGGTATTTGTGATTCAGAAGCCCCCTGTTGTTTGACTGCATTGGCAATAATAGTGTCTTGTCCATCCAATAACTCGTCCGAGTTATTCAATAAGGCGCTACTCTTTTCTAAATATTGTTTATTGAGTTCAGTATGTAACTCTTGCTCCGACTTTACATCACATTCTGCTGCAATTTTATTTTTTTCTACTGGAGATTTATTTTGACCCACAGCTCTTTCAATTGTACTCATAAAAAGATATTACCGTTAAATTATGCTCAAAAATAATACCATGCTATCAAAGCACTATAGATAGTGACTAATAACAAGAGTAAAAGGAAAAAAGAAAAAGCCATCATCATTCTTCTTTGCTTCTGTGCTGGCGAACTAATCGCAGAAACGCTACCTAAAATGGGGTAACTGGTTGCCTGAGAAATTGAATGCACTGAATTAAAGACGGGTTTTAACTGTGACACTAGAAATGCAATTCCAATCCCTACTCCCAGAGAAATCAACAACACAAGGGAAGAGAATAAAATTCTATTTGGCCCCACAGGTTCCTTAATCACCCTAGGTTGCTCAATAACTCGAAATTGGACACTATCTGTTGTTTGATCAACACTACGTGAAATACTGGCTGACTCTCTTTTTTGCAAGAATTTATTATATTGTTCTTTAGTGACACTATAATCCCGATTTAATGCCACCAGCTTTGCATCAATTTCTGGCACCGTATTCACCAGTTTTTTCATTTTTTCATAGCGGCCTTCATATTCTGTGATGCGTACATTCAATGTCTGCACCACAGCATTTGCCTGCCCCATGCTAATTTTTAATTGCTGATAGATCGGATTTTCACCAACATCTTTTGAGATAGTATCTTGATTGTTCTTTTTCTTAGCCTTATAAGTTGCAATTTCACTGCTTCGCTTCGCCTTCAATCGTTTTAACAAACGCTTTGAGGAAATGACATCAGGGTGTTTTTCTGTGTAGCCAATCAGAAAATTATCAATATCCGTTTCAAGTGCCTCTATTCGAGTATCATAGCTGCTAGCAATAGCAGGTCCCGATGTTGGCGAAGGTATTAGATCATAAGATTCGATATCATCTTCAAGATCCTCAATTTCTTCTTCTAATGCCGTTTTATTTTCTATGGCTTCTTTTAACTCTAATTTTGCTTGTTCTAATTGAGTTTGTGCCGCTTTCATCTGAGAATAATACCCTTGCCCAGATGACAGCATTTCATAATTTGTCTGCTTAAATTCTGTCAGTTTTTTTTCAGCTTTTACCAGTCGTTTTTCATATTCTTTTATTTGTTTATCAATAAATTTTCGGGCTGAGTCCGATTCATCTCGTCCTTCACCCAATGTATTTTCAACAAACACGGTGAGTGTTGCCTGAACAATACGTTGAGCAATCTCTGGATCTTTATCATCAACTGAAATGTTATAGAGGTTTTCTCTGCCAGTCTTTTTTATTTTAATTTTACCCTGCAATGATTTAATCAGCCCATTCATAGCCTCATCACTATTAACATGCAGATCAAGATCAGCAATATTAATAATTTTAATCACATTAGGGCGCGTCAATAGAGTTTTAACCATCAATCTAACCTGTTGCTCAACATTAGTTTGAATAGCAAGACCTCTTAATAATGGACGTAAAAGTGACTGAGTATCAATATATAACTTTCCTGTAGACTGGAATTGATCGGGCATATTATAAATATATCCCCAACCTGCAATACACATTACCCAGGCAATACCCATTGCATACCAACGTTTGTTCCAAATTCCTTTCAGATAACCAAAAACCTGTTCTAAAATCTCCTGCACTAATAATTTCCTTGCTTTATAACGATTAGAACCAGGCTTCTGGTATGATTAGAATATCACCTGGAAGGATATTGACATTGGCTGACAGGTCACCATTTATCAGTGACTCAATACGAACGGTATATTGTTCATTATGATTTTCAATCACTCTGGATAGTATTGCTTTATCACCATCGGCGAACTCAGTCATCCCCCCAACAACAATCATCAGATCTAATAAGGTCATATGCTCTTTATATGACAGAGCCTGAGGCTCCGATGCCTCGCCTATTACTCGAACCTGTTCACGATAAGGACCAACAAAACCACCGACAGTCACACTAACAATTGGATCTTTTACATATTCACCCAACACTTTCTCATAAAGGCGGGCAATTTCTGTCGGAGTCTTTTCGCTCACTTTTAAATCTTCCACAAGAGGCGCTGTAATATAACCATCTGGTCTTACTGTTGCACTTGTTGAGACTTCAGGGTTTCTCCAGACAAAGATATTTAGACTATCACCTGGACCAACGATATATTTATATTGCTCATGATCCGTGGTAAAAGGAGCAATAGGTTGGCTTGGTGGTAATGGGGGGTACACTGGATTACTACAACCATTGAGAATAACAACCATTGCAGTTACAGCTAAGGCAACCAGTTTTCTGTTAATTTGCATTTCCATCTCCCTGAAATCAAGATGTCTGAAGTGTTAAAAAATTATTTTTATTTATTACCTAACAGTTTATAAGTAATAATGTAACTGTCAACTTCTTTTACAGTGAATTTTCATATTTTTCAATTCAAAAGGCATTATATAGACTAAATTTAGACTAAAATAGTCGTAAAATCCTACATTCTATTTTTTTGTTATCCTAACCTCTGTATTATGAGCATTTAAATAACCTGCTTTAGATTAAAATATGACACAAAATCAAGCGCTCCAATCACTCTTAAACAAAAATATTTTATTAAGAGGTGTGGATAAATCATTACTTGCAGAGCTATCAAAAAGCTTGCAAATGCGAGTCGTTCAAATAAATGATGTCTTATATCATCAGGGGGAAAAGTCTGATGGCCTTTATCTTATTTCTTCAGGTGAAATTCAAGTTTTTACCCAGCGAGATAATGAGCAAATTACATTATCCGAAGCATCTGATAACCATTTATTTGGCGAATTTCTACTTGCTGGCGACTGCATTCGCACCACTGGCGCCTGCTCAAAGAAAAAATCAGTCTTATACTTTCTTTCGATTGAAGATTTTCACACTCTTAACTCCAAATTTCCAGACCAAATGGCACTTATTGGTTCCAGGATCACAAACCGCCTGAGCTGGAATGAAACCAACCTTGCTTTACGACTCAGCAAACTATTTATTGGCATGAATGATGACATTGTCCGTGCTTTAATCAATGAACTGAAAATTACATCCATTCCAGCTAATCAGTACTTAATTCAACAGAATCAAATTTCTCAAGAATTATTTATTGTAATTCACGGAAGGTTACAAAAAAGGCAGCAAAGCAATGCAGAGCCACCTAAAATAATTTCTATTATCGGAAGGGGTGAAGCAATTTGTGAGCAAAATGTGATTGGTGAATACAGTAGCGACTCAGAAATTTTAGCCATTCGAGACTCTTTAGTTGCTAGCCTGAATCGCACTTCATTTGAAAAATTACTTCTAAAATACCCATTGGAAATCAACCAGACTTTAGTAAAAAGTATTATTCAGCAGTCGAAAGATTCAGGCTATCATAAAGCACATTCAGCAGAAACTTTTGCTGTTATTCCTATCTCTGCTGATGTTATTCTTTCCGATTTTAGCTCTTTACTTGCAACCCAATTAAATGAACATGGTCCAAGCTCAATTATTGACAGCGCACAAGTAGAACAGTCCTTTAATGACAGCAAAATAGCTCAGATTACCTTCACTGATGAGCGAAATGATACGATCTTGCAATGGTTATCTGCCCAGGAAAATGCACAAAGACATGTCATCTATAATATCGATAAACATTTGAATAATTGGACCCACCGCTGTCTTCGACAAGCTGATCACCTAATATTTGTTGCAAAAGCAGAAAATAGCCCATTAATTTCTGATTTTGAACAAAATATCCTTAATAGCACGTTATCGACATGTGCAAAAAAAACACTGGTATTACTCCATGAGGAGGATATTCAAGTACCCTCAGGCACTTCCCAATGGCTTTCACTACGTTCTATCGATATGCATCATCACATCAGGGCAGGTAACCCATCTGACTATGGCCGGGTAGCTCGTTTTTTAACGGGTAATGCAATTGGACTTGTTCTTGGTGGTGGTGGTGCCCGTGGTTTTGCTCATATAGGTGTTATTCGTGCATTGCAGGAGCTGAACATTCCGATTGATCTCGTGGGAGGTAACAGCATGGGAGCCATTATTGCTGCAGAGTGTGCGATGCAGTGGGATTACGACACAATGATCACCAAGACAAAACAACTCTGCATAGAAGGCGATGAATTTACACTGCCAATAGTTTCCCTATTTTCAGGTAGAAAAATTACTCAAAGTCTCAAAAACTTTTTTGCTGATGTCAGCATTGAAGACTTATGGCATCGATTTTATAGTGTTTCCTGTAACATTAGCCGCGCCACCATTATGACTCATAAAAATGGTTCATTATTTTCAGCAGTCCTCAATAGCAATACACCGCCAGGACTTTTCCCGCCACAAGTCGATAATGGCGATCTACTTGTTGACGGTGCCTTATTAAATAACGTACCTGTTGATGTCATGAGAAAATATAACGACGGTGGAATAGTGATTGCTGTTGATGTCAATAGCAAAGAAGATTTACTTAACAATACTGAAAATGAAGGAGGAATGAATGGCTGGAAGCTACTTTTTAACAAACTGAACCCAATGGTTGAAACAATTCGTTACCCCAACATGATTGAAATATTGACCCGAGCCAGTATGATTGGTAGTTTAGCCAAGCGTAAAGAAATGATGGATGGTCTTGCAGACATATACCTCCAACCACCACTTAAAAACTTTTCTATCAGGGCTTATAAACAAGGTGATAAGATTGCATTACAAGGTTATAAGTATGCAATTAAAGAGTTAACAAAATGGAAGAACCAATAACATTTTAAGCAAATAATATTTTCAAATTGGTTACACTTCTGCCGCAATAATTCAACCAACTCCCCACTTGCTTTCACTTCAATTAGAGCAGAATAAATTTCAATATGAATAAAGAGACTGTACCAAGAGACTATTTCTTAAAATAATGTCTGATAGCATTTGACAACACAGTAATATGTGCTTTTTGAAAAATTCCTCCATGCATTCCAGTAAGAGAATAATACTTGATTTCAGAATTAAGGGCAGTCTTCCAACGAAAGAAAAACCATCCTTTCCCCCATAACCCTGAAGAGATGAATAGAGCAACGGGATCATTATAATCACTTAACTGATATTTTCTCAGAGCAATTAATTGCGTACGAATGCCTGGATCAGCAAGCATTGTATCCAGACGTCGACCATTGATTGGAATTTGGTTAAAAATAGGTAGTTTCGAAATAAATCGGAGCAGCGAATACAGTATCGGGGATTTCAATAAACGATGCGGAAAGACTGTGTCTAATAGCAAAACACCTAGCGGAGGTTTACCCTGCTCAGTCAAAATTCTGGCCGTTTCCAATGCTGTAATACCGCCAATAGAAAATCCACCAAGATAACCTGGAGGCTCTTCACGAATTAAAATCAGCTCTGCATAACAACGTGCTAATTCTTCAATCGTTTTATGCTCAACCGATTCACCTGAAGGTTGCAGCATATGTAAACTACAAGCCTCCCCCAATTCATCTGCCAGTTTTGAGAAACGAATAGCATCGCCATGACCAGATGCGGCCAGATAAAATGCAGGCAAGTTTTCATTTTTACTCAATGTTGTTAGTAAAGGCACGGCCTCCAATGGTAATTCACGACTTAAAGTTTTAGCCTGTTGCTCAATAGTGGAAAATTCAAGAATGAAGGACAATGGACAGTGATGTCCTACCAATGATTCAATTTTTTTTATCAACTTGACAGCAGACAAAGAATCCCCCCCCAGGTCAAAAAAATTATCATTGATACTTAACTCATGTGTATCAAGCACCTCTTCCCAACATTGCATTAAGTGAGTTTCAAGCGAGCTTCTAGGCAGTGTTTGAAGCAATTCTGAGGAATTTAATGTGGGTGCTGGCAATACTGAATAATCAAGTTTTCCATTTGGAAGCACTGGCAGCTTTTCCAAGGCGACAATCCCCCTTGGCTGCATATACTCTGGTAAAGAATGAAGGAGCAAGGTTGATAAGTCTGTTAAGCAGGTTTTTTTTTCACTATCACTTCGTTCTTTCATCAATTCAACGAAAGCATATAAGCTTTTCTTTTCCTGCTCCTCAAAGAGAGTGACTGCCGCTTTAGCAACACAATCACTGCTCTCAAGTACCACTTCAATTTCGCCTGGCTCAATACGATAGCCGCTGATTTTAACCTGCCGATCGATTCGTCCTTTAAAATAAAGCTGGCCATTAAAATCAACATAACCATTATCACCTGTTTTATAATACCGCTGACCTTTAATATCAGTTTCTTGCTCTACCTCTTGCTTAAAAAAGGTATCCGATAAAAATTTCTCCTCTGTCATTTTTTCATCATGTAAATATCCCCTGGCAGTAATGCCGCCAATTGCGATTTCACCGCTCACTCCAGGAGGCAGCAACTGGTTTCTCTGATCCAAAATATAAATACGGGAGTCATCAATCGGGCTGCCCAAGGGTAATGCATTTTTATTCAAAGAGGGATCTGAATCAATACATTCCCATGCGGTCGCCAGAATAGCCGTTTCTGTTGGCCCATAAACATTAAATAGCCTGGCATGACTTTGATGAACGAATTCTCTAGCCAGTTCAGGAGATAAAACCTCACCACCACAACAGACTACCCGTAAGTCTAACTCTGAGACTGAAAACTGGGACAGTCCTAATGATAACGCACGTAAGCCAGAAGGTACCAGTGCCAACATATTAATCCGATTATCAATGACAAATCGTGCCATTTCATCAGGAGTCTGGTGACGCTCTGGAGCAAGAATTAAACAACCACCATGGATTAAAGGTAAAAAGATTTCAATAATTGAGGGATCAAAATTAAACTGAACCGTTTGCCCGATTCTATCTCCATGCTGAATCCCAAACAGTTTTGCTAAACCAATTAAGCGACGGGATAAAGCACCATGTTCCAATAAAACCCCTTTTGGCTGACCACTGGTACCTGAAGTAAAAATCACATAGGCTAAATCATTTTCTTGTAAAATAAGGTGAGTTGACTCAACGGATTGTTGTTTCACTTGCTCTTGTATTTTATCTAAAATAACTAAATTAGCACCCAGTGCTGAAAAGTCTCGCTGAGATTCTTCACGACAAATAAGTGCCAAAGCCTTACTTTGCTCCAGCATTTGCTGTATACGTTTATTAGGGGTATCTGGATCAATAGGTAAATAAGCAGACCCAGTTTTTAGGATAGCTAACAAGGCAACAATCATTTCAACACTACGAGACAAGCTAATGGCAATAATTTGTTCGTGCTTCTGTCCTTTTTCAAACAAAAAAACTTCCATTAAATAATGAGCTAATTGATTACTTTGCTGATCGAGTTGTTCAAAAGTTAAGCGATGATGGGCACTTTCAATAGCGATAGATTGCCGATTTAAATGAACTTGTTTCTGAAACAAGCCAATAATACTCTCTGAAAAGACAGTCAGGTTTTGACTAGTATTAAACGTTTTCAACAGAAATTTTGTTTCAGATTGAGACAATAAATTAATCTCACTTAACTGTTGCTGAGGCTTGGAAATCATTTGTTCAATAATAGACTTTAAGCCCAGTTCTAATCGTTCGAGAGCTTGAGCATCAAAAATATTCTGAGCCCCTTCAAGAATGAACTCAACATCATGCGACTCATTAAACTCACAAATCGTTACTCCGAGAGGATAACGAGCAACACCACTAAATTGTTGATGAGCACTCACAGGAGCCCCTCCAAAGAGGGTAGAATAATCCTGCTTTTCATAGGATACAATAATATCAAACAATGAATTGCGATGCTGCTGCATCATTCCAAGACGTTTATTAATCTCTCTTAAAGGAAATCGTTGATGGCGATAATTATTTTTTAAAGACACAGAACACATGGCCAATAATTCATCCACATGACAATCAGCAGTGAGATCTATAGGCAATGGTGAAAGACTCATAAAAAGTCCGAGAACATCTTTGTAACGGGCACCGCTTCGATTTAGACTCGGGATACCAAAGATTATTTCATCACGTCCGTAGATCCGAAATACGTATATGATCAAAGCACTCAAAATGACATGGTAACTTGCAACATTATAGTTTTTAGAAAAATTCTTTAGCTGATTGTAAAAATCATGCCTCAGCAAAAAACGGTGTGTGATTGCCTTAGGAATTTGTGAAGTGGTCTGGGCTGGCTCAATTATTGGCGGATACAAGCTTGGGACAAGATCAAGCCAGTAAGCCTGATCACGATGAAATGCTTTAGACTTTAAATACTCCTGCTCTTGTGACACATAATCAGAATAATTGAGATTTGATGCAGGTGAAGCCTGCCGATTTTCTATTGAAGCGTTATAAAGCTCTGTTAATCGATCAATAACAACCTTAGTTGTCCAACCATCAGCAGTCAGATGGTGGTATTGGGTCATAAAAAAAAAGCATTGCGAATTAACTTTAAGTAAGGCAAAACGCCAAAGGAGGGAGTTCTCATCAATGGCAAAGGGGTGCTGAAATTGAGTATTGATCCAATTAATTGCAAAAGTGTCAGCTTTTTTTACATGAGAAAAATCAATACATTCTAACGTATAAGGAACATCTGGTAAAACACATTGAAAAACCTCATTGCTCTCTTCCTTTATCGAAATGCGTAAAGATTCACTTTCCTGAATGAGCCGACGAATAGCCTGTTGTAACAATTCAAAATCAACATGGCCATCAATACGTAAATAACCACCAATATTATACAAGGGAGAATCAGGGTAGACCTTTTGATCAAACCATATTTCTCTTTGGTTTGATGCCAGAGACATGCAGAATGGATTATTTTTATCAATTGTTTGCATAAAATTTATAAAAAATCGACCAAAAAGCGAATAATTAGTAGCGGCCTCGCCACCCCACTGTAATCATCGAGTTTTCCTGATAAAAATGCCCCAACGACTGCTCACTACCATCAAGGTAATGCACAGCACTATAAATTTCAAAGGGCTCCCAGCCAAGGTAAGAAAGCTCTGGTGAAATATAGATATCTTTAATGTCCAGCCCCAAACTGAATTTAGTGCTCAATCGCCAGCGATTATTAGAAAAAAGCGTTTCACTTTCACCACTTAAAGTCATGCTATTATCACGATCAACAATTTTTTCCTTTTCGTCAATATGATTTCCCGATAGTTGAAGAATCACCCTTGTATCAGCATCACCTGGATAAAACTCCATACCTGTTGCCCACTTGAAGCCATCATAGGTTTTAAACTCCAAATTCTCTGTTGTTGCAGGCATATCAGAGAACCAGGCACCCTCAAAGCGTAAAGTAACTTGTTTCCATTGAAAAGCCATGTCCCCACCAACTATCCAATTTCTGGGATGTTCTTCTGTATAAGTGTCACCATAACTACCCTGATTAGCAATTGCCATTAGAGGATTAACCAATAAATCTTGTCTGAATTGCTCATTTATTTTGTATGAAGGCGCAGATAAGCGAACTCTTTGCAGAGTGAGAGCATAATCAACTGAATTCACATTTGAACTAAAGCGAAATCCCAGACCACCATCACCATTAATATGATCATCTATTGTGGCATTTTGAATAATAGCTCTAGACAATGGACTTGATTTTCCGCCCAAAATTTCCCCATTACGAAAATTAACGGGATACCAGACACTTTCATCATCTTCTGCTAGTTGTGCCTCTCTAAATTTAGGCAGGTAGACAAAATCCAACTTACTCTGCCCTGAAAAAAACTCTCCTCTAATAGCAAGAGAAGAACGATAAAGATCATCCCAGTTCGGCAACACACCTCGTGATAGATCCAAAGTCACCATATTATCGGTAGGTGCCAGCACATCAACCCGCCCCCAGCGAATTGTTTGTGTACCCACTGTGACACGCATATGATCATCACGATAGCGCAAGTAGTTTTCTTCATAGTCCAGGGTGGCGTCCTCAACATCAGTACCACGTTTACCATGCTGATTATAAGCATCAATTCGTGCTGCTAGTTGTACATCCCACTTATCTGAAACTTGCCAGTTAACATGTGAAGAGATATGGGCATACTCCACATTAGTCACATCGGAAGATGAGCGAGTAAACAATTCTTCTTCAAGAACCATTTTATCAATAGCCCAAACCACATCTTTTGCTTCCAATTCATCATCCATTTTAATATCAAATGTCACATCAGATTCATCTGACATTACAATCATCATCTCATCATCGGTCAAGGAATCTTCATCAATTAAAATAACAATCGGCTCTTCTTTTTCTGGAGGTAGTACTTTTTCAACAAGTCCAACCACAGGTTTTTTTATTTCTAAACCAATAGGGGCTTGTGTCTTTTTCTCGTCTACAACGGGTTTTGTTTTTGCGATTGGAACAACTGGAATCTGTTGTGTTTTGACAATATAGCGAGTTAGTTTAATCATATCCGTTTTTACTTTGACATTTTTTAATCCCACAGCACGCAACTTATTAAAAACTTGACCTGCTTTCTTCTTATTTAATAATTGCGCAACAATAATAGAATAACTGCGCCCTTGTTTATCCTTACGCACTTCTATTTTTTTATAGCCCATTTTTTCCAATGTTTGAGCCTGCTTAAAAGCAACTGACCACTGACGATAACCTTTAAGATATACTACATAGCGTTGTCTATTTTGATGTTGAGTTGTTGTGTTGGCTTTAAGTCCAGACAACTTTTTCTTTTCTGCATATTGCAATGCTTTCACTTTGCTTGAAAAGACAAAGATATTGTCTTTGTTATTCAAATCATCCATTCTGGAAAACACATTTTGCGATACAAACAAAATTAAAAAGAGGGTGCATCCAGCAAAAGTACGTAACATAACTTATTTTCCTGAAAGAAGCTTTATCACTTCTTTTTCTCTTTGCGGATCTTCAAGGTATTTCAATGAAAAAAGTGCCTCTGGAATAGCCTGGTCATATTTGATTTTATTAATTTTTAAGTGAGTCTCGTGTTTGGTTTTCAAGTCTCGAATCACACTTTTCATTACCGTCCAGTAACCTTGCTTTTTTTCTATCTGTTTAGCAAGTACTTGCTTAACTGGTTCTTTGCTCCCATTTTGATAAATATCGACCTTTAACGCCAGCAAGGTCTTGGGGTGGATCCAGGCAATTTTTCTGTCATAAACAGAATTATCAGGATCAATGGGAATACTCTCCAACACAATTGTACCCATCTTATTGAATTTTTCCTTTCGCAATATTTTATGATTATCCATATCGACGGTTCTATCTCTGAGGTCTTCATATAATATATCTGATCCTACAAAACGCCCGCCTCTTCGTTTAGTTGAGATGCGTCTTGATTTATTAATTGCAGGTAAATAAACCCACTGCTCTGTCTCCTTGTCACCACTGTGGTCAATAGTTAGCAGGCCAGTGTTGGTAATATCCGCAGGTTTTTTAAAGCGGATCATCATAAATTTATTTTCATTGCCTGCATCAAGATTGAAAGTATACATTTGCCTGACTCGAGGATCGTGCCCTTTTTCAACCAGAACCATAGTGCCCAAAGAGAGTGAATTATCACCATCTGGACGATTGTAAGCAGCCGTTGCCAGCTCTTTGCCATTACTAAAATCTTTTGCCCAAAGAGTAGAAGGGATTAAAAAAGTCAATGACACAAAAGTTACAACTGATTTAAAAATAAAATTAAGCAGTGTAAAACGTTTCATAAAACACATCCAAAATTCTTTTAAATTAACAAGTTAACGTTCAAACCTTATAAAGCAATCAAACTAAGTATAGATATAATACTATTAAAACACAAGGTCTCCCAGTTTATAAACAAGGAGCAATATACAATTTATTCCCAGGAATTTTAGCCAACTGCAAGTAATAAAAATAAACGGTTGTAGAACCTGTTTGTACTAACATCAATTCCATAGATCAACTTTGCACTTTACTTTATCAAAGGTACATAAAACAAGTCTAAATACTTCTAAAAACTAACTAATCACATAACCAATCAATAATTATTTACACTGTAATTTTTCATCTATTGAATATTGTAAAAGAGAGTTGACCAAACTCATTATTCTAACTATGCTTTAAAATGACATTTTGTTCATTCATCCATTGGATCAAAAATTCATGTTTGCTCTAAAGCAAAAAAGATTACCTCTCTGGCTATCATTATTCCTCCTTTCAATACTTTTTATAACACCCATTCCTTTTTTAAATCAATTACAACCAGATAATAGTGAAGATGTGTTTTTTCATGAGGATGAACCAGTTATTCTGCTTGAAAAAGAATTACGACAGCAATTTCCTGAAGATGACATGCTTATTATTTTATTTACAGGGGATAACCTATATGCAGATACATTTCTCACCCCCTTTGAGTCAGTTGTTACCCAATTAGAAAAAGATCCACTGATTGATCGTGTCATAGCAATCACTACTATGGACAAAATTTTTGGCACCAGCGATGGCTTTTCAGTGGAATATGTACTGAAAAAAGAAGAAATTCAAAAACTGAATACTTTCCAGCGCAAAGCTAGAGTGGTTAACGATCGCTTTGCTCCAAAACGTATTGCCTCAACTGATGGCTCCCACATCGCAATGCTGGTTAGACCAAACCCATTGGAAAGCAGTTTTGACAGTGAAAAAATAAAAACAATGACAATGGACTTAATTAGCAAATACAATCTAATCCCCTACATTGTCGCAACTGCTGGCAGTATTGAAATTGAAGTCACCATGTTTGACACCATGCTGGCAGATAATCTGCGCTTTATTCCAGCAACCGTTATTCTCGGCATTGTTTTAATCTGGTGGTTATTTAGAAGTATACTCATCATCGTACTTGTTATGATATCAATAGGTATTGCCGTTAATAGTTCGCTACTATTTGTTGTCTTGATTGATGAGCCCTTTTCAATGCCAGTCTCAATGGTCAGTCCATTACTCACTTCCTTAACTATTGCATTTTTCATACATTTTTTTAATGCATTTTTACACGCTTCTGCAATTGGTCACTCTGGACATTCCAGAATTTTATACGCCTTAAACGACGTTGAGCGCCCAATTCGGTTTACAGCAATTACCACAATGGCTGGCCTGCTCTCACTAGGGTTTAGCCCTCTGCCACCCATTCAAACATTTGGTTATGCAGCAGCAGTTGGAGTTGCAATGCTTTATTTATTAGTCATTTGGATTATTCCTTCAGTCTTTCTTAGGTATGATAATAATAGCTGGCAAATACAAAAAGTCGGAATGACACAGTTTAACCGCATTGTCATGTTTGGGGCGCGTATCAGTATCCGTCATGCTGGAATTGTTTCTACTGTTATCCTGAGCTTGTTGCTTCTGGGAGGACTCACACAAGCAATCAAGGTGAGACCAGAAACAGATTTATTGCTCTACTTTCCTCAACAACATTCTCTTATTCAATCAGACAAACTAATCCAAAAAAATCTTGCAGGAACAACACCTCTGGAAATTATCTTTGATGGCAAACAACGTGATGACCTTAAAGATCCCATTAACTTGAAACAAATAAAAGCAATTCAACAAGAGATAGATAATTTACCTGAAGTTGATGCAAGCCTTTCAATGGCAGATATTGTCGAAGAAATGCACTGGGCATTCCATAACGAAAATCCTGCCTACCGCTCTATACCTGATAAACGCCCCATTATCAGTCAATATCTATTTATTTACGATGGAACCGACCTCTTTGAGTTAGTCGATCAGGAGTTTAAACGTACTCGAATGCTGCTCAACTTAAATGTCCATGGTGCCAGAAAAATCCGAGAGACCATGGAAAAAATTGAGCAACTCATGAAAAAGAATCACATCAGTTTACAATGGCAGTTTGCTGGTAGTGCCCGAATGTTTTCCGATCAGGAAAAACAGCTGATCTCTGGACAACTTAAAAGTGGAGCTATGGCATTTTTATTAATTTTTCTCTGCCTGACCCTATTCTGGCGCTCCTACAAACCAGCAATGTTAGCTATGTTGCCCAATATTTCCCCTATCCTCTTTATCTTTATTACCATGGGTATCCTGAGTATCACATTGGACATTGGAACAGCTATAATCTTAAGCGTTGCTATTGGCATTGCCGTTGATGATACTATTCATGTCTACGATGCCTATCTCAGGCGAATTAATAAAGGCATTAAACCCATTATTGCTCTAATGCGAGCCTACCGTTCAGCAGGGCGAGCCATTTCAGCAACCACCATTATTCTTTGTGGGCAATTTTTTATTCTCGCATTTTCATCCTTTATTCCAACCCATCAATTTGGCTTAATGACAGGTGTTGGACTTCTGGCTGCATTGTTTTTTGATATTTTACTCTTACCTGCGATATTAGCACTGGGAATAAAATACAGACAACAAAAACAATTTAACGAATCAAGGAAATGACATGAATATATTAATCACAGGTGGGGCAGGTTTTATTGGCTCACACACTGCAGATCAGCTTATTGCAAAAGGCCATAGAGTTCGAATCCTGGATTTACTTGATCCACAAATACATGGTAAAAATGCTGACTTTCCAGACTACCTCCACCCTGACATTGAAAAGATATATGGTGATGTGTGTCAACCTGAAGATGTCAATAAGGCACTTGAAGATATTGATGCCGTTTATCATTTTGCTGCACTGACTGGTGTTGGACAAAGCATGTACGATATACGAAATTATGTTGATGTTAATGTCATTGGTACAGCAACACTACTAGAATGCATCGTTAAACAAAACATTAAACTCAAACAATTTATACTTGCATCTTCACGTGCTGTTTATGGAGAGGGAACCCATACCTGTCCAGAGCATGGAACCATTTATCCTTCTCTTCGTCTTCGAGAGGATCTGGACAAAGGAATGTTTCACCAACTATGCCCTCATTGTCGAACCATCCTTGAACCTGTCGCAACCATTGAGGAGCGCCCACTTGACCCATTATCTGTCTATGCTGAAACAAAAAAACATCAGGAGGATTATTGTCGTTATGCCGCGAATACCTTTGGTATTCCTGTCACGATGCTAAGATATTTTAATGTTTACGGCTCCAGACAATCATTAAAAAATCCTTATACTGGTGTTGTCTCCATCTTCTATAACAGAATCATTGCCAATCAAGCACTATCACTTTATGAACAAGGAATGCCTGGAAGGGATTTTGTACATATATTTGATGTTGCTAAAGCCAATGTGCTGGCTTTAGAAAATAATAACCGCTCCCCCGCAATATTTAATGTTGGCAGTGGTTGCAACGACACAATTCGAGATGTTGCAAGTGCATTGGCCAAAGCCTGTAAGAAGGATGTGGAAATGCTCGATCTAGGTGAGTTTCGTCAGGGCGATATTTTTTCCTGTTATGCTGATCTCACTCAAGCAAAGCATGGACTTAATTTTTCACCATCTACCTCTCTGGAACAGGGCATGGAAGAATTTGTGCAATGGGCATCTGATCAGGAGTCCTTTGACGGATATGAAAAAACAGTGGATGAGTTAGAAAAATACGGTTTATTTGGCAGAGCAGGAAAATCCTGATGCCCCAAACAAAACGAATCTTATTTTTTGCTGAAGCAGTGACTCTGGCTCATGTTGTTCGTCCTCTGGTTTTAGCACAATCACTGGATCCAAAAACCTATGATGTTCACTTTGCCTGTGCTGAAGGCTTTGATTTTGTTTTTCCTGAAAACTCAAACATAACTCGATGGCCGATCAAAAGCATTCCCAGTGAGCAATTTATTAACGCTCTGGCATCTGGTGCAAGGTTTTATGACAAAAAAACACTCAGCAGTTATATCAAAGATGACATTGAGCTTATTAATAAAATTAAGCCCGATATTATTGTCGGAGATTTCAGACTTTCTTTAGCGATCAGTGCACCTTTAAGTCACACACCTTATATTGCTCTAGCCAACGCCCACTGGAGCCCCTATAGTCAAGAAAACTACCCTTTACCCGATCATCCCATGACTCGATTTCTGGGTTATACCATCACTAATTTTTTCTTCCAGTTAATACGCCCCTTTGTCTTTAAATATCATGCACACCCTCATAATCAGCTCCGAAAACAACATCATCTTGAACCAATGGGTGACTTAAGACAGGTCTATACTTATGGTGATTACACGCTCTATCTGGACGTACCTGAGCTTATTCCAACTCAGAAATTACCAGACAATCATCATTTCATTGGCCCATTAATTTGGTCTCCAGATATTCCTTTGCCTGAATGGTTTGAAAGTCTGGATAAGAATAAACAAAAAATCTATGTCACTTTGGGCTCCTCTGGTGCAGCAGATAAATTGCCTGAGATCATGTCTGTTTTATCTGAGTTTAATGCTAATATTCTAGTTGCTACCGCCAGTCGCTCTGACATTAAAATGGCTGGGAATGTTTATGTAGCCGATTATTTACCAGGAACTGAGGTCATCCGTGAGTGTGATCTGGTTGTGTGTAATGGCGGAAGTGCAACAGCTTATCAAGCTCTATCTGAAGGGATCCCTGTTTTGGGGATTGCCAGTAATATGGATCAGTATTTAACCATGTCGTATATAGAACAAACAACCACAGGATTAATTATACGTTCTGAACAAACTCAAGAAGGGATTTTATTGAAAAAAACAGCTAGTGAATTACTAAATACTCCTGAGTACAAAACTAACGCAAAAACAATGAAAGTACTATTCCATAAACATAATTGTTGCATTGAATTTAATTCATTCATTGAAAGTATTTAAAGAAAACCTTTAATCAACTTTATTTTACCCTAAAATGAAAAAAGGGTGTCATTACAAATGTAATGACACCCTTTTTTCATTTAAAATATTATATTTAATAATATTTTATGCTTTCTGATTTTTTCTACGACGAGCAAAACCTGCACCGACTAAACCAAGACCAAGTAAACCTAATGTTGAAGGCTCTGGGATAGTTTCAATGCTATCAAGAGTTAAATCTAGCGAGACAAAACTACCTAGCGGATCAATTACTAACTGTAAGGCACCTAGATTAGATAAATCAACAACTTGATCTCCGCCAACACCACCACAAGTGATCGCAATGACACCTGGCTCTGGATCTAAAGAACCACAATCAGCAGCATTTGTAAAAGAATCAAATCCTATAGCAGAGAAAACACCTGATCCAAGCCCAACAGCATGAGAGCCTAAAGTAACAGCTGTCCAATTGTCATCATCAGTCCATGCTGTAATTGTGAAGAGAAAATCTGCATCAGCAAACAGAGTATTAACACCAAATGCTGTATGTGTACCAGCTTCGGTCAAATCAATACCAACTCCAAGTGTCTGTAATCCTGTTGTATCAATGAGAGGACTATGATCATTACCATCCCACTGCACAACAGCAGTACCAGTAGCTTCGGTACCTACACTAAAACTTAATGCTCCACCACCTACACCAAGATCAGCTGTTGAAAATGGAGATGTAACTGCTCTTGAAACTAATTCCACATAAAGATCACGTGAACCACCCAAGATATCAGTACCCACAGTATCTACAGAAGATGTCAAGCCACCATCACTAGTTGTAGAATCACTTAGAAGGCCTTGGTCAGTCGAAAACAGATCCACAGTTACAGCACTTGCACTCGCACTAAATGCTAGCAGGGCTGCGCCACCTAATATTGCTAATTTTTTCTTAAATATCATTTTATAACTCCAATTTATATTAAATTCTACTTGCCTTGCTAACAACAAAACCAATCAAGTACTTCTCTTAATGCTAGTTTTATGCCAAAAAAAACATACTCTTTAAAATTCAATAAGATAACGAAGTTCAGCCTAAATTTTTTATATCCCTCTCTACTTGTTTTGTAAAAAAAACTGACAGATATTACGATCATATAATGAAAATAATACAATGATGAAATTATAATGGTTTAGCTTGTATTTAAGTAAAATCAGCTGCAAATTTTGAACTAATTTCTACAATAATATTGAAAAATAAAAAATATAATGAGCAGAGTGTAAAAATATCTGACATTAACCCTTCATCGAAATTAATGGCTATTTAAAAACAATAGAAAAGGAAGCTGAAAAAATATTCTATGTACATTAAATCTATTTTCTTTGTATATCTTTTTCTTTGATAAAGTAATTCAATTATTTTTGTAATTCACCTATCGATAGTCGAATGGAGCGGGAAATGGGTATTCTTCCTTTGCCCACTCGCCCCATAAAAACGGAATATCCTTTAATCTTTTTCCCCACTATAATTTCTAAATCAACAGCCAATTTTTCTGCTTGCTGATAAGCCTGTGTGTTTTTTGTGAAAGGTTGTGTGAAATTTTCTGATTCATTAACATACCGAGAAAATATTAAAGGTGTCATTTCTGGCTGAAATTGTAATCCTAAACGGGCACTGGTTAACCAAAATCGTTGCATTGCCCGACCACCAGAAATATAGTCATCTATAGTTTCCAGTTTGTTATCTGAAACAATAATAAAATGTGCACCACATTGCATTGCTGGCAACAAATCCAACTGAATGCGGGGAATCCATGTTCCTGCAAACCAGGTATTAAGCATTGTGACACGCTCCCAACTCTGCATGGCCCAGCGCATCATTTTTAATGAAAACGGATCAAGCCCGACTGCTCGGTCTGGGATTTTGTCTTTACTAAACTGTGAATTCCAATCAATAATTCGTTTATGTACTTTATAGGCTTCTTCGATTGTTAAGCGGATCTGAGCATTTCTAAAAAGTAGTTTGGCCATTTGCCATTTGTTTGATTGACCTTCTAACCAGATGAGCTTAAAACCATCACCAACAGATGCTTCAAGCTGTTCCTTTTCAGATTGGGTTAAAACTTTGCCAGACAAAGCTCTGCGCTGAGTACAACGAATTTTAATAAAGGGAAATAAAAGATCTGTAACTTGCTCACCCGCCGCATTAACCAGTTTAACCTCAATAATCGGGTTTTCTTCACTGGATTTTTCTGTCTGATTAAAACTGACATTCAACCCTTCTTTCGATGCCGCAATTTGTATTGTTTCCAATAAGGCTCCCACTGCTGTCTGGCTAGCCCGCCCATCTAAATCATAAACACACCAGTCTCTGGTATCATTAGCGTAAATCAAAAAAGAATGCTCATCCAATATTTCAAAACGCCAGGGCTGAGTATTATCGCCACTAGGTGCCCAACGAGCCAAGTCAAGAATACGGGCAATGGGTGTATCTAATATGATTTCTTCTGAGGTCACTTTAGGCATTGTTAAATTTTCTGACAGTTTATTACGAACAATTTCAATACCCAGACGTTGAATCCAGTTATTATTCCCCCAGGGACGCCAGGTTTTTGAAAATTTATTGCGAAAGGCATCAAAATGCAAGCCATTTGGGGCCGCAATAACATTACCTCTATTAAGCAAGATTTTTAAAGCATTGGTCGCTGCCAGGCCAGCGCAAAGCTCACATGCCATGGGAGTCGATGGGCCTTTATGATTATCCAGATCCACTCGGCTATCATCCACTAAATAAGACATTTGTAGCATTGCAGGAGACAAGCCCATAAGAAAACGGAGTAACTGTTCATCCTCTGTCTGTCCATTGAGACGAAAGTATTCTTCAAAGGACATCTTTCCTGGCAGAAAACATAATAAGGCAACACCCATCCCAAGAGGTGCAGCAGTCACAGCAGGAATGCCTTTTTCTGCGCAAGCAGCAAAAACAGCTTTTCGGGCTTCCAGAGCAAAAAAATCCAGGCCATCAACATAAAGGTCAACATCCTCTAAAAATTCATCCAGATTTTGTTTACTCACTCCTTCAGGGAAAGTCTTCAGATTTAACTCAGTATTAATATCTCTTGCCAGCTCAGCCATAACATCAACTTTGCTACGATCAATATGGCTTATAGCCGCACCCGCCTGACGGTTGAAGTTAGCTAGCTCAAAAATATCCAAGTCAGAAATGTTAAATTTTCCAATACCCAGACGAGTCAATGTGATCAGATGACTTCCACCAACACCACCCAAACCAGCAATTGCAATTCGTTTATTACGCAATATTTCCTGTTCAGTTTCAGTTACCCAGCCAATATTTCTGGAAAAAGCGGTCCCGTAATGAAAAGTCGATTGCAAAATTTTATCCATAACAATTCTCTGATATCTGAATTAATCTCATTTTAAGTACGAAGGTTCTATATTTTGATGTATCCAATGATACAGCTCTAGTAGTTCAGGACGCATGTTGTCCAATGCAGACTGTGTGGTTATAAAATAGGGGGCTCTGATCCCATGGTAGTCAATATCCTTTCCCGCTCTCTGGAATATAAGACCTGAACGCCTTAACAATCTGGGTAAAAAGGGTTCCATCATAGCAAACACATTGGTCTTACCTGATAGCTCAGTCAATACCGTTGCGGCAAGAAATGCAGCCACAGCAATCAACAAAAAAGTACGTTGTTCTTCTTTGGAAAATTCCAGATTGACATCACCAAATCGTGTTAAAGCTTCACCTGAACGCTTGCGAAAGATTCCATCAACCGCCAATCGTGAAATTTCACATTCTGTATTTCTGTCCAAATGTAATTGCTTAATAAATTCTTTATCAAGGCTGCTTGAGCAATACTTTTCAAAAGGCAATAAGTCAAAGATTAAGTCACTACCAGTTGCTGGTACAAGTCGGACACATGCTGCTGGGATATTCGTTTCATTATGGATAATCAAGCAATGTAATGAAGAATCATCATATTCATCTGTTTCCATTTCATTGGGGCAAGAATCAATGGATTCATATTCAAATTCTTTGCAATAAACATGGTATCGAATATTATAGGCTTTCTGTTTCAATTCTGGGGTATTTGCCAGCTCAATTGAAAAGTACTTTTGAAAGGTTTGGGCCAGGGTTAAACCATTATCATGCTGCTTCTCTTTCATAAGATTATAAATGCTGCTCGATGCCATGGACTTTTAAACCCCATGCAAAGAGATCATTCACTCGATGATTGGCTCGGCTCAACCGACCAATGAGTATTTCAAACAAATCTTTATAAAACAGGTAACCAAGAGAAGGGTGAGCATCCAGATAAATGCCTAGCTTTTCGCCATCAATTTCCACTAGACAACCATCTGATGTTGCACGTACCGAGGCAGTTCGAAGCTGTGACTCATACAGTGCAATTTCACCAAAAATTTCACCTTTTTCAAGTTCCCAAATTCCAGGCTGAATGTGTTTATGTTCCTCAAGCTCAATATTACCTGCCACTCTTAATTGCCCTTCTTCAATATAGAATAAAGAACCACCATCCTGACCTTCTTCGACAATTATTTCATTATGACGAAAACAGCGCCGCTTCCAAGCTGATCCTTCTGAAAAGTGTGGATCATCCAGTATATCTTTAAGGATATTATTCATAAATTCATTTCGTATAAAAGACTCGCATAATCAAAGACATCCCCCGTTAACTTGAGTATAGCTATAAAAACTACAAGATGCTATGGACGTGTCATTTTTTAAGTGCTAAATTCTGAAGTTTAAGCAATCTCGAGGGTAATATATGGTCTCTCAAACAAACCACGAACAATTTAGTCAAATTCACATTGATGTTGCACGCAATGCTACAGATGACTTTAATTTATTTCATGACAGCCATAAATGGTCAAGGATTTTACAAAATCCTTTTAAGGGGCCGATTGTGCTTGGCTTTCAAATAGAATCATTAATTGAGAATAAAATTTATCATCATCGACAAATTAATAATGAAAATAACTTTATTATTAAGAATAATCTGAATTTTAGTAATTATCAGTTTTCTTTTGCTAATGCGATAAAACCTGGGCAGGGGATCTGTGTCGATGTAAAACAAACGACAATAGCTCAATCAACAGACATTACTCCACCCTCATTAAGCAATAGAGTCAGTGTCAAAGCAGGGGACAAACTGGCTTTAATTGGCTTTAAAAAAGAAACGCAACTACCTTTATTTTTACCCGAGCCAGATTTTAATAGAAATTTTGAAGCTTTGAAAACGTATGCTGATCGTAGCTTTATTAAAGCTAATATTTTGGGAAAAAAAAATAGCTTCTTTTTAAAAAGGAAGTTTATTAATGTCAGTAATGCTAAAAATTTTCTGTGTGGCTCTATGGTCGATCAACGACTATTTTTTGATGAATTAGAGAATAAGTACCAGTTCCCCGAGATTTTTCCTTGTGCGTTTATTTCCTGTGCTTTACTGGAAAAATTCATGCAAAATGGCCTGGACTTTGAGCGTTCGCCGATGGTCTATCTTTCACACAAAATAAGTGTTGATCGTCAATTGTTATCCACTTTAAAAAGTAATGATATATTGCATATATTAATCCATCTTCAGGAAAAGAAAACGGAGACAAATATAAAAACGTATGAATGTTACGGGCTAGTGAGAAATAATGCGATTTTATTCAGATCTCTTGTGGATCTTATATCTCTGGAATCCATACTGAAAACAGTAAAAAAATAATTCAACTGTCTATGTGTAACTGTGGGGTATTTTCCGAACTAATAATAGGGGATTTAAAAAAACGAATCGTTTTTTGGCTATATTCTAAGTTCCCTTCAGTTTTTTCTTGCTCAAGATTGAGCATAACATCTTCGATATGTACATGTGCAGAACTCGCAATTTGTTTTGGTCCAACCTTTGCTGTACGAGTATCAGGAAGCTTTCTATCAGGAGGGGCTGACTGCCATATTTTTTTCAGTTCAAACTGTATACGTGCCGTCTGAGGTGCAAAAACATGCATCATGGCTTGCTCATCCATATCACGTAATCGCTTTGAAAAATAACTAAGTAAAGTACCCATTTTTTCTGGGTTATTTTTAATCATTGTTAAAAAAGATTTTTTGGGTATCACATTAATTTCGACATTCGTCAATGCTGTTGCTGTGGCTGATCTGGGCTTTTGATCAAAAAGTGCTAATTCACCAAATAATTCACCTTTAGAAAGATTTGATAAGATCAGTTCATTATCATTCTTATCGGTCCTTGAAACCGAGAGCCAGCCATCTTCTATCACATAAGCATTTTCAGCAATATCGCCCTGATAAAACAACACCTCGCCCGCCGAGAGCACAATGCGTTCATAGTAATCGTTCAGGCCATCAAGCCAGATAGAGTATCCTTCCTTGTTAAGGTCACCAAATCCCCATTTAATAATTTTATCAAATGACGCAACCATAGGCACTAAATTATCTCCTATCGATTCACACCACTTAGATTCTCCAACCACTTCAAGTCCCATTCTTCCATAGAGGGATTGAGTCACTTCACTCACAGAAGTAATCAAGTGAGAGGCACCAAGACCATGCATAATATTTATCGCTGTTTTAAACATCGCATGAATAATATTTCTTTGATTCCGCCACTTTTCTTTAATGGCCAGCATGCCGCCACTAACAATGACCTGATTAATTTGTCTTTCTTCACACTCCTGTTTAATTCTTTCTCTACAACTAGAAAAATCAAAGTGAACTTCAGCAGGAAGGCCTATTTCAGAGTCTCTATTTACACGCATACAGGCAACAGGCACACCATTTTCATAAGCAATAATGTTAGCCACATCAGGAATAGTGTCAAAACGGTCAACGATTCTAAATTTATTTTCATTTGATGCCGCATCAAGTGAAAATCTTCCTTTGTCAAGGACATAGACTTCATAGCGCAATCTAAAGACATCATCCAGCTCTTTTGCTGTACGTGCAATGATTAACTTTATTGACATTTTGATAGTCATCCTGAGTTTGTTTCAAATATTAGAATTTGAATTTAATAATTATTTTCCTATCTTTGGTTTTATAATTTTTATTTGATAGATCATATTGATTTCTATTGTAACTGATTAAATAGTTTTTTTGCATTTTCTTTTTCAGAAAAATTAGCATCTTCATTTAAAACAAGACTCAGTACATTTTTAGCTTTTTGAGTCTTTCCAGCTAAAAAGTAGGCTTTTGCGAGATGATAATGAATATCATAGGCTTTTGGCGCTAATTCTACAGCTTTTTGTAGTAATTTTGTGCCCTCTTCCAGGTGATTTTCTTTCAGTAAGATATAGCCGTAAGTATCAAGGATTGCTGGAGAATCTGGAGCTGACTCATAAGCTTTTTTTCCCAATTTTAACGCATCTCCATCACCCTTCTCCGATAACATCCATGCCAAATTATTTAGCGCCAAAACATTGCTAGGTTCAAGTGAAATTAATGCCTTGTATTGCTCAATTGCCAGTTCATTTTTCTGTTGTTTCTGTAATAATACGGCCAAACGATAACGTGCAATAATATTGGCATTATCCCCAGTAATCACATCAGTCAAAAACTCAATTGCTTCATCGGTTTTCTTCTGTTTGATAAGTAAGCTTACTATTTTTAGTAATAATTGATCGCTTGCTGTTTTTTTAAATGCTATCTGATATTTTACCAGTGCCTTTTCATATTTTTTTTCTGCTAAAAGGACATCAGCCTCTAATTGAAAACCAGCCGAACCTTCAGGAAAGACTTGTTGGTAGAGCCGACTAGTTTCAATTGCTTTTTTATTTTGCCCTTCTAATGCTAATAATTTACCTTTCAACAGCATTGCCTGTCTATCATTTGAATTAGACTTAAGGATATTATCTAATAAATGGAAAGCTCTCTGATTATCTTTTTTTTCTACCATCAAACGAACTAACAATAATTGATAAGTTCGATTTTCAGAGTCATTATAAAGTAGCTTTTCTAAAGCCATTTCTGCTGACTGGCTTTTTCCATTAAGTAATAGTGCTTTCACTTGAAAAAACTGAGCTGTTGCATTATTTGGGTAACGTTGTACTATCTCACGACCTAATTCTAAGACCTTCTCTTTCTGCCCCTGCCTGTTGTACCATTTTGCCAACTGCGTCAGAGCAATCAGCTCAGATTTAACCTCGCCTTTAGAATGATTTAAGCCCTCTGTGATAAAAAATTCAACCTTCTCAGCCTCCCCTTTTTTTTCAGCAATAGCAGCTCTTCCTAACCAGGCTTTTATGTATTTATTATTAGTACTTAATATTTTTTCAAACAAATTATCAGCAATGTCATATTCATTCTTATCCATATGAATCCTGATAATACCCAAATAGGCTGGTATGTAGTTGGCATCTAGTTTAATTGCCTGCTGATAGGATAAATATGCTAATTCTATATTTTTATTGATCAAATGCAAGGCAGCTTCAAAATTATGTAAGTTAGGATCATTGGGTGATTGTATTTTCAATCGCTTGATTGTTTCTTTTGCTTTATCAAATTCTTTATTTTGAATATAGGTCATAACAAGCAAATATTGAGCCTGCATATTTTTCTTGTCCGCAGCAATGCTCTCTAAACTTGCTATGGCATTTTTCATATCTTTCGATTTGAAGTAACCTACAACGAGTCTTTCATTGACTAATTTATTATCTGGTTCAATTTTTTTTGCTTGATTTAATGCCAGCATTGCTTTTTCATGTTCACCTATTAATAAATAAGCAGTACCAAGATTCAATAATAATTTGGCATTTTTTTCTATAGTGTCTTTATCTATTGATTCCAGAATCAACAGTGCTTGCTCACCCTCTTTTTTTGCAATGTATAAAGACGATAAAATACTTTGAGCTTCAAGATTATCTGGAAATTTGAACAAAACTTGATTCAAAGCTTTCTCAGCTTGATTCAAATTTCCAAGGGCAAATTCAGACACACCACTAACAAATAATGAAAGGGAATGATCTGGTAAAATATTAAGAACTTTTTGGGTATACTCTCTAGCTGACTTATAGTCTTTTTGTTGCAACTTGCTCAATGACATCAATGAATTTGCTTGAGGAAAGTTTTTGTTCTTATTGAGAATAACAGATAAGTCCTGCTCCACACCTTCATAATCTTTTTTCTTGTATTTTACCCCAGCTCTCTCAAGCAAAAATCGTAGATCATTTGGGTATTCTTTATAAAGTTGATCAAAAATGTCCAGTGACTTTTGGAGTTCATTTTTATTACTGAATCTCATTGCCTTTAAAAATAAGGCGGTTTTATTTTTATTGTCTTTTTTTAAGATCTCTTCTAATCTTTTATCAGCTCCAGCTCCATCTTTTTCCACAATAGCCAATGTCACAAAAGCTAACTGCACTTCAGCAGTATTATTTAACTCTTCTGCTCTTTTTAACAACTCTGTAGCATCCGCTAATTTATTCTCACTTAATGCAATTTCAGCAAGGATGACCAACCTCTGGCTTTCATCTGAATTATCTTCGTAGTTTTGTAGCAGGATATTCTTAGCTTGTTCTTTATTTTTTAATTTTAAAATTTTTGCATAAGCCAACTGTATTTTGTGATCATTTTTATTCGTCTTGTAAGCTTTTTCAAATTCCTTAGATGCTCCTGCAAGGTTACCACTTTTTTGATAACTCATCCCAAGCAAGTAACGAGCTTGGGCATCATCAGGAGATTCTTTCAAATAATTTTTTAACTGAATAATAGCTGTTTTATACTCACCATTTGCTATATTTTTTTTTGCATCCACAACATAGTTTGATGCATGGCTATTCACAGAAAAAATAAAAAGTAATGTAAAAATACTAGCAGTGATAACCTGGTTAAACCTTTTCATAATTCTTTCCTAATATTAATAATTTTGTCATTCTGACTAACTGTAATTGACGAAAATACTCTTAATTTTCTACACTATTAACTTGAATTCCATATTTATTAAAAAGCGTATACAGTGTTGGCCTTGTTACTCCCAACAATTTTGCGGCATTAGAGACATTATTATCAGCATAACTCAATGCACGCTTGATTGCTGATGTTTCTGCAACTTCTCTAACTTCTTTTAAGTTAAGTGGTAATGAGGAGTCTTCTTGTTCAACGCTCAATTCTAAATCTTCGGCCGTGATATGAATACCATCTGACATAATAACTGCTCGCTTGACCTTATTTTCAAGCTCTCTAATATTCCCAGGCCAACTGTAGTTTTCTATAACTTGAGCTGCATCTTTTGTGAAGCCTTTAATTTTTTTATGCTGTTGCTCACTGAAGCGCTTAGCAAAAGCCGTCGCAATAACGATAGAATCACCTTCGCGATTTCTCAAAGCTGGTATATTAATTGTCATTTCTGCTAAGCGGTAATAAAGATCTTCTCTGAATTGCCCTTGCGCAATTAAATCTTGAAGGTTTTGATGAGTGGCACAAACCACTCGAATATCAACTGGTATTTCAGTACGCCCACCAATCCGCTCTACTGTTCTTTCTTGTAAAAAACGTAAGAGTTTTGCCTGCAATGCCATTGGTAAATCACCAATTTCATCGAGAAAAAAGGTACCTTTGTCTGCATATTCAATTTTGCCCTTGGTTTGTCTTACAGCCCCAGTAAATGCCCCTTTTTCATAACCAAATAATTCACTTTCCAGTAGATTTTCTGGTATTGCAGCCGAATTAACTGCAACAAATGCTTTATTTTTTCTTGAACTAAGATTATGAAGCGCTTTTGCCAACAACTCTTTACCCGTTCCGCTGTCTCCTAGAAGTAGAGTAGTCACATCACTGGGTGCAATTTTTTCGACTGTACGAGCAAGATCCAGCATTGGCTTACTCACAGCAATCATACCGTCTAAGGGTTCATCAGCTGTATGAGATAAACGCTTATTTTCTTTTTCTAAGGCATCCAGGTTAAACGCACGTTCAATAATAAGATTAAGGGTATCAATTTCTATAGGCTTTTGATAAAAATCATAGGCACCCATTGCAACAGCTTGAACAGCGACCTCTCTATCATCATTACCTGTCACTACAATCACTTTGGTTTGTGGCAATAATTCCTGGATTTCTTTTAAGGTTGCCAGACCTTCACTGGCATTTGCAGGGTCTGGTGGTAAGCCTAAATCCAGTGTGACAACAGAGGGAGAATGCCTTCTTAATGCCGTAATAGCCTCATTTCTATCACCTGCAATAATGACTTTATAGTTTTCAAAACTCCATTTCAATTGTTTTTGAAGCCCAGGATCGTCTTCAACAATCAGCAATATTTTTTTTTCTTTAGCCACTTATTCTTTTCCCCCTTTAACATCTTCAACAGATTGTTTCTCTGGCACATTTACTTTTTCAGAAGCCATTGGTAAATGAATAATAAATGTTGTGCCATGTGCTACTTTACTATCAACTGAAATAGTACCTGAATGTTTTAAAATATAACTCTTTGCTTCATAAACCCCAATACCCATGCCAGCATTGCCTTTTGTTGTATCAAAGGGTTTAAAAAGACGCTCTGAAATAAACTTTCTATCCATTCCACTCCCTGTATCCGTAATTTTTATTATTGCATCCTGCTTTTGTGAAGCACCAGGTAAAGCATTATTTTTTATCAGCTCTAAAATTATTGAACCATTATCTTCGGTTGCATCCTGGGCATTTTGTACCAGATGCCCTAATATCGCTGAAATTTTTTCTTGTTCACCCATGATGAAACATTCCGTCAACTCGGTTTGAAATTGAGGTACTGGGGAGTGGGCAGACTGTTGTTTTATAATGTCTTTTATGACACTGACCAAATCAAGTGCAGATTGCTCATCCTTAACATTCCGTTGTCTGAGTTGCTGAACTAATTTTTGCATTTTAACTACTACGTTTTCCAGCGTATCAATGGCATCATCTATAAACTCAGGATTATGTTTGTGCTTTTCAGCATTCTTTACTACGAGTGAAACCTGAGCAACCAGATTTTTTAAATCATGAATAATAAAGGCTGACAAACGGCTATAGGCCTCAAATTGTCTTGCTGTGGATAATTCTTCACTGGCCTGACTCAAAATAAAGGCATTGGCCAATTGCATACCAACTGTTCTGAGCAGGTCATGATCTTCCCAGTTTAGTTTTCTAGGCACTCTGGGTTTTGTTAATACCACAAAAGCTTTAAGCTCATTTTGTTGTAAAAGAGGAATTAGTAACCAAATATCATTATTATTTTCAGTCCATGGAAAAAAATTGGCTTGCTCATAGACTTCAGGAGCAGCATCATATTCAAACAAATCGATGACCCACTGTTTTTTTTGTAAAAATTGAACTGAATCATCATCCTGGGCTATTAATTCCAGACCACTACCATCAAAACCATGAACTAATGTCTCAGCAAGATAATAATCCCCCTGTTCATTTTGAACCCATAAACCACCTCCTGAACTATCAACTAAATCAGCAAGCGTTTTAATCATAAAAGGAGACAACTCATTGATTGATTTCAATTCAGCCAGAGTCTTACTCAACTTTATCCATTCTTCACGATAATCATAACGATAATGCACAAAGTGCTTGTTAAAATAAACCTTTAAACGAGCTCTCATTGCGCCTGAAAACATCAGTGCAAGCAAGAGTAATAATGCCAGAAAAATAAACAGTATTTGGGCAACTTCCCCCCAGTTTCCACCAAATTTCTTAATATAAAAGCCTGCCATTGACATAAAAATAAGATACAGTCCTGTTCCAACCAATGCAGAGGTATGAAAAATAACTTTCCTTGAAATTGTATAGGCTCTTGATTCTTCTTGTAGTCGAACCACAGAAATTGCCAGCAAGGGGACAATCAGGGCATTCACAACTCCCCTAGCATTCCAGAGCATGATGTCAATATCAGCAAAGAGCAGGGATTTGCTGTAGATGATAAAATCAAAGGTAAAAAGGCCACCAAGACCAAGACAGATAAATTTTATTGCCCAACGTTGTTCTGTGACTGAATTTCTATAGAGTTGTTCAATTAAGATGAGGCCAATAATTGCAAAGGATACGTGGGACAAAAGCCTGAAATCCATACCTAACCAGTGGTTAAGCTGAAACATTAATTCAGGTATCAATTCAGCAACGAAAACAAATAGGCAGCCTACAAGAAGAAATAGGCTGTAGTTTGTATTTAATAAGAAGGTAAATTCACTGCGAATGGTATTTTCAGTGTGTGTTTTTTGCCGTTCAAGATTGCCTAGCATGGCTAATAAATAGATATACCAGCATAGGTTTCGAATCGTTTCAAATGGTAAGATACTTGATGAATAAAGTTCTTCACTATACAGATTATATGAAGTATAAGCTGACCAGACCAACGAAAAAAAGACCGCAATAAAAAATGTAAGGCCTGAGGTGTATCTTTTGATGCCCCAGAGGCTAAGTAACAACAATGCACCATAGGCTACAGTCGCTAACAGGTAGCTATAGATATTATAGCTCTCGATGTTCATGCAATGAGCCCGAGTTTCTTCATATTATCGAGAACCCTGACGCCAGATCACCACTTGAATTGTTTGTAGTAATATCATGATATCTAAGAAAATACTGTAATTTTTCATATAGTAAAGATCATATTCAAGTTTATTACGAGTATCCGCCTCTGTTGCACCATAAGGATAACAAATTTGAGCCCAACCAGTGATACCTGGTTTAACATAGTGCCTGATTTCATAATATTTAATCGTCTCTGAAAGATCTTTTACAAATTCAGGACGCTCTGGCCTTGGGCCAACAAAACTCATATCACCGATTAAAACATTATACAGTTGCGGCAGTTCATCAATTCGAAACTTACGTATCACATCACCAACTTTTGTTACTCTGGGATCGGATGTTTGTGCAAATTGGGCACCATTTTTTTCCGCATCCATACTCATACTGCGAAATTTAAACACTTCAAAGTTTTTATTAAAAAGTCCAACTCGTATTTGCCTATAAAAAATAGTCCCTTTAAAGCCCGATTCAAACATAATTGCAAAGGCTGTTATAAGCATTACTGGCCAAGTGAGCAACAATAATAGAAGAGATGCCGATACATCAAAAACTCGTTTAATATAGAGGTCTAAGCCTCCCTGTATAAATCCATCCGAAAAAATAAGATTACTCGGGTGTAATGCATGCAGTTTAATTCGTCCAGTCTGACGCTCAAAGAATGTTGAAAT
The DNA here is from genome assembly GCA_016744395.1 of Gammaproteobacteria bacterium. Lineage (GTDB taxonomy): Bacteria > Pseudomonadota > Gammaproteobacteria > GRL18 > GRL18 > GRL18. The sequence goes on along the minus strand of JADGEK010000021.1, from coordinate 6,086 downwards.
ATCAATAATTTCAATTCCTTTTACCCGGCACTCAAGCACTTCATCAACAGCAAAGTTTTTTCTGCGGTCATCAATTGCAACCACTATTTCATCGATTTTATTGACAGAAATATATGAAAACAAGCCACTTGGTAAATCAACAAGTTGATTTTCTCCAACAACGACCTCTTGACCTTCAATGGGAATGAAGCCTACCAGTTTTATGTTCCTGGTATCTGATTTTCGACGTAATTCATTAAGATGTGACGCTTTTTTCCCCGCACCATAGACAATAATTTGTTTCTTAAAAAACTCTTGATTAATAAAGAAAAAAAGAAATGTACGAGTAATGATCAAAGTGCCACCTGTAATCATTAGCGCATAAATAAAAGAAGTCCTTGCAGTGAATAATGCGGGATGAAGGTAAAACAAAAAGCTCATAACGAAAAAAACAAAGGTAAGAACTAAAATAACCCTGAAGACCACCCCTCTTAAGTTTTCTCGTAGATGTCTGCTATATAAACCCGCTGCAGCAATAGAAAGAATAACGATAAGAGTATAAATAAACTCTGTATAAAAAAAACCATTAAACTGATTAACATCATATTTGTTAATGTATCTTGCAATAGGTACTGAAGAAAAAAAGACGCAAGCCTCAAATAGTCCAACAAAAACCAGGCTAAATGGAATGTAGTGCTTAAAAATTCTAACCATTGCGTAATAACACCATATTATTGAACTTCCATGAAAACTTTATCATCATAGGTAATTAAGTGTAACATATTGAGTTTAGAATTAATGACAGTAAAAGACTACATTGTCTAGATTTTTTACACTTTATGTCAGTTTTTTTTACAACAATAAGAATACACACAATCAGGGATGAGTGCATTGAATACCTGTATTTCCATGTAATTTAGTTATAGGATTCTTCACATTATTGCAGACTTTTATCGGTTTGTTTTCCACTGGTAGCCGTCTTATTCATTTTTGCTAAGCTCTGGAAAAGTACGCTATTTTGTGAATGGCTGGTTATAGTTCCATCAACATTTAAGCTGTTTGAATTCATCACATTCAAAGTTTAAACCTTGAAGATGACGAATTAATGACAACAGTTTATGGCAAAAGTTGATTCAGTAGCTGCTCATCCACCATTTGTAATAGATGCTGTAATAATATCATGGCTCCTTTTTTGTGAATGTCACTGTCTTCTCTGAAACTAGCCCGAATGGTTAATACCTCACCAGGTATTTTAAAACGAGGAATTATTGTTGTTCAATAATAGATAAATCAACGGTTTCCTCCACTTTTCCTATCTGGATCTGATACTGGCAGGACACGGACAATTCCAGTGGTATCCCTGTCAAAACAAACAAATAGGGACTTTGCAGTCACTTTACTACCTGTGTTGTTTTCAACTGCCAGTTTTTAATCCGTTGCACTTCAACAAGAGTGATCACACCTGGAATAAGAATGCTTTAAATCGCCTCATGATCGTAGAGAAGCTGTTGATAATTACATAGGTAAAAAATGAACTTTTTTGATAGGTTTTCAGACAATCGGCGCGATTTCACTGTGAAATATCGGTTAAATAATGATCTTTTTTAAAGATTGGCTGGAATTTATTTTCATAGAAGAAATAGTAAAACCCGCTCAACATGTTTGCAAGTGGCTAGACCATCAATTTGGTGAGCTGGACAATCACAGGTGTTGATTCGTTGTTTTTTATCTCAATATTCTACTTTATATTGTGAGCCAGAACCCATATCACTCATAGATGAGATAATATAATCAGTATAGATGGAGGAAGCTTTATAGTCTTCAGACACTATTATTTTTACCGTCAGTTTTTCTTCCATTGAGCGTAAACCGGCGACGCTGAATTTCTTCTTCATCCGTGGTCAGCCATCCTGTAGCCATTGAAACTGCTGTTTTCTTCTTGATTCTTTTCTTTGATGTTTTATTTTTTCTTGGTCGCATGATCGTCATGTGTCTCATTTTTTATTCTAATGCGCAGGTAAACTGGAAAACGAGGTTTTCCTGTTGATGTATAGCCATTATGTTTATAGGTAACAATACTTCCAATAGGCGGTGGATTGGCCCTTTCTTCATTTGATAAACCACTGCCAATGCTAATAACTCTCTGGTCCTGTATCTGGCAATAAAGTGCTCCAGTCATCCTGATGAACTTTCCCCGACCTTTTTTATAGCCAGTCACCTGACATTCAGCATCTTGAAAACTTTTGACTTTGAGTGACGTTTGACTTCGTCCAGTATGATAGGGTAAATCAGGATTTCTGATCACCACGCCTTCACCGCCCTTTTGTTCCACTTCACTAAGAAATGATTGCAAATGTGATGGGCCTTTGCAAACAGATTGGTCAACAATATGAATATATTGGGATGGCTGTTGTTGTTGCCAGGATTTAATTCGGTTTAATCTCTCTGGAAAACTTCCAGGAGCATCAGGCACTTCAAAAATCTCATAAGTGATTTGCTTCCAGCCATTATGCGGTTTATGCCTATTTACAATCGAAGTAATATGTTCAAAGTCACCCCTTTTTGTCCACAATTCACCATCCAGCTTAAAGTTTGGGAAATCTTTGGTGAACCACTTCGGTGCAGCAATTTTTCTACCACTGCGTGAATACAAAGTTTGACCATTCCAGTATGCTCTGACACCATCAAGCTTTTCGCTCATAGACCAGTTTTTTACATCCATCCCCTTGTGATAGGATTTCAGTAATATTAATTGCGGACGTTCTGACTTTTCCAGAACTATCCCGCTAGCAAGGGCATGTTGAGCTAAAGTCCACAAAAAAAGACCCATGGATAAACTAAAAAAAAGTGCAGGTATTTTACCCGATATTTCTGTCACTCGATTGCAATCAAACCCTGAAATCATACAAATACTTTCCTTCCGTGAAACTGTAATATATCTGACTTTAACAAAACGCTAACAAATTCAACACTGATGACATACGAGTTCGTATTCAGCTTAAGGAATAAATCAAAGGTTATTCAGTGCTAATCTCTTAATGCTTTTCTTGATAAGCTGGAAGAAATTATGCCTGAAGGCTCTGTTAGCCAGCTATTCAGAACATAAATGACAAGCGTTACAAAAAAAGGATTAATCTCTCATAATAATGAGTAATGCATTTGTTTTGTTATTTTTTTGTAGAAAATTGAACTTTAGATTGGATATTATAGAAGCAATTGAATTTGACTTAATTATAAAATAATTGAAGTTACTTTTTTAAAAGACTTAGAAATGGTGCCGGCACCAAGAGTCGAACTCGGGACCTACTGATTACAAGTCAGTTGCTCTACCAACTGAGCTATACCGGCACTAAATAATGTTGATGCGCGTATTATACAGACTCTATTGAACTGATCAACCCTTATTGTCGCACTGGACAGAAATAAGTTCTTTTTGTAATATAATTTCCTGATAACGATTAGTTTCTTGACCTTTTTGAAAAATAACCATCAGTTGATAGAGACTATTTTTGTCATCGCTGATTGCTTCTATAGTAGTAGACAAACCAATTTTTGCAGCTTGACTGGCAACCGTTTCTGCAGCACTGCGTTCTTTAAAAACACCTAAGGCAATGGCATTTTTTCGACCATCAATTGACATCACATAATGATCTTTAAGATTATTCTTATCCAAGTTAGCCAGTGTTTCCTTTATTTTTGCTTTGTCTTGTATGGGAGGAATATATATTCGGTAATAAGTGATATCTGATGTTGTTTCAATACCAAAAGATAGTTGATTTTTATATTCAACTTCCAGTAAAGAACGAATATCATTCATAACACTTTTTGTAAAAGGTCCAAGCTTATAACAAAGATTTTCTTCTAAATTTAATTCATTCTCGGGAACGCTATCTTGAATAATATCTACGATAGTTTCTATTTCATTGGGCTCATCTATTGACTCTGAAACTTCAATTTCATCTATAATTTGTTTGGATGGTAAAACCTTATCCTGTAGTTCTTTTAGAGCATTAGCATCTAACTCATTTAATTTTACAATTTGACTTTTATCTGCTAAAGCAACATTGCTACTATTTAATTTTGAACCTTGTGCAAAAAATAAATTATATGCACCATATGCAATATTAAGCAACGCAACAACAATAAACAACCACTTCATTTTCTAACCTTCTCAAATAGTCTCTGTGCCACAATTCTTAATCCATCCAATACGAGTGTTTCTCTATGATGAAAATGGTGGCAAGTGAGTGCCTGTATTTTATCGGCATCACCTCCAGTGATAATACACTCTATATCTTCACCAAACTCAAGCTTAATTTCTGAGACAATACGCTCAATATAAGCACTAATTTGATAAAGCGTACCACCTAAAATTGCATCTTGAGTGTTTATTGCCAAAATTGAAGTTTCATTATTAATGTTTTCATCATTATTATCAACAGATGGAAGATTATTGGCCTTTAGACCAAGTGAAAGACGAGATGTTTTTAGCCCTGGTGTAATGAAGCCTCCAATATGCATGCCCGTCTTTGTAACAACATCAACAGTGACTGCAGTTCCACAATCAACCACACAAAGATTAGTTTTGAACTCAGTAAGCGCAGCTATCATAGCAACCCAGCGATCACTTCCTAAAACTCTAGGGTTAGTGTATCGAGTAGAAAGCCCATATGAGTTTTGCTCAACCTGAATAAGATGTGGATTTATACGCCAGATTTTGTAAATGGCATCAGAAATAATATGGTAATTAACAGGATTGCTAACATTACAGATAATAACTTGTGAGGCTATGACATCATGAAATTTATCAAGTAAATCATCATATAAGTTTGAGTAATCTAAAATATTATAACTAAGATCAGAATCATCGAAACGGTCAATTAAACTAATTTTTAAAAAACTATTACCAGCATCTATTAATATACAATTCACTTTTTTAACTCTCAAACTTTGCTATGTTTTGTTTTGACTGAGACATCAGCAGAATATATTTTTTTTAAAGTTTTGCTGCCAGATTCCAAAATCTGTAAAGCACCATCGCTGGATATGCCACGAGCAACAGCAGTATAACTCTTTTCATCATTAGTAATGATAATGTCTGAATTATAGAGATAGTCATGAGAGTTCCAATCTTGTACAAACGTAACTAAATCAACTTCAGATAATTTATTATAAACTTGTAATGTTTCAGATATAATTTCAGAAATAATTATATTACGGTCAAAGAGTTTATTCTGAGAAATACGTAGGCTTGTCCAAACCTGATCAATATTATCATTAAACTGCATATTAACATTTAATCCAATACCGACAACAAGATCAAAACCATTCGCTTTGTTATAATAACTTTCTACTAGAATACCTGCCAACTTTTTTCCTGAAAGGTAAATATCATTTGGCCATTTAATGAGACAACCATCAATGCCTAGATTATTAAGAGCAGAACATATTGATAGTGCAGTTAATAGAGGAATAAGATGAATATTATCTGGTTCCACAAGGTTAAACCTTATAGAAAGATAAATATTATCCGCTAGTGGTGAAACCCACTGTCTATTTCTTCGACCTTGTCCCTTATTCTGAAACTCTGTTAATAAAACAGAATATTCCTCAGTTAATTGCTTACCTGCAATTATTTTATTGGTAGAACTTGTTTCGTACAAAATATCAAAGTTATTAATAGATTCATTTAACAGTGAATTAATCCCAGCCCGGATGGCTTTTTCAGAAAGCGGAATTATTTTATAGTCAAGACAAAACGTGCCATTGCTATGCTTAAGTTTTAGACCCTTTTGTTTAATACAATCCAAAAGAAATTTATTGGTATCAGTGAGTTCAATACAATTTAAATTACAAAGCGATTTAAATAGCTCATACTCTTCGTCAATGTTATTCATATCAATCTATTTTGGAGCATATATCAGTACAAAACAAGAATAAAGCTTATTTTGATAGAGCCCCAAGCTCCCTCGCCAGAAGTCACTAAAAAAAAAGATCCCGATCGCTCGACAAAAAAAAAGCCCCAGAATCATTCGACTCTGAGGCTTCTTCCCGACTGTCTCCAGTCATGTTTAACCCTGGCAGTGACCTACTTTCGCATGGGAACT